>NZ_CBDRIY010000015.1:0-140993 GCF_965344335.1 Nocardiopsis eucommiae
GCCCGCCCTCGTGTCCCTTCCTGAGAAAGCAGTACCTTGAGCGAGACCACGGCCCAAGCACGGCCCCGACTCCCGGTGCCGCCGCGCGCGGCCCGGTTCTTCGTTCTGCTGGCGGTGTTCATCTGCGCCGCCTGCGGCCTGGTGTACGAGCTGGCCCTCGTCGCCATCGGCAGTTACCTGCTCGGTGACACCATCACCCAGGCCTCCGTGGTCCTGTCCGTGATGGTGTTCGCCATGGGTGTGGGTTCCCTGCTCTCCAAGCGGTACCAGTCCCGTCCGGCGCTGTCGTTCGCCGTGGTGGAGGGGCTGCTGTCCCTGGTCGGCGGCCTGTCGGTCCTGTTGCTGTACGGGTCCTTCGCCTGGCTGTCGGCCTCCGCCTACCAGCCCACCCTGGTGCTCCTGGCGTTCGTGATCGGCACGCTGATCGGTATCGAGATCCCGCTGCTGATGACGCTGATCCAGCGCATCCGCAAGCAGGAGGCCTCCGAGGCGGTGGCCGACCTGTTCGCCGCCGACTACGTGGGCGGTCTGATCGGTGGTCTGGCCTTCCCCTTCCTGCTGCTCCCGCTGCTGGGGCTACCGAAGGGCGCCCTGATGGTGGGTGTGCTGAACGCGGTGATCGGCGTGGCCGTGGTGCTGTGGCTCTTCCGTACGGACCTGACCCGGCTCGCCTACGTGGGGCTGACCGTCGGGCTGACGTTCATCGTGGCGGTCCTGGGTCTGGCCTACTACTTCGCGGAGAACTTCGAGGTGGACGCCCGCCAGGCCATGTACCGCGACCCGATCGCGCACGCGGAGCGCAGCGAGTACCAGGAGATCGTGCTCACCCAGTCCCTGGACGGCCGAGACGTGCGCATGTTCCTCAACGGCGACCTCCAGTTCTCCACGCTGGACGAGTACCGGTACCACGAGTCGTTGATCCACCCGGCGATGGACGGGCCCCGCGAGGACGTGCTGGTCCTCGGCGGCGGCGACGGCCTGGCCATCCGGGAGCTCCTGCGCTACGACGACGTCGAGTCGGTGACCCTGGTGGACCTGGACCCGGCCGTGATCGAGCTGGCCTCGACGGAGCCCGTGATCCGTGACCTCAACGACGACTCCTTCCAGGATCCGCGCGTGAGGGTGGTCAACGCGGACGCCTTCCAGTGGCTGCGCGACAACCGGGACCACTTCGACGTGGTGATCGCTGACCTGCCGGACGGCACGGACGTGGGCACCTCGAAGCTGTACACGATCGAGTTCTACGCGCTGTTGGAGCAGGCCCTGGACCCGGAGGGCCGCGTGGTCGTGCAGGCCGGTTCACCGTTCTTCGCGCCGGACGCCTACTGGAGCGTGGGGCACTCGCTGGAGGAGGCCGGGCTCGCGGTCACTCCGTACAACGTGGACGTGCCGACCTTCGGGAACTGGGGCTTCTACCTGGGGGTGTCCGACGCCGAGTCGGGCGGCGCCCCCGAGCTGGGCCTGCCGGAGGACCCCCCCGAGCTGCGCTTCCTGGACGAGGACCTGCTGAGCGCGGCGCTGGTCTTCCCCATCGACCGCAGGGAGGCCGAGGTGGAGTCCTCGACGATGATGCATCCGAGGATCATCGGTTACCACCAGGACCGGCAGGCCTGGCGCGGCTACTGACCGTCGCGGGCAACCCCCTTTTCCTTCCCTTGAACCCTCCGACGAAACTCCCTCCACAAGAACCGAAAATCTGTAGCGGTGAAGGTAGACATGCGTTCTGCTCGCTGCTAGTTTTTCTGCCACAGCCACTGAGAAACACGGCTGGACCACCGGATACTCAGGTGGAGAGCAGGTCGGCTCGACGGCGCGCACG
The DNA here is from genome assembly GCF_965344335.1 of Nocardiopsis eucommiae. Lineage (NCBI taxonomy): Bacteria > Bacillati > Actinomycetota > Actinomycetes > Streptosporangiales > Nocardiopsidaceae > Nocardiopsis > Nocardiopsis eucommiae. The sequence goes on from NZ_CBDRIY010000015.1 coordinate 1,820, forward strand.
TGCTTCAAGGCGTCGGGGGCCGGTAGGAGGAACGCTGTAGGGCTCGACCGGCGCACGGTTGTGCGGCGTCGGGAGCCGGTAGGACGCAGTCGAAAGCAGTGCACGAAGTGAGAACGAGAGGAGTAGGTGCCATCAGGATCGCCCGAGCCGGGAGAGGTTCCGCTCGGGTACCGCAGGCCCCGATTCGGAAGAAGGTGGTCCACGGTCACACAACAGCGATCCCCGCGATCCCGATTCAGCTCGACCTCGGGAAGCGGAAGACCGGCAGCGTCCGGTAGGTGGTATTGAACTCTCGGGCCCCAGCGCCGTACGGCGCTGGGGCCCTCGACGTGCGTACAGGAGAAGAAGGACACCCACTTGCCCCGTCCCGAGACCGGTCACCGGTTCGACGATGACGACTACCCCGCCTACACGGTGGGCGCCGCGGCGGAGATGGTCGGCGCCACGCCGTCCTTCCTGCGCGCCCTCGGTCAGGCCAGGCTGATCGAGCCGCTGCGTTCCGAGGGCGGCCACCGCCGCTACTCCAGGTACCAGCTCAAGCTCGCCGCACGCGCTCGCGAACTTGTCGACGAGGGCACGCCGATCGAGTCCGCCTGCCGCATCATCATCCTGGAGGACCAACTGGAGGAGGCCCTGCGCATCAACGAGGAGCTGCGCGCCGCCGACCCGCCCAGCTGAACGCGGCCGTACCCGTCGGCTTCGTAGCGGACCCCCGTCCGACAGGGACCGGGGTCCTTCCCGTTCCTCGGGATCCCCGAGCCCGCGCCGCACCCGGTGACGGGGGACGAGCGGGACGACGACAGAATCGAGGGGTGGCCCCGGCCTCCGCCCTGGACGGGAGCGGAGGGACACCGGTACCGGCGCGGCCACGGCAGGACGGGGCAGAACGAGCCCCGACGTCATCCCCCACAAGGAGCCCCAGGTGATCCAAGCCGAGTTCCACACACGGGACATCCCCCCGGCGGAGCGACTCGGGTACTGGCAGGAGTGCGTGGCGAGGACGCACGCCCCCCTGGTGCTCAGCAGCGACGAGCCCGACACCTTCCAGGCCCACCAGAGGCTCCTGGACCTGAACGGGGTCCTGCTCTGGCCCAGCGTCTTCCGACCCGTGGTCTTCACCAGGACACGACCCCTCATCCGGGGCTCGGACCCGGAGAACCTCCACCTGACCCTGATCTTCCGCGGTCGGCTGGACGGCGGTTTCGGCCGCACGTCGATCGACGTCGGAGCGAACGAGATCAGTGTCATCGACTCGTCCACCCCCTTCTCCATCCGCGCGTGCGGTGGACACGTGGAGCAGCACGGGATCGGCTTGGAGGTCCCCAGGGCACGGCTGCCGCTCCCCTCGAAGCTGTTGGGCCGGATCGCCGGAGCGAAGTTCTCCGCCTCCTCCGGCTACGGGGCGCTGACGAAGAGCTTTCTCAGCACGCTGGCGAACGACCCGACTCTCCACGGTCCCAGCGATGTCGACCGCCTCTCCACGGTCCTGTGCGACCTGCTCTCCGGGATGTTCGCCCAGTCGCTGGAAGCCGAGGACCTGCTGCCGCCGGAGACGCGGAGACAGACTCTCCTCCTCAGAATCAAGCGCTTCATCGACCAGCGGCTGGGCGATCCGGATCTGACCCCCTTCGCGGTGGCCTCCGCCCACCACGTCTCGGTCCGGTACCTGCACCGGATCTTCCAGGAGCAGGGCGACACCGTCACCGCGTGGATACGCGAGCGGCGACTGGCCCGGGCCCGCCACGACCTGGGAGACGAGACCCTGGCGCACGTTCCCGTCTACCTGATCGCGCGCAAGTGGGGGTTCTCCAGCGCCGCGGTGTTCAGCCGGACCTTCCGCGACGTCTACGGCGTCTCCCCCAGGGACGTGCGTCCCGGACGCACCAGCGGGTGAGACCGTGCACCGGGCCGGGACGCCGGTGGATTCCTTGACCTGGTGCGCACGGTTTCTTGACCTTCGTCGACACGGTCCCGCGAGGTGCCTAGCGTCAGCGATGACCGATGTTCCCCGACCGGAAGGCCGCTCATGCGCCGACACACCTCCCCCCGTGCCCTCACCGCTGGTCTCTCGAAGATCGGCGTGCTCGCCGCCGCACTGGCCATCCCCCTGACCCTCATGGGAGCGCCCGCCGCGGGCGCCTCGACCCCGGCGCCCGCCCAGGCGTCCAGTGTCGCCCCGCAGCAGGTGGAAGCTGCGGCCTCGTTGACCGCGACCAACTGGTACAACGAGGGGATCAGTCGGTACGTCACGGTCCGCAACACCTACTCCAGCGCCAGGTGCTTCCGTGTGGACGTCCCGTTCCGGGCCGACCCCATGTTCAAGATCGCTGGCAACTCGACCAAGAGCTTCAACTACGGGGGGACCGCCTACTTCAAGGGCCGGGGCATCTACCAGGAATCCTGCTGAGTGCGCCCTGGCACCGAGCGACGGGTTCCAGCGGTGATGCCGTGACCGAATTCTCTCGCCACGGCTGATCGACGGGCGACGCCCAAGCGATCCGTGGAGCGACGGCCCACACCACCCGGCCGGGTTCACACCTGGGGAGGACGGACCCCACTCCACCCGGCCGGGAACCGGTGGGCATCGTCGAAACACGGCCGCTGGGGCGGCTCCCGTCGATACGGCCCCGACTCACGAACCCCCGCGGCCACGGGTCGCGGGGGTTCCTTCCTGCCTCCGACTCCCGCGGTGACGCTCGCCGTGAGGCATGGGGCGAGCGAGCCGGGACCGAGGTGTGTCGGTTTTTGTCCGGCCGGCCTGGTACAAGGGAGCGACCCACACGACACGACCGTGAAGAGACCCCCTGATGTGCCCCACCCTGCCCCCACCGCCCGAGGACGAGATCGAGCACGTGCCCGGCGCCCTGCTGGTCCGTGGCGACTGCGACGACCCCGCATGGAACGACGTGCTCGTCCGTATGGGCGAACTGCCCGGCATGGTCGCCCCCGCCCCCGGGCAGCCCCTTCCCCGGGCGCAGGGGCCCATCCCCCGGCGCCTGCTCGTGGCCCAGGGCCCCGACTGGCGGGGCGTCGTTCCCGAGGAGGTGTCCCAGACCCTGGACGGCGAGAGCGCCTGGCGTCCCGACCTGGTCCTGATCGCCGACGCCGGCACCACCCGCGATCCCGAGTTGCGCCCGCTCACGGCCTTCCTTCCCAGCGATGACGACCTCTTCCGTTTCCGTGTCACGCCCCGCCAGGCGGCCATGACCTACCTGGTCGTGCACCGCCCCAGCATCGAGGACACCCTGGATCACCACAAGGACGGCGGCTCCGCCGAGGTCGAACTCGATCCCGGTGACTCCTACGAGGACTGGTTGGACGGCGCCGACGTGATGGGCGATGTCCTGGAGACCGCTGACTCTCCGCCCCTCTACCAGCCCCCCGCCGCGCCCCTGCCCGTGATCACCCAGAACAACTGGGGGCTGCTCGTGCGCACCGACTTCGGCGACGACCGCGCCTGGGCCGCGCTCGCGGAGGACGCGGACCGTCTCGACCCCCGGATCGAGACCTCCGAGGACTACAGCCCCTACGTGCAGGTCGTGGACGACCCGGCCTTCGCGGGGGCCACACCGGAACAGGTGATGGCAATCGTCCGATCCAACGAGGACGAAGAAGAGGAGACGGGCGAGGAGGTGGTGGTGATCGCCGACCGAGCCTCCATGAGCGGATCCGACCCCACCGTCCTGGTCGTGCCCTTGGCGGACAACGTCGGCTGGTCCTTCCGTCTGTCCGTGGACAAGGTGCGGAGCATGGCGGCCAACCTCTTCGTCGGCAACAACGACATCTCGGACTGGATGAATCAGGGCTCGCAGGACGGGCCGGCGGCCATGACGGAGAAGGAGAGGAAGTCCTGGCGGGGCTGGTGACCGGGCTGGCAACACCTGTCGCGGGATCCGGCGACCCTTCCGGTCGTGTGCGCTCGGTGCGGGGAGCCTCCGATACCGCCAGCTCCGAGGGTCGGACCTCACAGGTGAGCCGGTGACCGGACACCGCCTGGCCGCCTCCACGAAGCGGACGACGGCGACTCGCGACCGCTCCGGCCCGGGTGGCTCCCCCACGACCGCACGTGAACGGCGCCCGTACCGGGGGTACGGGCGCCGTTCACGTCTGACACCGCGCGACCTGGAACCTTGGGCCAGTGGGCGGCCACGCGGTGAGTCCCGAGGAGGTGGGAGGGCCGCGCGAGGGATCCGGCCACCAGCGCCGACCCCCTGCGGCCCGATGCCCATCCTCGCCCGGGCGACGCGGGCGGCACACACGCCACGCCGTCCGCATCGCCCCACATGGCAACCCTTGGCGCGAACTTACCGATCCTTGCCGGAAAGGCCCGGTATCCGGCTCGGTGTACGCGCGTGCCCGGATCACCACCGGTCACCGTCCGTCGCCCGGTTTCCCGGTCAGCTGTCGAAGCCCATGCCCACGGAGTCCAGGCCGCGCAGCCACAGGTTGCGCCGTCCCCCGTCGCGGTCGGCGGCGGCCGTCGCCCGCAGCGTGAGTTCGATGCCCAGCGAGCGGACCGGCTCGGGCGGGAACGGGAGCGGCTTCTCCCGGACCATCCGCAGCCGTGTGCGCTCGGTGTCCAGCCCGTCGAGCCGGTCCAGCACCACCTGCGCGCCGAACCGGGTGGCGCCCACACCCAGGCCCGTGTACCCGGCGGCGTAGGCGAGCCGCCCGCCGTAGGCCTCACCGAAGAACACCGAGAAGCGGCTGCACGTGTCGATCACCCCGCCCCACGTGTGCCCGAACCGGATGCCGCGCAACTGCGGGAAGGTCTCCAGGAAGTGTTCGGCCAGCTTCTGGAAGGTCTCCGGCCTCTGGTCGTACTCGGGCCGCACCCTCCCGGAGTGGTTGACCACGTCGTAGCCGCCCCAGAGGACGCGGTCGTCCGCGGTGAGCCGGTAGTAGTGGAAGAGGTTCGCGGAATCGGAGACCCCCTGGCGCCCCTCCCACCCGATCGCCGCCCGCTGCTCGCCGGTGAGGGGCTCGGTCATGAGCGCGTAGTCGTAGACCGGCGCGAGGTAGTGCCGGAGTCGACGCAGCGGACCGGGGAACGCCCCGCCGCACCAGGCCACCTTGGGCGCGTGCACGCTTCCGGTCCGGGTCTCCAGGCGCAGCCCCGCGGGAACGGAGCCGATGGCGCGCACCGGGCTGTTCTCGAAGAACCGCACCCCCAGCCCCTCGCAGGCGGCGCGTAGCCCCCACGCGAGCTTGGCGGGGTGCAGCATCGCCACTCCATCCGGATCGTGGAGCGCCCCCGCGTAGGTGGGAGAGTCGATGTGCCGCCGCGTCTCCTCAGCGTCCCACACGTGCGCGGTGCCCCCGTGGGCCCGCACCGTCTCGGCGGCCTCCTCGAACCCCTCGGCCTGCCAGGGCGCGGTGGCCACGAGGGTCTCCCCCGTGCGCTCGAACTCGCAGTCGATGCCGTACCGCCGGACGGTCTCCTCGATGGCGTCGAGGTTGGCCCTGCCCTGGCGTTCGAGTTCGTCGATCTCCTCGGGCCAGCGCTCGGCACCGTTCTCGTACCCGTGGGTCAGGCTGGCGGCGCAGAACCCGCCGTTGCGCCCCGACGCGGCCCAGCCGGTGGAGCGGGCCTCCACCACGACCACGTCGCGGTCGGGGTCGCGCTCCTTGGCGACCAGCGCCGCCCACAGTCCTCCGTACCCGGCGCCGACCACGGCCAGATCGGTGTGCACGTCCCCGACCAGCGTCGGGGCGGGTTCGGGAACCTCGTGCCCGGGAACCTCCGGGTCCAGCCAGAAGACCCGGGGGCGAGCGCCCTCCAGGGCCCGTGCCGCCGCGTCGCGCGTGGTGTCGGCCAAGGCTCTCACTCTCTCGTCGTTCGTCCGGTCCCGGGGATCGGCGGCCGGTCCCTCCAGCATGGGGGGTCCCCGCGGGTTCGCTCGGTGGCGCGACAGTGGGGCGGGGCGCGTCAGGGACCGATGTAGCTCATGACGTGCTTGACCCGGGTGTACTCCTCGAACGAGTACGTGGAGAGGTCCTTGCCGTAACCGGAGTGCTTGAACCCGCCGTGCGGCATCTCCGCGATGATGGGGATGTGGGTGTTGATCCACACGCAGCCGAAGTCGAGGCGGCGCGAGACCCGCAGCGCGCGGGCGTGGTCGCGGGTCCACACGCTGGAAGCCAGACCGTACTCCACGGCGTTGGCCCAGCTCACGGCGGTGTCCTCGTCAGTGAAACGCTGGACCGTGAGCACGGGGCCGAAGATCTCGTCGGTGACCAGTTCGTCGCCCTGGCGCAGCCCGGAGACGACCGTGGGTGCGTGGAAGAACCCCTGTTCGCCCACCCGTGAGCCGCCGGTGAGGATCTCGGCGTGGTCGGGGGTGCGCTCCAGGAAACCGGTGACCCGGGCCAGCTGGTCGGCGTTGTTGAGCGGGCCGTAGGCGGCGTCCGCGTGGTCGGGTCCGGCGGTGACGGTGCCGCGCGCCTGCTCGGTGAGGGCGGCGGCGAGGTCGTCGTGGATGCCGGGGGCCGCCAGGACACGCGTGGCGGCGGTGCAGTCCTGGCCCGCGTTGAAGAACCCGGCCTCCGCGATGCCTTCGGCGGCGCGTTCGACGTCGGCGTCGTCGAAGACGATCACCGGGGCCTTGCCGCCGAGTTCGAGGTGGAGGCGTTTGAGGTCGCGCGAACCGGCCCGGGCGACCTCCATCCCGGCCCGGGTGGAGCCGGTGAGGGAGATCAGCGCGGGGATCGGGTGGTCCACGAGGGCGCGCCCGGTGTCGCGGTCACCGCAGACCACGTTGAACACCCCGGCGGGCAGGAACTCGGCGGCGATCTCCGCGAGCAGGAGCGTGGAGACCGGGGTGGTGTCCGAGGGTTTGAGCACGATCGTGTTCCCGGCCGCCAGGGCCGGGCCGATCTTCCAGGCCGCCATGGCCATCGGGTAGTTCCACGGGGTGATCTGGCCGACCACGCCGAGGGGTTCGCGGCGGATCCAGGAGGTGTGGTCGCGCAGGTACTCGCCCGCGGCGCGGCCCTCCAGGTTGCGGGTGGCCCCGGCGAAGAACCGCAGGGCGTCCAGGACCTGCCCGATCTCCTCGGTGCGGGTGAGAGCCACGGGCTTGCCGCAGTTGCGGACCTCGGCGGCGACGAGGTCGTCGGCGCGGGCCTCGACGGCGTCCGCGAACCGGTTGAGCGCGATCTGCCGTTCGGCCGGGGTCCAGTCACGCCAGCCGTCCTCGAAGGCACGGTGCGCGGCCCGGAAGGCGGCGTCCACGTCCTCGGGCCCGGAGACCGGCGCGGTGGCGAAGACCCGTCCCGTGGCGGGGTCGACGAGTTCGCTGCGGCGGCCCTCGGCGGTGTCGGCGTGTGCGCCGTTCACGAAGTTGCGCAGGTGGTCGGTTGCGGGCCCTCGGGTCACGCTGACTCCCCGGGTTCGGCGCCGCGGATGCGCGGCTGCGTGTGGACTGGCACGCCACACTGCCACCCCCGCGAGGCGACTTCAAGGAATCTCCATGGATTCGGTTGTCGAGTGTGAGCGACTCGACGGAATACCTGACAGAGCCGGGATGATCCGACTGTTTCTGTTGACGGGGGCACGAGAACCGGAGACCCCCGGTGGCGCCGCCGGTCCGGGATCCCAGCAGGAGGCTCAAGGCCGCGACGCCGGACCTCTCACCCCCGGCCGGTCAGAGGGGGTCTGACTGGAGCGCGGTCGGGTTCCCCGGTGGCCACACCTGGTCACGAGCACGGGACGTTTTCCGCCGAACCCGGGGTGTAACCGTGGGCGGGACGGCGCATGAGTCAGGTAGTGATCCCCTCTCCCCACGGAAGGCTCCCGCCATGCACCCCCAGGCCCCACCACTCACCTTCCGCAAGTCCTCCTACAGCAACACCGCGCGGGAGTGTGTCGAGGTCGCGCACTTCCGGAGGGCCACGCACGGCGTTTCCGGTGACCACCGCGCCGAGCTCGCGGACCCGCCCAGCGGCGCCGCCGTGCGTGACACCCGGAACAGGGCGCTCAGCACCCTGGCCTTCTCCTCCGCCGAATGGGCCGCGTTCCTCCGCCTCGCCTGACCCGAGGGCTCGGAAGGGGAACCTCCGCCCCCGCGAAGGTTCCCTCCCCGTTCTCGGAAAGGCCTCGTCGCACGACCAGGTCTCCGGCTCTGGAATTGCTCAGAGAGCTCCGACCCCCTCCTTCGTCTCGCGAGGGGAGACGCCGTAGAAGTCTCGGTACGCGCGGCTGAACACCGCGGGGCTGGAGAACCCCCATTTCTGGGAGACCCGGTAGATCAGCACGGAACCCAGGTCCGGATTCATCAGGTCACGGCGCGCCCCCGCCAATCGCTGCTCGCGAATCCAGGCGTTGACCGTCACACCTCTGGCGCGGAAGATGCGATGCAGGTACGACGTCGAGATGCTGTTGGCCTGGGCCACCACCTGTGGAGTCAGCCGTGCGTCACCCAGTCGGGATCTGATGAATTCCTCGACACGAAGCGCGAGAAGGTTCTCACGAGTTTCGTGGGACAGCCCATCATCCGCCTCAAGCGACTGGGAGAAGAGGCCGGAGATGAGATCACGTGTAACGGCAGCGAGGCGCTGGCCATCGTGGGGACCGTAGCAGGACGCGTCTTTGGAGAGCTGCGAGACGAACCCGAGAAGGAGTGCACCGTACCCCTTCCGCGCGGTCATCTTCCTTCCGATGAGCTCGTCCATTTCATCGACGGGAAGGTCGAGCGCCGCTTTGGGTATCTCGATGCCGATACCCACCTGTTTGGAGAGGCCCCAGGCCGACCGGATCCGGAAGGGCCGGGAGGTGTCCACGACGCTGATCTCCTGCCTTCGGACATCACTCGCCTTCCCCTGTGAGTCCACTTCGAGTCGGCCGCTTCGCACCAGACTGAGGTGGTAGCACTCCGGATCGGAGGCGCGGATCTGCTTGGCGGAGCGCTCGAAGACGACGGGCTGAAAGACCGTGGGCCACACGAGGATTCCATCCAGCATCATCAGATGCTGCCGACCCAGGAAATCCTCGGTGTGGTCGCTGGTGATGGAGATGGGCGCGTGTGTCTTCTCGATCGCTTCCCGCCAGCAGTCGAAGCGATCTTCCGGGGTGACGTCGGTGGTATCGAATCTGCTCTCGATCATCATCGCCCCTTCGACCCGCGCCCGCGCCCGGCCTATTCTAGGCCGGGCCGACCATGGTCACCAGTGCTGTTCGACTGCCACGGTTTCGAGGTTGGTCACCGATCCACGGTCGATCCGCCGCCCGCCAGCCTCTCCGCGCCGGGGAGAGCACCCGCTCTTCAGGCGTTCTCCCCGGAACGCGGAGAGGGATCGAACTCCTGCCTCAGGTCCTTCCTTTTCGCGAACAAGGCGGTCCTTCCCGTCCTTCGGAAATGCCGACTGACCTTCGTCTCATCCGAAATGAGTCGGGATCAGGAGTTCCCTGATTCTGACAAGAAGGCCCTGGCGAGATCAATGACGTGGAATGAACAGCGCTTGACTCAGAGTGGACTCGGCACACCGGGGCTCGAGGCCCCTCCCCATCGTCGCCGCCCCCAACCCCCTCCCTCTCCCGTCGGAGCTGGGGCGCTCCCGCGTCTCGCCCGAGCCAGACAACGAGAGAGGGAACCCTCGCCCCCGCGAAGGTTCCCTCTTCGACTCTCCTGGACCGAGCCCTGGTCGGTCCTACTTCGAGCGGCGGGCGACGGCGTAGCCGTACTGGACGGGCCAGCGGGACTCGGCGCCCAGTTCCTCGGCCGCGCGGTGGGCCCAGTAGGGCTCGCGCAGGAGCTGGCGCCCCAGGAACACGGCGTCGGCGCGGCCCGAGGCCACGATCGCCTCCGCCTGCGCGGGCTCCAGGATCAGACCGACCGCCGCGGTGGGCAGGCCGGTCTCCTGGCGCACCCGCTCCGCGAAGGGCACCTGGTAGTCGGGAGCGGCGGGAATGGGCGCGTCGTGGACCATGCCGCCGGTGGACACGTCGAGCAGGTCGACGCCCCGGGTCTGGAGTTCCTTGGCCAGGCGCACCGTGTCCTCGACGGTCCATCCTTCGCGCGTGTCCTCGGTGTTCTCGGAGATCCAGTCCGTCGCGGAGGTACGGAACAGCACGGGCAGGTGTTCGGGCCAGACCGCCCGCACGGCCTCGACGACCTCCAGCGGGAACCGCATCCGGTTCTCGAGGGTGCCCCCGTAGACGTCGGTGCGGCGGTTGGCCGCCGGGGAGAGGAACGAGTTGAGCAGGTAGCCGTGGGCTCCGTGCACCTCCACGACCTCGAACCCGGCGGCGAGGGAGCGCTCGGCCGCCGTGGCGAAGTCGCGCACGAGCTGGCCGATCTCCTCGACGGTGAGCTCCGTGGGAGCGGGGTGGTCGTGGAACGGTTCGGCGCTGGGCCCGACCGTGGCCCATCCGCCGTCGGCGGGGGCCACGGGACGGTTGCCGAGCCAGGGCTTGTCGACGGAGGCCTTGCGACCGGCGTGTGCGAGCTGGATGGCGGGCACCGAGCCGTGGGCGCGGACGGCGGCGGTGATCCGCGCGAACGCCTCCTGTTGCCGGTCGTTCCACAGACCCAGGTCCCAGGGGCTGATCCGCCCCTCCGGGCGCACGGCGGTCGCCTCGACCATGACCAGCCCGAGGCCGCCCGCCGCACGGTCGGCCAGGTGAGCCAGGTGGAAGTCGGTCGGCACCCCGGCCTCGGGGCCCTCGGACCGTGCGGAGTACATGCACATGGGGGACATCCACGCGCGGTTGGGGATCTCCAGTCCTCGCAGCTTCAGCGGGGTGAACAGGGTGCTCACAGGCGTTCCTTCGCATAGGCGCTCTCGGGTGTCGGCGGCGACCGACCTTTGTACGGTACAAGTCGTACTACGCCGCTTGTCAAACTACGACGGTGTTCGTACATTGAGACACGAGCCGAACGGAAGGGGGTCGGAATCATGGCCAGGGCCGCCCGCGCCGCCCAGGGGCGACAGTTGGAGCACCCGGGGACCGACCAGATCCGCCTGGAGGACGTGCTCAGCGCGCTGTCCGACCCGATCCGGCTCCGCATCGTCCACGACCTGTCCCAGGGCCACGACGACATGGCCTGCATCGCCTTCGAGCTCCCGGTGAGCAAGTCCACCTCGACCCACCACTTCCGGGTCCTGCGCGAGTCCGGCGTCATCCGCCAGCACTACGAGGGCACCTCCCGCATGAGTCGCCTGCGTACCGACGACCTGGAGGAGCGTTTCCCCGGCCTGCTGTCGGCCGTGCTCCTCGCTCGGAGCATGGACGCGACGGTGCCCGGCCGAACCGTCTGATCGGTGACCCGCCGGGACGACGCTCGGGGCTCAGGCGTGACCCGTGTCGGGCGGGCGACTCACGGCCTCACCGTCCGCCCAGGTGGTCAGGCCGTGGCGATAGGCGTAGACAGCCGCCTGCACCCGGCTCTCCACCCCCAACTTGGTGAGGATCCGGGCCACGTGAACCTTGGCCGTGCCGAGGGTGATCCCCAGCTCCCCCGCGATCCGGGCGTTGCTGTGCCCCCGGGCCACCAGCACCAGCACCTCCCGTTCACGGGTTGTCAGGTCCTCCAGCAACCTTGGAGGCGTGCGCGGCGAGGTCCTGGCGAACCGGTCCACCAGTCGCGGAGTCACCTTGGGATCGATCACCCCCTGCCCGGACGCCGCCGCCCGCACCGCCTCCACGTAGAGCTCCGGGTCGCTCTCCTTGAGCAGGAATCCCACCGCCCCCGCCTGGAGCGCCCCGAACAGGTACTCGTCGGTGTCGAAGGTGGTCAGCATGACCGTCGGCGGCGCGGGCGAGAGCTTCGACAGCTCCCGGGCCGCCGCGACTCCGTCCGTTCCGGGCATGCGGATGTCGGTGAGCACGACGTCCGGCCCCAGGAGCCGCGCCATCGACACCAGCTCCCGACCGTTCGCGGCCGCCCCCACCACGTCCACGTCCTCGACCGGGCCGAACAGCAGCCGCAACCCCTCGCGTGCGGCTGGCTGGTCGTCCGCGACCAACAAGCGGATCATCGCTCCCCCGCCCCCGCCCCCGGCTCCGCGTCCCGTCCGTTCCCCGCCGCCCCGACTCCAGCCACCGCCCGCGGGCGTGCGCCCTCCACGGGAATCACGGCCCGCACCCGCCAGCCCAGCCCCGGCCGCTCTCCCGCCTCCAGGACGCCGCCCAGCTCCTCGGCGCGATGTCGCATCCCTGCCAGACCGTTCCCTCCGGGCTCCTCAGCCCCGGCGCCCACCGGCCCGCGCCCTCCGTCGTCCTCCACCGTGACCGTGAGTGCGGCCGCCGTCCGCGTCAGGCGCACCCGGACCCGTCGTGCCGACGAGTGCCGCAGCACGTTGCCCAGGGACTCCTGGACGATCCTGTACACGTCCGCCCCGGCCCTCCCGGAGAGGCCGTCCCCGGCTCCCTCCGGTATGACCAGATCCACCAGCACCCCCGTCCCCTCCAACACCGCCGTCAGGGACGGAAGGTCGGCGATCCCGGCCCCCGGCACCGCCCCGGTCAGCCTGTCCTCGCGCAACGCCTCCAACAGTTCGCGCACCTCCCGCACCGCGCGGCCGGACAGCTCCGCGACCGACCCGAGCACGGCGACCGCCTCCGGATCCCGGCCCTCCAGCGCCTGGCGACCACCCACCGCCAGCAGGCGAATCGCGCTCAGGTGGTGTCCGGCGACGTCGTGCACCTCACGGACCAGCCGCTCCCGCTCACGCAGCCGTTCACGCTCGAAGGAGTCGCGTACGGCGCGCCGGAGGCCCTCGGCGCGGTCGACCCGCAGCCGCCACACGTACCCGGCCAGGAGGGGTACGAAGGCGGGCAGTGTCCACAGGACGAAGTCCAGCCCGGCACCGACCACGGTCACGGCGGGATCAGAGGGGTCCCCCGACCATGCGACCAACGTGTTGGTTCCGGGGAAGACGACCACCTGGTAGGCGAACCACCACACGACCGACGCCACGGCCAGCAGCGGCACCGTACCGGGACGCCGGTGTGCGGCCGACCCGACGGCGACCACGGCCGCGAGGAGTGAACCGTCGTAGCCCACGGCCGCGTACGCGAGGAACACGAGCACGCCGGTGACCAGCGCGACGGTCACCGGAAACCGCCGCCGCAGCACCAACGGCGCGCAGGCGACCAGCACGACGGCGCACGGTACCCACCCCGTCTCGGCGTCGGGGTCGACCGGGGGTATCCGTACCGCCAGCAGTCCCACCAGTAACGCCAACATCGTGTCGCGCACCGGGGCGGGCAGCCATCGCCACCGCCACCGAGCGACCGCCTCGCCCACCCTCGCCGCGTTCATCCGACCATGGTGGAGCACGGCGCGGCGGGACCACGTCCGCCGAAAGGCATACGGGAAGGGACCGGGCTCCTATGCCCTTCGGCGGATGCCGTGGCGACCCCCTCCTCGGAACCATGCGCTCATGGACACCAACACCAGACCACGCGGATCAGGGCGACTGCCGCTCCTGGACGTTCTGCGCGGGATCGCCATCCTCGGCACACTCGGCATGAACATCTGGCTCTTCGGCCACCCTGGATCGGTTGACTACGGACCCGTCGCCGAGGGCCTGCGTACCCTGTTCCTCAGCGGCAAGTTCTACGCGATGCTCACCCTGCTGTTCGGCGTGGGCCTGGCCATCCAGTACCGGGCCGCGAAGGAGGGCGGCCGGTCCTGGCCGGGCACACAGCCCTCGCGGGCCCTCCTCCTGCTCGTGGAAGGAGCCCTGCACGTCGTCCTCCTCTTCGCTTGGGACGTTCTCATGGGCTACGCGGTGACGGCGCTGGTGGTCGTCTACCTCCTGGGCCTGTCCGAACGGACGCGCACCGTGGTGATGTGGACGGCCCTGGGCCTGCACCTCGCCTTCGTCGCAGGGGTGACAGCGGCCATGAGCCTGCTCCTCCCCGTCGAACGCGACCCCCGGCTGACCCCGGAACAGATCGAGTGGGACCGGCTGTACCGCGAGGGGAGCTACTCGGAGCAGGTCCTGGACCGGGCGACGAGCTTCCTCCTCACCCGCACGGAGATCGTCATCGCCCTACCCATGACGGTGTTCCTCTTCCTGCTGGGGGTGCGCCTGTACCGTGCCGGAGCGTTCGGGGACGACCCGCTCGGCCGCACCCTCCGGTACCGGATGGCGGTCTGGGGCCTGGGGCTGGGCCTGCCCCTCAACGCGCTGGCCGCCGCCTTCCCCGGGGACCTCGGCATGGCCGGGCGCAACGCCTTCGCCATGGTGCTGATGCTGGGGTACGTGGGGGTGGTGGGAATGGTGATGGACCGGGTACGGCGCCCCGGGCACGTGACGGCCTCACTGACCGCCGTGGGCAGGACCGCGCTGAGCTGCTACCTCCTCCAGAACCTGCTGGCCTCACTGATCTTCTACTCATGGGGGCTCGGCATGGGTCACCTGGCCGAGCACGCGGGCTGGATGGTGGCCGCCTGGGCGGTGATCAGTCTGGTGCTGGTGGTGGGGGCGCGCCTGTGGCTCTCGCGGTTCCCACGAGGGCCGATGGAGACGTTCCAGGCGCGGATCCTGGCGCTGGTGCCCGAGCGGAGACCCGTCTCCGGGCCGTCCGCGGTCGAGGAGGGGCGTCCGGAGGCGCGCGGGTGACGTGGAGCGGAACCGTGTCAGAGGGCCGGGGGAGCCCCGGCCTCCACCCCTCGGTTCGGGTACCGGTGGCGCCGGTGATTGCATTCCGTGGTCGCGGAGTCCAGGCTCACTGGTGAGTGACCGCAGTTCACCGCCACATCGCTTCGAGGGTGGGAGTCCCTGCCATGTCCCGTGTGAGGGTCCACAACTTCTCCGTCTCCGTCGACGGGTTCGCCACCGGTGAGGGGCAGGGTCTCGACACCCCGTTCGGCCACGCCGGTTCGCGGCTCCACCAGTGGTTCTTCCCGACCAGGACCTTCCAACGGATGCAGGGCAACCCGGGCGGAAGCACCGGCGTCGACGACGCCATCGCCGGGACCTGGGCCGTCGGCATCGGAGCGGAGATCATGGGCCGCAACAAGTTCGGGGCCCAGCGCGGCCCCTGGGAGGACGACGACTGGGAGGGCTGGTGGGGACCGAACCCGCCCTTCCACACACCGGTCTTCGTTCTGACCCACCACCCCCGCCCCTCGCTGGAGATGGAGGGCGGCACCACCTTCCACTTCATCGACGCCACACCACGGGACGCGCTCCGGCAGGCACGCGAGGCCGCGGGCGACCTGGACGTGCGCATCGGCGGCGGACCGACCACGGTCCGCGAGTTCCTCGCCGCGGACCTCGTCGATCACCTGCACGTCGCCGTCGTCCCGATCGTCCTGGGCCGCGGCGAGCGCCTGTGGGACGGGCTCGAAGGGCTGGAGGGGCGGTTCGAGACCGAGTCCGTGACCAGCCCCAGCGGGGTCACGCACATGACCTTCACCCGGCCGTAGCGACCGCCCGCCCCGCCGACGGCTCCGATCCGGTGAGGGCGGACGCGGCACGGCCGCCGGACCGCCCCGGGCGGGGACCGGAGCCGGGCGCACCGCTCCCGGGCCCCGCCCTCCGTCCCGGGGCGGCTCACCGCCGCCGGTACACGGCCAGGGTCCAGGGCACGAACACCACCACCAGCACCAGCGCGCACACCAGGGTCCACACCACCGAGGAGGTCACCCCGGTCCCCGCCATGAGGTCGCGCACCGCACGCGCCAGGTGCGCGACCGGGTTGACCTCGACCACCACCCGCAGCCAGTCGGGCAGGGTCCGGGCCGGAACGAACACGTCGCCCAGGAACGCCAACGGGAACAGCAGTGTGCTGGCCGCCGTCACCGACGACGCGGAACGCGCCACCAACCCCACCAGCAACCAGACCCACGTCAGGCACACGGCGAAGAGCACCAGCAGCGCCACCGCCGCCACCGTTCCCCCCACCCCGCCCTGGGGCCGGTACCCCAGCAGCAGACCGGCGCCCAGCACGCTCGCCGCCGCCAACACGTACCGCACCACGTCACCCGCCAGCGATCCCACCAGAGGGGCCGGGCGCCAGACCACCAACGTGCGCAGTCGGTCGAACACCCCCCGCTCGATGTCGGTGTTGAGCCGCACACCCCCGGCCGCGGTGCACAGCACGACGCTCATCACCATCATCCCCGGCAGTAGGAACGACAGGTAGGTGTCGGTGGAACCGGAGATCGCCCCGCCCAGCAGGTAGGTGAACATCACCATCATCAGCACGGGAAAGATGGTCACGTCGATGAGCTGGACGGGTTCCCGCCGCAGGTGGGACAGGGCCCGGCCGCCCAGCAGGGCAACGGAGCGCACCGCCGTGGGCCGTGCGGGCGCCGGACGCGCCATCAGTTCTCCAAGAGCCTCGGTGCGGTCCATGCGTTCCTCCCCGGTGTTCGGTGTGTACTCGGTCGCCTCGGCGTTCACGCGGCCTCCCCGTTCTCCGTCAGGGACAGGAACACCTCGTCCAGCTCGGGCGGCTGCACACCGAAGGAGCCCACACGCACCCCGGCCCGGGCCAGGGCGTCCAGGACCCGGGCGCCGGAGCGGGCGACCGGATCCTCCCCGGCCAGGGTCGCGGTGAGGGTGTCCCCGTCGCGGAGCTCGGGGTGGACGGCGTGCTCGGCCAGCACCCGTCGGGCCGTGTCGAGGTGGCCGCGCTCCTCCAGTCGCAGCCGCAGGCGGGGCCGTCCGTGGTCGGCGCGCAGCCGGGCGGGGGTGCCCTCGGCCAGGACACGGCCCCGACCGATGACCGCGACCCGGTCGGCCAGCTGGTCGGCCTCGGCCAGGTACTGGGTGGTCATCAGCACCGTGGTGCCCTGCTCGGCCAGGGAGCGCACCATGCGCCAGACCTGGTCGCGGCTGCGCGGGTCGAGTCCGGTGGTGGGCTCGTCCAGGAACAGCAGCCGGGGCGAGCCGAGCAGGCTCGCGGCGATGTCGAGCCGACGCCGCATACCGCCGGAGTAGGTGCGCACCGCCCGGCCCGCGGCCTCCGTCAGGTCGAACACCTCCAGCAGGCGTTCGACACGGTCACGGGCCACCACCCGGCGGTGTCCGCTCAGGCGGGCCAGCAGGGTCAGGCCGGTGCGGCCGTCCACCTCCTCGTCCAGTCCGCTCTCCTGTCCGGTGACGCCGATCAGGGTGCGCACCCGCCGGGCCTGGGCCACCACGTCCAGGCCGAGCACCCGCGCGGTGCCGCCGGTGGGTGTCAGGTGGGTGGTGAGCATGCGCACGGTGGTGGTCTTGCCCGCACCGTTGGGGCCGAGCAGCCCGAAGACGGTACCGGCCCGGACCCGCAGGTCCAGGCCCTCGACCGCCGTGGTGGTCCCGAAGGCTCGGGTCAGGCCCTGGGTCTCGATGGCCCAGGGGGGAGCAGTGACGCTCATGGTGTCCTCGCTTTCGCGCAGCACGAGCCGCGCCTCGGCCCCATGTGGCCGAGACGGGGTGTGCCGCTGGTGTGGTGGTGGAGTGTGCCGGTGGTGGGGCGGGGGCGGGCGCGCGGTACGCGCCGGGGTCAGGCGGGCCCGGCGCCGTCGAGGAAGAGCTCGACCAGCACGCGCGCGCCCGGTTCGGTGCCGCTCAGGTCCACCGCCCGGGCCAGGTGCAGGAAGGCGTTGCACAGCAGGGCCGGGTCCCGGTCGGCCAGTGCGCCGGCGGCCACCGCGCCGCGCAGGTACTCGGTGAGCGGGTCCAGGAGCGCGGAGACGTAGGCGGTGCGCAGCGTGGTGCGCACGTCCGCCTCCAACTGGTCCAGGGAGTCGAACAGGTACTGGTCGAAGGAGGTGTCGGCCCCGGTGGGGTCGGCCACCGCCTCGGTGATGACGGCCTCCAGCACGGCGGCCAGCTCGCCCTCGGTGGCCAGGGCCCGGGCCAGGGCCCTGCCTCGGCGTTCGATGAAGGCCAGCGCCACCTGCTGGTGGAGGGTCTCCTTGCCGCCGGGGAAGTGGTGGTAGAGCGTGGGTTTTCGGACTCCCACCTCACGGGCGACGGCCTCCAGGGAGGTCCCCCGGTAGCCGTGGGCGGCGAAGTGGGCGGCGTAGACGCTCATGGCGCGTTCTCTGGTGTCGGTGCTCATCGTGCTCCCCCTGGGGTGCCGTTCGGGTGCGTCGCGGTTGCCACACGACCACTCTACCTACCGGTAGGTAGAGAACGGGGCCGACGAGTCGTAACCCCCCTCACACGTGGAGAGGGGGTGGATCTCGTCCGGGGGAACCGGGCGCGCGCGTCGCCCGGGAAGGCGCGCTAACCCAGGTACTCGGCGCGCACGGCGTAGATGGCGGCCTCCGTCCGGGAATGGACCTGGAGTTTCTCCAGGATGTTCCGGACGTGGTTCTTCACGGTGTTCTCCGTGATGAAGAGGCGCTCACCGATCTCCCTGTTGTTCAACGAACGGGCCAGCAGTTTGAGCACCTCGGTCTCACGCGGGGTGAGCTCCGGAATGGCGGGGGCGGCCTTGGGCGTGCGTTCCTGCTTGGCCAGTCCGGCGAACTCGCTGATCAGCTTGATCGCCATGGAGGGGTTGATGAACGACCGCCCCTCGGCGATCGCCCGAACGGCGCGCGCGATGTCGGTGACGGCGATCTCCTTGAGCAGGTAGCCCGTGGCCCCCGCCTTGAGCGCCTCGAAGAGGTCCGCCTCGTCCTCGCTCATGGTGAGCATGACGAACTTGACCTCGGGCACGGCCGCGCGAATCCTCGGGCAGGCCTCGATCCCCGTGGAGTTGGGCATCATGACGTCCATCAGCACCACGTCGGGCCGTAGTTCGGTGGCGAGCACCACCGCCTCGTCGCCGTCGGCCGCCTCACTGACCACGTCGATGTCGGCCTCGTCGTTGAGGACCGAAACCAGCCCCCTGCGGAAGAGCGCGTGGTCGTCCACCACGAGGACCCTGATCGGGGCCGCCGGTGCCACCACCTCCTCCGAGGCGTAGTTCAGCCGAGCGGGTGACAGGGGGTGGGGACTCACCAGAACTCCTATTGCGCATAACCGAAATACCGGGTTTCCGGATCGGCTCGCTGACGGCGGTTCCGAGAATCCGGACAATGGGGGAGTTCACCAGCGAATCCTCCCTCAGCGAGGCTCTCTACACTGTCCCATAAGTGATCAGAGAACGGTATGTGCTTGGAATTCTCGGTCGTCTCCGGGCACGGACGGCGATCCCCCGCGATCGGCGGAGAACGAGGGCGACGTGCGCCTACTCTCCTCCCCCGCCCTCTCCGGCGTGCTCCAGGGCGGCCAGCGCCGTCACCGCCCCCAGCTCCCAGCAGGCCTCCCGGACGTCCGCGTCCGGACGGCCCGTGACGGCGACCGGCGGCCGGTGCCGGTGCCACCCCATGCCCTTGGCGATCGACTCCACCGCGCGGACCGCCCCGGAGGTGTCGTTGTCACCGTGGACGTACAGTGCGTACGGAAGCCCCTGCGTGTCGACCTGCACCGGGTAGTACACGGTGTCGAAGAAGTGCTTGAGGGCGCCGGACATGTAACCGATGTTGGCGGGGGTACCGAGTACCACCGCGTCGGCTTCGAGCAGGTCCGCGGCGTTCGCGGAGAGTGCTGCCTTGACCTGCACTCGTACGCCTTCGATATCGTCTGTACGGGCGCCGTCGAGCACCGCGTCCAGCAGTTCCCTGGTGGCGGGTGAGACCGTGTGGTGAACGATGAGCAGTCGTGCCATGCCCCCCACATTAGGCAGATCCCCCTGGCGTGGCCCGGTCACACGCTCCCGCTCACCGTGAGCACCGCGGAAGAAAGCCAAGGACCCCATGAATCAGCCTCCTCCCCACGGACAGGACCCCTATCAGGGTGGTCCTCCCTACGGATCGCCCTCCGGCGGTCAGCCCGCCATGGGCCCGCCCTCCGGGGGCCAGCCCGCGATGGGCCCGCCGCCCGGCGGCATGCCCCCCGGAGGGATGCCCCCCGGCGGGATGCCTCCCGGCGGACCGCCGCCCATGGGCCCGCCCCCGCCCGGCGGGATGCCCCCCGGCGGCCCGGGCGGCCCGGGCGGCCCCGGCGGCCCCTACGGCGGTGACCCCTACGGTGCCCCGGGCGGCCCCGGCTACGGCGGCGACCCCTACGGCGGCCAGTACGCGGGCGGCCAGTACGGCCCGCCCACCCCTCCTCCGTCCAAGGGCGGCGGCCCCTGGCTGTGGATCAGCCTGGGCTGCGGCGGTCTCTTCGTCATCGGTGTGGCCCTGGTCGTCCTCCTCGTCTTCTTCCTCGCCGACGACGGCGGTGACGACGGCTACGGCGGCGGGTCCTCCGGCGGCACCTCGGAGTCCGAGGAGTCCGAGGGCACCGGCGGGACCTCCGGCGACACCAGCGCCGGCCTCGGGAACGAGGAGCGCTCGAACCCGGACATGCCGGGGATCGGCGAGGAGGTCAGCCACAACGGCATGGTCTTCACGATCACGGAGATCGAGGTCGGCGCCGACGTCCCGGGGCACACTCCCTACGGCGAGTACGTCGTGGTGTACGTGAACGTCACTCCCGACGGCAACGAGGACATCGAGTTCTGGCGCGACGAGCAGCACCTCTACACCTACTCCGGCGAGGCCATCCAGGAGGACTACGTCGCGACGGAGGGCTTCGACTCGAACTTCACGATGGACGTCGACATTGCCCCGGGTGACTCCGAGGTCGTGCCGATCGTCTTCGACGTCGACAACCCCGCCGACATCTCCCACATGGGCCTGAGCGCCGAGTTCCTGGGCGGCGACGAGATCGAGGTCGACGTCACCGGCTGACCCGTTCCGGGCCGGGCGTACACCGGCCGCACCCCCTGACCCCGGACCGCGACCACGGTCCGGGCGGTACCGCCCGAGGGCGGCCGGGCACACCCGCCCGGCCGCCCTCGGGCGCGTGTGCGAAGGCATGAAAATCCACGCCCCGAGCACGGCGAAACCTGTCGCTTCCTCCGAATTGATTTCGCCGCACAAAGGACATTGGTAACCGTGGCCACGGGAGTGCGCACACTTCACCCGTTTCTTTTCCGTCGCCCGGATGTCGGACGTTGACCGGCCATTCCCCTCTTACCTAAGGTGCGACCTCTACAACGCGCCGGCCGCGTCCTTCGCCGCCCGCAGTCGGGGCGGCGCTCGAAGAGGAGCGAGGGAACCATGCCGCACACCGTCCGGGCCGCACTCGTACAGACCGAGTGGACCGGTGACGCCGAATCCATGATGGCCGCCCACGAGAAGTACGCACGTGACGCCGCCGCCCAGGGAGCGCGGGTCATCGGCTTCCAGGAGGTCTTCAACGCCCCCTACTTCTGCCAGGTGCAGGAGCCCGAACACCACCGCTGGGCCGAGCCCGTCCCCGACGGCCCCACCGTCACCCGGTTCGGCGCCCTGGCCAGGGAACTGAACATGGTCATGGTGCTGCCGGTCTTCGAGGTGGAGAAGCCCGGCTTCTACTACAACACCGCAGCCGTCATCGACGCGGACGGCACGTACCTCGGCAAGTACCGCAAGCACCACATCCCGCAGGTGAAGGGCTTCTGGGAGAAGTACTACTTCCGTCCCGGCAACCTGGGCTGGCCGGTCTTCGACACGGCGGTCGGGCGGATCGGCGTCTACATTTGCTACGACCGCCACTTCCCCGAGGGGTGGCGTGCACTCGGCCTGGCCGGGGCCCAGCTCGTCTACAACCCCTCCGCCACCAGCCGGGGCCTGTCCGCCTACCTGTGGAAGCTGGAGCAGCCCGCGGCGGCCGTGGCCAACGCGTACTTCGTGGCGGCGATCAACCGGGTCGGGGTCGAGGAGTACGGCGACAACGACTTCTACGGGAGCAGCTACTTCGTGGACCCGCGCGGCCGGTTCGTCGGGGACGTGGCCTCCGACACCGACGCGGAGCTGGTCGTGCGCGACCTCGACCTCGACCTGGTCGACGAGGTCCGCCAGCAGTGGGCGTTCTACCGGGACCGCAGACCGGACGCGTACGGACCGCTGGTGGAGGGGTAGGCCCATGACCCGAACCCTCATCAGCGGCGGCCTCGTCGTCACCGCCTCCGAGGAACTGGAGGCGGACGTCCTCGTCGAGGGCGGCAAGGTGGCCGCGCTCGCCCTGCGCGGCAGCGACCCGGCCCGCTCCTGGGCCGCCAGCGGCGCCCGGACCATCGACGCCACCGGCCACTACGTCGTCCCGGGCGGCGTGGACGGTCACACCCACATGGAGATGCCCTTCGGCGGCACCCGCTCCGCCGACACCTTCGAGACCGGCACCCGCGCCGCCGCGTGGGGCGGCACCACCACCATCGTCGACTTCGCGATCCAGCGGCCGGGCGAGTCCGTGCGCGCCGGGGTGGACGCGTGGATGGCCAAGGCGGACGGTGCCTGTGCCGTCGACTACGCCTTCCACGCGATCCTGTCCGACGTCAACGACTCCTCCCTCAAGGAGATGGACGTTCTCGTGGACGAGGGCATCACCTCGTTCAAGCTGTTCATGGCCTATCCGGGCGTGTTCTACAGCGACGACGGGCAGATCCTGCGGGCCATGCAGCGCGGCGCCGCCAACGGCGCGCTCACCATGATGCACGCGGAGAACGGCATCGCCATCGACGTCCTGGTGGAGCAGGCGCTGGCCGAGGGCCGGACCGACCCCCGGTACCACGGGGAGGTCCGGAAGGCCCTGCTGGAGTCCGAGGCCACCCACCGCGCCATCCAGCTGGCCCGGGTGGCGGGTGCGCCCCTGTACGTCGTGCACGTGTCCGCGACCGAGGCCGTGGCCGAGCTGGCGCGCGCACGGGACCTGGGCCTGAACGTGTTCGGGGAGACCTGCCCGCAGTACCTGTTCCTGTCCACGGACAACCTGGCCGAGCCGGGGTTCGAGGGCGCCAAGTACGTGTGCTCCACACCGCTGCGCCCCCGGGACCACCAGGAGCACCTGTGGCGGGCGCTGCGCACCAACGACCTGTCCGTGGTCTCCACCGACCACTGCCCGTTCTGCTTCGTCGGGCAGAAGGACCTGGGTGTGGGCGACTTCTCCCGGATCCCCAACGGCATGCCGGGAGTGGAGCACCGCATGGACCTGCTGCACCAGGCCGTGGTGGAGGGGCACATCAGCCGCCGCCGGTGGATCGAGCTGGCCTGCGCCACCCCGGCGCGCATGTTCGGGATGTACCCGAAGAAGGGCACCGTGGCCCCGGGAGCCGACGCCGACCTGGTGGTCTACGACCCCGGCGCCGAGCAGACCCTCTCGGCCGCCACCCACCACATGAACGTGGACTACTCCGCCTACGAGGGGAAGCGGGTGACGGGCCGCGCCCGCACCGTGCTCTCACGCGGTCGCGTGATCGTGGACGACGGTTCCTACCTGGGCTCGGCCGGTGACGGCTCCTACGTGCCCCGGTCCACCTGCCAGTACCTGGTCTGAGGAGGCTCACATGGACTTCGGACTCGTCCTCCAGACGGATCCGCCCGCCGACCTGCTGATCGAACGGATGGTCCGCGCCGAGGGGCACGGCTTCACCCACGGGTGGACGTTCGACTCCGCGGTGCTCTGGCAGGAACCCTTCGTCATCCACAGCCGGGTGCTGGACCGGACCGAACGGATGGTGGTCGGCCCGATGGTCACCAACCCGAGCACCCGCTCGTGGGAGGTGACGGCGTCGACGTTCGCCACCCTCAACGACATGCACGGCAACCGGACCGTCTGCGGGATCGGCCGGGGCGACTCCGCCCTGCGCGTGGCCGGACGCAAACCCGCCACGCTGGCCCAGCTCTCCGAGGCGATGACGGTGATCCGGGACCTCGCCGAGGGCCGCGAGGCCCGGATGGGCGAGACCGGGATGCGCATCCCCTGGGTGCGTGGGGGTTCCCTGCCCATGTGGATGGGCGCGTACGGTCCCAAGGCCCTCGACATGGTGGGGCGTGAGGCGGACGGCTTCATCCTCCAGCTCGCGGACCCCTACCTGACCGAGTGGATGGTGCGGGCCGTGCGGACGGCCGCCGAGGCCGCCGGGCGTGGGCCCGACGCGGTGCGGATCTGCGTGGCCGCGCCCGCCTACGTGACCGACGGGTCGGCCGAGGGACTGGCGCACGCCAGGAAGCAGTGCCGCTGGTTCGGGGGGATGGTCGGCAACCACGTCGCGGACCTCGTGGCCCGGTACGGCGACCAGTCCGACGTGGTGCCCCAGGAGCTCACCGACTACGTGAGGGCCCGCGAGGGCTACGACTACAGCCACCACGGTCGGGTGGACAACCCCGACACCGACTTCGTGCCCGACGCCATCGTGGACCGGTTCTGCCTCCTCGGGTCGGTCTCCGACCACGTGGAGAAGCTGGAGCGGCTCCGTGCCCTGGGGGTGGACCAGTTCGCGGTCTACGCCATGCACGACGACGTCGACGGGGTGATCGACACCTACGGCAGGGAGGTCGTCCCGGCGCTGTCCGGGGAACCCGTGGCCTGACCGCCCCTCCGCCCTCGTGGGCGGTCCCGGCCGGGACCGCCCACGAGGCGTCAGTACGACACGGATGACGTGCGAAGATATTCGATGGCCTGAAGCAGATCAGGATATTTCGGGTATGACCGGGTTCCCGCACAGGCCGCACGCGCGTGGGAC
This sequence comes from Nocardiopsis eucommiae, assembly GCF_965344335.1. Lineage (NCBI taxonomy): Bacteria > Bacillati > Actinomycetota > Actinomycetes > Streptosporangiales > Nocardiopsidaceae > Nocardiopsis > Nocardiopsis eucommiae. The sequence goes on from NZ_CBDRIY010000015.1 coordinate 26,313, forward strand.
CTGCGTCGCGCCCACGCACTCGCTCCCCGTCAGCACCACCGAAACACAGGTGACCCGTGTCCCACTCACCACCCGCGCCAGAGTCAACGTCCCAGGTCGTCCACCCCGACGGTCGGGTGTCGATGCCCGAGGGCACCACGCTCCCCGACGGCCCGTTCGTCAACGACGACCTCCAGCCCGTCCCCATGTCCAAGCGGACCTGGGGCACCGGGAGCTTCACCGCGCTGTGGGTGAGCATGTCGGTGAGCATCCCCGCGTGGACGCTGGCCAGCGGGCTGATCGCCGCCGGGATGGACTGGCGGCAGGCGATGGTCACCATCGTGCTGGGCAACCTGATCGTGCTGCTGCCGATGGTGCTCACCGGGCACGCGGGCGCCAAGTACGGCATCCCGTTCCCGGTGTTCGCCCGGTCCTCCTTCGGCCTGCGCGGCGCCAACCTGCCCGCCCTGCTGCGCGGCGCCGTCGCCTGCGGGTGGTTCGGCATCCAGACGTGGGTCGGCGGTCAGGGCGTGTACGTCCTGGCCGGTCGCCTGTTCGGTGACTCCTGGACCGGCGCCGCCGCGATCGGCGGGTACGCGTGGACGCTGTGGCTGTCGTTCGGCCTGTTCTGGCTGGTGCAGGTCGCGATCATCCTGTGGGGCATGGAGGGCGTGCGCAGGCTCCAGGTCTGGGCGGCGCCGCTGATGGCCGTCGGCGGTGTGGCGCTGCTGGTGTGGATGGCCTACGAGGCGGGCGGCTTCGGGCCGATGCTCAGCACGGAGGACGGCCTCGGCTGGGGTCCGTCGTTCTGGGTGCTGTTCTTCCCCTCGCTCATGGGCGTGATCGGCTACTGGGCGACCCTGACCCTGAACATCAGCGACTTCACCCGGTTCGCCTCCTCGCAGCGCTCCCAGGTCCTCGGCCAGTCGCTGGGCCTGCCCACCACGATGACGCTCTTCTCGCTGATCGCGGTCATGGTGACGGCCGGGACCTCGGTCGTCTACGGCGAGGCACTGTGGAACCCGATCGACGTCGTGAACCAGATGGGCAGCGGGATCGGCCTGCTCTTCGCGATCTTCGTGGTGCTGCTGGCGACCGTGTCCACCAACATCGCCGCGAACCTGGTGGGCCCCGCCTACGACCTGGCCAACCTGAAGCCGAACTGGTTCAGCTTCCGGGTGGGCGCGATCACCACGTCGTTCCTGGGGGTCATGATCTTCCCCTGGAAGCTCATGGAGGACGAGAACGTCTACATCTTCTCGTGGCTGGGCACGGTCGGCAGCCTGCTCGGCGCGGTGGCGGGCATCCTGCTGGCCGACTACTGGCTGCTGCGCCGCACCCGGGTGAACCTGCCCGCGCTCTACACGCGTGACTCCGAGTACTGGTACTCGCGCGGCTGGAACTGGCGCGCGCTGGTGGCCTTCGGCGTGGGCGCGCTGCTGGCCGTGGGCGGCGCCGACCTGGGCTCGGGTCCGCTCATCGGGTTCCTGGCCCCGCTGGCCGACTACGGCTGGGTGGTGGCCCTGCTCACCGCGCTGCTGCTGCACTGGGGGCTGGGCCGGTTCGTTCCGGACCGCCGCCAGCACGAGGCCGACCTCACCGCCGCGGGAAGGCCCACCGAGCCCGCCGCCTGAGCCCCGGGGCGCCAGCCCCGCGGTCCCCGACCCCGGTTTCCCGAAGTGATCACTCACGATCCGGGAACCGGGGTCGACCCTTTTCCGCCCCCGTGTCCGACTGACCGGGTTCACGAACGCGCGGGGTCCGGGTCCGGTATGTCACGACACGCCGGGCGCGGCCCCGCTTCCCGGGCAGACCAACCGGACACAGCGTGCCGAACAGCACGGCATGTTTCGTTGTTTTCCGTGGTCAGAGGGGGGTAACGTCGAAATCTGCGTACATCCCCCGGGCATCCTTCCCGTGGGGACGACGGCCAGCGGACCTCTCAGGCACCTCACGCCACCGCGACCTCGCGGGCAACACGTCACACCGTCGTGTGAACCGGATCGTGCCCCATGCCGTCATCAATGTGGAGTTCCCGCGCGAATCGTGCGTGAACACCAGAAGAACGTCAGTACACCATCCGAGAAACCCTTCACCCCACGGGGCGTCACGGTCATCCGCGACTCGGCCTGACGTGCCACCACCGAGCACGTTGTTCCCCCAAGGTCGGGCACAGAGTTTCCACGAGTTCCACGGGAGACGAACTTGCCTGATATCACCACCCCGCGTCCCATCCCCGCCCCCGCCACCCGCACCGTGGCGGTCGTGCTGGCGGGCGGCAGCGGTCAACGCATCGGCCTCGCGACACCGAAGCAGCTGCTCAAGATCGCCGGGAAGACGATCCTGGAGCACACGCTCACCATCTTCGAGCGCGCCGAGCGAGTGGACGAGGTCATCGTGATGATGAACCCGGGCTTCGTCACCGACGCCCAGAGCATCGTCGACCGCGCCGGACTGTCCAAGGTCACCCAGGTGATCCCGGGCGGCACCTCGCGCAACGCCACGACGCAGCTGGCCCTGGACGCGCTGGCCCACCTCCCCGCGGCCACCACCAACGTCCTCTTCCACGACGCCGTGCGACCGATGCTCTCCCAGCGGATCATCGAGGACTGCGTCACCGCGCTGGAGACCCACGAGGCCGTGGACGTGGCCATCCCGTCGTCGGACACCATCATCGAGGTCGACGACGAGCTCATCACCGACGTCCCCCAGCGGTCGCGGCTGCGCCGCGGGCAGACCCCGCAGGCCTTCCGGCTCTCCACCATCCGCGACGCGTACGCGCACGCGTGGGAGGACCCCGGCTTCGAGGCCACTGACGACTGCTCCGTCGTCCTGCGCTACTCCCCCGACGTGCCCATCCACGTGGTCGCCGGTGAGGAGCAGAACATGAAGGTCACCCAGCCGGTCGACATCTTCATCGCGGACAAGCTCTTCCAACTCGCCACCTCCGCCACGCCGGAGCTCTCCGAGGACGACTACGAGCGCCAGCTCTCCGGCAGGACCGTCGTGGTCTTCGGCGGCAGCTACGGCATCGGCGCCGGAGTCGCCGACCTGGCCGAGAAGCACGGCGCCCGCGTCTTCCGCTACTCCCGCAGCGCCACCCGCACCAACGTCGCCAACCCGGACGACGTCGCCGGTGCCCTGGAGCAGGCCTACACCGCCACCGGGCGCGTGGACTTCGTGGTCAACACCGCCGGGGTGCTGCGCATCGGCCGCCTGGACCAGACTGACCCCGCCGAGATCGAGGACACCCTCCGGGTCAACTACCTGGCACCGGTGAACATCGCCCGCGCCTCCTTCCCCTATCTGAAGCAGACCGGCGGGCAGCTGCTGCTGTACACGTCCAGCTCCTACACCCGGGGCCGCGCCGAGTACAGCCTCTACTCCTCCACCAAGGCCGCCACGGTCAACCTCACCCAGGCGCTGGCCGACGAGTGGTCGGCCGACGGGGTGCGGATCAACTGCATCAACCCCGAACGCACCCAGACACCCATGCGCACCAGGGCTTTCGGGGACGAGCCCGCGGGCAGCCTGCTCAGCTCCGACCAGGTCGCCCGCACCTCCGTCGACGTCCTCCTCTCCGACCTGACCGGCCACGTCGTCGACGTGCGCAGGGAGAGCCTCGCCCTGTCCGGAGCCCGCACGCACGAGAAGGAACGGGAAGCGGCGAAGTGAAGAACTACCTCGCGCGGATCGGGCTGGACAGCACCGCCCTGGCCGTCCTCGGGATCATGGGCCTGACCTTCCTCCTCCAGGCGATCGAGGTCGCCATGGCGCAGGTCTGGATCTTCGGCGTCCTGGCGCTGGTCCTCTACGCCACCGAGTGGCTGGTCTCCCAGCGCGTCACCGTGCTCAGCAAGGTCCTGAGCCGCATCCGGGTCGGCCTGACCGTCCGCACACTGGCCCGGCAGGCCCTGGTGCTGGCGCTCTACGTCTCCGTGGACGCGGTCGGCACCCCCGCCTACTGGTGGACCGCTGGCAGCGTGGCCGCGTTCTTCGTGCTGACCCTCGCCTACGACCTGCTCCGCCACCAGGTGTTCCGCCGGGCCAAGCTGCCGGTGAAGACCCGCAACCTGGACCTGCCCGGGCTCCGGACCCCCGAGGTTCCCGAGCCGCTGCGCTGGCTGTCCATGAGCCGTCTCCTGCTGGCCGACCTCCCGCTGGTCCTCGGCGCCGTCGGCTTCCTCGCGGGCGGCCCGGGCGTCCTGGCCGAGCTCGGCGCGGCTCTCACGGTGCTCCTGGCGCTGAGCGCGGTCCTGCTCGCGGTCCCGGTCTTCCTGGCCCACCTGCGGGCGCCGTCCGACGAGGAGGTCATCGAGGGGGTCAACCGCGCGCTGCGTGAGATCGAGCCCGAGGTGGTCCTGTACTTCACCTTCGGCGTGGGCCAGCAGAACGCCGTCTATCAGGCGAACATGTGGCTGGACGCCCTGGAGAAGGCCGACCGGCGCGCCCTGGTGATCTTCCGCGAACGCGGGAACCTGCCCCACCTGGAGCCCACCTCGCTGCCGGTGGTGTGTGTGCCGCGCGCCGACGACCTGGCCGCCCTGGACCTCTCCGCGGTGCGGGTGGCCCTGTACCCGGGCAACACCGGCAAGAACATCCACCTGATCCAGCGCGCCGAGATCAAGCACGTGTTCGTCGGCCACGGCGACAGCGACAAGCTGCCCAGCAGCAACCGCGTCAGCCGGATCTTCGACGAGATCTGGGTGGCGGGGCGCGGAGGCCGGGACCGCTACGAGCGGGTCCGGCACGCCATCGACGACCGTGACGTGGTCGAGGTGGGCCGTCCGCAGCTGGTCGAGGTACGGGGGCACCGGCCGCCCGAACAGCGCGCGGTACCGACCGTCATCTACGCGCCCACCTGGGAGGGCGTGGACGACAACAACTACCTCACCTCGGCGGACACCGCCGGGCTGGAGCTGGTGGAGCGCCTGGTCGGGGGATCCGAACCGGTCCGGGTGATCTACAAGCCGCACCCGCTGCTGGGGCGGCGCGCCCCCGCCGCCGGAGCGGCGCACCGGCGGATCATCGAGCTGATCGAGGAGGCCAACGGTCGCCTGGAGCCGGTGACTCCGGAGGCCGTCCGCGAGCTCACCGAACTGCGGGAACGGATCGACGCCTTCCGGGAGGGCGCCTCGGAGCAGCGGGTGACCGCCGAGGACCTGGTCGGCTACCGGGAGCTGCTGGAGCGCTGGCACACCCTGTACTGGACCTCGTCCGGCCCGCTGCGCCACCACGTGGTCACCGACACCCTGCCGTCGCTGTTCTCGTGCTTCAACGAGTCCGACGTGATGGTCAGTGACATCTCCAGCGTGGTCGCGGACTTCGTCGCCAGCGGGAAGCCGTACGCGATCGTGGACATGCAGGGAAGCGACGACGACGAGTTCCGTCGGCAGTTCCCGTCGGCGGGCGCGGGCTACGTGCTGCGCCCGGGTCTGGCGGGGCTGGAGACCGTCCTGGCCGCCGCCCGCGAGCCGGGGGGCGACGAGCTGGCCGGTCGCCGCGCGGTGCTCAAGCGGTATTTGCTGGGCCCGGACGAGCCGGACTCGCTGACCCGGTTCAACACGGCCGTGAACGACCTCTACGAGCGGGCGCTGCTGGACTTCCCGGTCGGCGCGACCGCCGAGCCGATCCCGGCCGACCCGTTCCGGGGCCCCGCCGGCACCCCGGTGCCCGTGGGCGACTGACCGTCCCCGAACACCACGGAAGGGCCCGCGCGAGCGTCGCGCGGGCCCTTCCGTAGTTCCCGGTGGGAACCGGTCGAACCCCCGCGTCCGCGGCCCGGTGCGTGCGCCCGGGTCAACCGCCCAACTGGATGCGCGCCATCCGCATGATCTTGCCCAGCTCGCGCTCGACCTGCTCTCGGGGGCGCCCGTCCCGCACGACCAGTCGGGCGGTGAAGGGGTTGCCGTCGATCATGCGGGTGAGTTCGTAGCACACGGCGTCGCCCTCGACGCTCCACGCGAGCCCGTCCCGGTCGGTGTCCGCCTCCACGGAGTCAGCGCCCACGATGTCCTCGGAGCGGGGTCCGCCTCCGGAGAGCAGGGCGCGGACCGAACCGTGCGTCCAGCCCAGCGCGGCCTCCAGCCGGTGGGCGGTGAGCTCGCGTGGGACGCTCCGGCCGCTCCGGATGTCGCGCAGCGCCTGCTCGGACAGGTCGGCGCGGGCGGCCAACTCACCCCAACCCAGCCCCAGCGCGAGGCGGCGTTCGGACATGGCCCGGTCGAGGGCGTCGTGTGAACCACCGGGAGATCTGTCCTTGGGCATGGCCCCAACCTTAGGTCAGCGTCGTAGCGGTCCGGGAGGCCCGGTGCCGCCTCCCGGGGGCGGCACCGGACGGACCCCAGTGCGATCAGCCCTGGAGGCACGCCTTCCCTGGGGTCGCCGTGCTTGTAACTTGGCGTTACTTTGCATAAATTGGGGTTACTTTCCCCCACGACGGAGGCCCCCATGCACCGCTCCTGCACCACCGTCACCTGTGCTCTCCCCCTCGACGGCGACGCGTCCGTCTGTGCCCCCTGCCTGCGACGACTGGACCGGGCCCTGGCCAGGGTGGTAGGGGGACTGCCCCGTGACCTGGACCTCGCCCTCGCCCGACAACGGCGCACCGGGCCGGGAAACCTCGGCCGCCGGAGCACCGGGATCCCGTTGGCCTTCGACCCCTCGATCACCGAGGCCGCCGCCGTCCTGCACGACACCCTGTCCGCCTGGTGCCGGACCCTCAGGGAGCCCGGGACGCCCGACCCCGCGGGGAACGAACCGTCCACGCTGGCCTCCTGGCTCTCCCGGCGCACCGGTGTGCTGCGGCGCCACGCGCTGGGCCCGGAGTGCGTGGACGAGGTCTGCGCGGCGGTGGACCAGGCCGAGCGCGCGGTCGATCTCCCCTCCGACAGGGTCATCGCCGGCCCCTGCCCCCAGTGCGCGACCCCCTGCTACGCCCGGGCGGGGGCGGCGAGCACCCGGTGCCCCGACTGCGAGGCCACGGTGTCGGTCGGAGAGGGGCGGCGGCGCATGCTCCTGGCCGCCGGGGAACACCTGGTGACGGCGGCCGACGCCGCACGGGCCCTCCAGGTCCTGGGACACCGGGTCACCCCTGCCTCCGTGCGTGGCCACGCAAGGCGCGGTCGACTGCGGCCCCGGGGCACCGGCAGCGCCGGGCGCCCCCTCTACTGTCTGGGCGACGTCGTGGACGTCTACCTGACGAGGCCGTGCACCGGCGACCGGACCGTCAGCCGCCGTCCCTGAGCCAGGACTCCAGGAGGCGCAGTTCGCCGGGGTCCAGCAGGAGGGCGGCATCCCGAAGCACCTCCCTCACCGGCAGGTCAGCCCGGACCAGGGCCACACTGTGCGCACCCGAGCGCACGACCGCGATCGGGCTGGCCGACATGTGCGCGTAGCAGGCGCGCAGGCCCGCCGAAGCACCGATTTCCGCTCCCGCCATCAGACGTCCCCTGCCTCCACGAAGACCGTGCACCTCAGCCGAACACCCCGTATCGGAAAGCACAAGGGACATACCCCGGTTCCTCCCCATCGCCCACGCCACGGGGCCGTGGGCAGGCCGACGGCCTGGTCATTTCCCTCCCGTACACGGGTGGCCGGTTCCGGTCGTGGGAACCTCTACCGGCGCACCCCCGCCACGGTCCCGGAACAGGACGGCGGGGCGGGGTGCCCGCTGACGCCCCGCCCCGAACCGCTTTCCCGAGGAGTCGAGCGCGGCGTCCGTGTCACCGGTGGCGCCGGCTCTCCAACTCCGCCCTCCGCTTCTCGGCCCGCCGCTGCGCCTCGGCCAACCGAGCGAGCTTCTCCTCCTGTGCCCTGCGCACACGGGGGTCGGCCGGGTGCGGTTGGCCGGTGGTGGCGTGCACCAGGTCCGCCTGGAGGTAATGGGACAGCGTCCACCCCTCTCCGCCCGCAGCGATCACCGTGGCCGAGTCCGCGGGCAGGTGGCGCACCAGGACGGCCAGTCGGCGCGGGGTGAGTCCACCGCGCCAGAGGTCGCCCAGGTCGATCCCGTAGTACCGGGCCAGATCCGCCTCCACCGCGTCAGGGAACTCCCTGAGCAGGCGGAGGAGGCGGGCTATTCCCCCGGGCTCTGGAACCCGTACGCGGCGGCGATCTGCTCCGCCAGCACGTTGAGATCGGCCAGGGTCGCCCCCGTGTCCTTGAGCCGCTGCCACTGTTCGGCCCCCAGAAGGCTGCGGACGGCGGCCACGATCTTCCCCTCCTCGAACCCCTCCAGGGCCGCGAGGGGCCACTGGTCGGAGGTGGCGGGCAACAGGTACTCGACCCCGCCCAGCGTGAGCCGCTTGGGCTCGGGCGCGGCCTCGGCCTCGGCCCTCACGGCCCTGGCCTCCGGGGAGGAGGCCGGTGCCTGTGGCTGGCCCGGGGTCGTCGGTGCTGCCGGAGCCCGTACGACGGTGTTCTCGGTCATGGCGCGGTTCCCTCTCGAGAGATGGTGTTCGGACTGCGCGCGCGGTTGTCAGTGGGGCCGGGCCGGTGAACCGCGCGAACCCCGACCCGGCCGGCCGGTGTCAGAGGGTGCTCAGCCCCTCCCCGCCGCCCCCGTCGTCGCCTCCGTCGTCGCCTCCGCCACCGTTGTCGTCCTCGGGGCGGGCCGGGCCCTTGTAGGTGTAGAAGAGCGTGGCCTTGTCGTTCACCGGGTCGGTGGGATAGATCGCCACGGTGATCTCGCGCTTGGCGATCTCGGTCGCGTTCTCGGTGGACTCCCCACGCTCGGCCACCTGCGCGTAGTTGGCCGACACGGTGCGCTTGACGACGTCTCCGGTACGGGTCTCGAAGGCGATCATGAACTTCGCCTGGAGGTCGGGGACGTTGATGTCGCCCTCGAAGGCCCCGCGCTCACCGAACTCCACGTCGTGGCCGGGGAACATCACGTCGTAGACGGCCTTGTTGTCCTCGAAGGGCAGGAACTTGCGGGTCACCTTGAAGTTGTTGTGCGTGGAGGCGACCAGGATCCCGCCCCAGGCGTAGAGGTCCTCGCTCTCGACCTCGAACGTCTCGGTGAAGCCCTCCTCCCCGTCCAGCAGGCCCACCTGCTCCCAGGAGGCGTCGAACGGGCGGCCCTCACGTGGGATCTCGCTGCCCAGGGGGGCGATGTAGACGTCCGCGTACGCCCAGACGCTGGCGTTGTCGGTACTTGCCATCGGGGATGGCTCCCTTCTCCGGTGATCGTGTGTGTCGGGTCCCGCCGGGGCGGGTCGTCAGGGCCGCGCGGCCCGGCGCTGGGTGACCAGCACCGTGAAGGAGGCCCGGCGGTCGGCCAGGTCGCCCTCGTCGTCCACGACGACGCCGTCAACCGGGCGGACGGAGACCACCTGTGTGTCTCCGGGGTGTTCCAACAGGGCCGCGTGGGCCAGGCGGGCCAGTTCCTTGAGCTCGTCGCGGGCGTCGGCCCAGGAGGTCACCCGGACGGTCGCCCGCTGGGTGAGCGGCGGTTCGGACTCCGCCGACTCGCAGTGCACCGTCAGAGCGGGGTCCGCCCCGGGTTCCCGGACCGGTGAGGAGACCGCCGTGACGGGCGTCCCCGACCACCGGTCCGGGAAGTCGGTCAGCCGTCCGCGCAGATGGTCCACGACCAGGTCCTCAGCGTCCGCGAAGAGCGGGACGATCATGTCGGGCGCCTCCAGTCGAGTGGTGTTGCGGCGGGTGGTCAGACGAGGTCGCCCGGGTCGGTGACCGGGTCGGGTGAGGCGTCGTCGAGACCGCCCGACCCCCTCAGGTCGTTGCCGTATCGGACCAGGTCCTGGCACGAACCGGTGACGGACAGCCCCGCGTCGAGGCTGTCCACCCCGTTCCCGGTGACCGCGAGGCCGCGGGTGCGGGCGACGACCCGGATGCCGTACGCGGCGCCCCCGGAGATCCGGTTGGCGGAGACCCTGAGTCCCCCGCCGCCCCGGACGTGCACGCCGTCGCCACCGACCCGGCTCAGGACGTTGGCGTCCACCACGGCGTCCTCGGTGGACTCCAGAAGGATCCCGGAGCCCCGGGTTCCGCTCACGGTGTTGGCGGTGATGGTCACCCGGCGGACCGGGGCTCCGGGGCTCCCAGTGCAGCGGATCGCCGGGAGCCCTCCGGTCCCGGTGAGGACGTTGCCGCTGACGACCACGTCCGAGAGCGACGAGGGAGGGCCGGTGGAATCGCCCCGGCCCGGGGGCCGGGCGTCGGGCCCCTCGGCGTCGGCCGCCGAGACCACGCTCACCCCGCCCGCGCAGTCGAGGAAGGTGTTCCCCTGCACCGTGATCCGGCCTCCCTCGAAGGCGTGCACGGCCTCGGCGGAGCAGGACTCGAAGTGGCAGCCCAGGATCCGGACGTCGCCGTCCGCGCGGCCCGGGGCGGCGCCGTGTGCGCTGATCCCCCGGGGCCAGGGCCCGTCGCCCGGCGTCCGCGCGGGCCCGAAGGAACACCCCGCCACCGTCACGTCGGAGCAGGGGGTGTCGTCGCCGGAGCCGGACTCCCCGGACCCGGAACCCGCCCGGGCCGGAGCCAGCCGGACCGCCGCCGAGAGGGACGGGCCCTCCCTGGCCCGGGTGAACCCCTCGCAGCGGACGTCTGTGATCCGAACGCACCGCACCGCGACGAGCTCCACCGCGTGGCGCCCGGGAACGTCGCGGATCACGGTCTCCCGCACGGTGATCCCGAGCGAATGAGCGAACGACAGGACGCTGGCGGGGGCGGGGACCCGGCGCCCGTTGCCGTCCCAGACACCGCCCTCCAGGAGGATCCGTCCGTGGCCCGTGCGGGCGGGCGGGTCCTGGCCGGGGTCGCCGTTGGTGAGGAGGGTCCCCTCCCCGTCCCGGCGCACCACGGCGTCCGGGGCCAGGACGATCCGCGTGTTGGCGTGGACGCGCAGCGGAGGCGCCTGGACGGAGTAGGTGCCGCCGGGGATCCACACGACCCCGCCACCGTCCTCCCGGGCACCGTCGAGGGCCGCCTGGAGCGGCCCGGTGTCATCGGTCCCGCCGTCACCGATCGCGCCGAGGGCACGCACGTCCCGCACCCCAGTAAGGGTGGGTTCCGGTGCCGGCGAGGCGGATCGGCGCGCTCCCCCGTCGTCGGTGGCGGAGGCGCCGGGTTCCGCTCCCGGGACCGGGCCCCGGCGCTGGGAGGAGGTGAAGGTGGAACGGACCCTGCGGTGCAGGTGGGCCCATTCCCCGGAGAGGTCGGGCGGGTAGCTGGGCAGTGGCATCAGGGCTCCTCCGCTCCGGGTTCGGTGGTGGGCTCTTCCTCGAAGATGAGCGTGGCGGTGTCCTCGCCCTGGCCCCGGGTGGCCGGGGTGACCTCCATCCCGATCACCCGCCAGGACCGGGAGAAGGAGGGGCTCCCCCTGACGAGGGGGAACCAGTCGTTGACCAGGGTCAGGCGGGCCCGGTCGCCCAGCCGGTCCGGGGTGAGGGTGGTGCGTTCGGCCAGACGGACGGTGACCTGCGGGAACCGCACCGATCCCGAGGAGCGGGCAGCCCACCAACGGGCGTGGTCGTCCAGGGCCGCCGGACTGGTGACGCCAGGAACGTCCACGGTGCGGTCCATCAGGGGCCACCCGGCGTCCGCGAAGCGCGGGTCGGACCAGGTCCGGGAAAGGACGGGCTCGGCCTCCTCCCCAGGGGCGGCGTTCGGTGCGTCGCCCCGGGCCCGCCACGAGGTGGCGGCCCCCGAGGCGTCCGCCGGGTAGCTCCACGCCACGACGTTGCCCGGCTGGGTGAAAACGTGCTCGGTCCGGTCCTGGCCCATCCGGTCCATGACCACGAACTCTCGGACCCGCCCTCCACCGCGCACGACGGTGCGCACCATCCACTCGGGGCCGTCGACGCGTGCCGACAGGTCCTCCAGCGCCTCCCCGAAGGACACCGCGTCCGAGGCACGGTGGGAGATCGTCCGGGGTTCGGCGGCGGACCCGTCCCCGCCACCGGTCTCCTCCGGGTCCTCCGGGTCCGGAGGTTCCCCGGGAGTGACCGGCACGAGTCCGATCGGCCGGGGTTCCTCCATCCGCCGGACGAGCTCACGGGCCAGCCACCGCTGGTCGGTGCCCTCCAGGGTGAGGTCGGCGCGGATCTGGCGGTGGTACAGGTAGCTCTCCAGGGAGGCGCCGGAGAGGTCGACGGAGACGCGGCCCCGATTGTCGCTCTTCGGCTCGGCCGACCAGAGCAGGTAGGTGCCCCAGATCCGGTCGCCGCGCCAGACGTGGACGACGGTGCGGCCGGGGCCCCGCCCGAGGTCGCCGTCGCTGCGGCCCACCACCCGGGCGACCCTTTCGGCCGTCTCGGGGCCGGTGACCGCGACCGAGCCGCTGAACGTCCCCGGCTGGCAGATCCGCCGGTCGAAGCTCACGCCGGTCAGGTCGAGGTCCGCGATGGGCCGGTCGGTCACGAGGTCGCAGAACTGGTAGCGGTAGAAGGCCATGTCACTCCGCCGTGTCCCGTGCCTGGCCCTGCGGGGGCGGCTTCACCGCCTCCGTCGTCTCCTCGGTCCGCTCGACCGCCATCCAGCTCACCGTGAACGGGGTGTTGTTGGTGCGCGCGACGCGGATCGTGAAGCCGTCCTTGTTCCTGTGGATGGAGGTGATCTCCTTGAGGTTGCCGGGGACGTCGCTGACACCGGTGAGGAAGATCGCCGGGGTCTCCTCGAAGGTGCCCGGCGCGAACTCGATCCTGGCGCCGCCCCGGAAGTAGTCTCCGGTGGGCTCGTCGGCCACCACCTGGGTCACCAGGCCGGTCACGACCCTGGGCCTGCGTTCCTCGTGATCCGGACCGGCGACCGTGACCCACGCTCCCTCCTCACGGACGTAGAGGTTCCGACCGGAGGCGACGTAGGCCAGCGTCCCGTCCGCCACCTCCCGCATCCGGTTCCGGGCTGCGGTGTCGGGGACCCGCACCACCCCGCCCGCCACCGAGGTGTAGTCACGCTGGTCCGCGACGCCCTGGGGCAGGGCGTCCCCCGGTTCCTGCGGCCAGTCGATCCCACCCTCACCCGCCGTGACCCCCTGGGGAACGGTGATCTCGAACAACGGCAGGTAGGTCTCGTCGGAGTCAGGATCGACGACCCGCACCTCGACCAACGTCTCGCCCGAACCGTCGTAGGTGTCGTCCCGGACCACCACGCCGACGACGTCCACGCGGTCGCCCTCGGCCGGTCCGTCCTCCAGTTCGATCTCGACGGTCTCGGTGCTGGCGACGAGATAGGTGCCCTGATGGGTCGCGGACGCCCCCCGGACCGCGGCCACGAAGGGGGCGACGGTCGCGGTCATATCGGCACCGCCCAGGTCGGCGGTGCCCCTGCCGTGGAAGATCCCGCTGCGCCGGTCCAGGGTCTCCCCCTCCGCGCTGCCGCCGAGGAGTGCCCCGAGGACGACCCGGTGGTCCTCGGCGGAGGTCGCTCCGGAGCGCAGGGCCAGGGATCGGATGGTCATGTGTTCCTCCAGTCGTTGGACGGCGGTGTCACAGGTAGGCGTCGCGCCAGCGGAAGCGGGCCCAGGACTCGGGTTCGGAGGTCTGCGGGCGGAAGTGGACCGGATTGGTCCCGGGGGCCAGCGTCCAGTGCTCCGGGGGAACGGACGCGGGAGCGATGTGGTGGAAGCCGTCGACACCGTTGAGGATCACCGTCCCCTGGTCGCAGTCGACGACGAGCCGGTCGGAGCCGGCCAGGGTGAGGCCGAACTCCAGGGTGGTCCCGGTGGTGCGGTTGATCAGGCGCGGCCGGGAACACGGCCCCGCCACCTCCACCACGGGGTGAGTGGGGCTGTCCCCGTCGTTGAGCAGGTTCGCCCCGCCTCCGTGAGCCGGCTCACCGTGGTCGAGCGGATACACCAGCGGGTACTCCAGGCCGTCCTCACTGGGCCGGGGAGGATGGACCGTCTCCCGGCGCTCCGCCCCGTACCTGCGCGGATCGGCACAGGTCCACTGCACCGTGACGATCGGACGCGCGCTCCGGAAGGCCGGGCCCCCCGGGATGACCCGGGCGGTGACCTGCGCGCTGGCCGTAAGAGTCTCCCCGCCCACACAGATCTCCAGAGGATGCTGCCGGGCTCCGTCGGTGAGCGTCAGCGCCCGGCGCAGCGGGCGCAGCACCCCGTGCACGTCCGCGAGGGAGTCGGCCCCGGTCAGTACCCCGACGGCCGTGACCAGCCGCTGTCCCGCCAGGGCCGCCCCCGGCCAGGCGCCGTGCCGGGCCGCGCGCTCGACGTTGCCGGTCTCGATCTCGGGCAGATCGTCCCAGCCCTCCAACTCGGTCAGGGCCAGCCCGCGTCCGTCGAACAGCAGCCGTCCGCGCCAGCGGATCTGTCCCTCCCGGAGTCCGCTCATCACATGCCTCTCGATCGCATCAGGAACATGAGGCGGTCCCCGACCTCGTGCGGCGACATCTCCTCCGTGGCCTCGAACCGCTCGATGTTGACCACCGGACCGCCCTGGGTGAGCGGGGAGCCGGACCGGGCCGCCGCGTGGTCGCGCACCTCCAGGGACGCGGGGACCACCCGTTTGGTGATCTCACCGCTGACGTCTCCGAGCTGGCCGCGCAGGTCCGGGAAGCGGTCGTCGATCCCGTCCATGAGGCCGTCCATGATCATCCGCCCGGCCGGGGTGAGCAGCTTCTTGTCCACCCGCGCCGGACCCTTCCAGTCCGGGATCAGGTCGGTGAGCCCGGAGAGCTTGTCCTTGACCTTCTGCCAGAGCGCGTCGATACCGTCGATGAGCCCCCGGACGATGTCCTTGCCGGCGTTCAGCAGGAAGTTCTTCGCGTCGGAGAAGAAGCCCTTGATCTCCTCTGGCAGGTCACCGACGAACTCCAGGACCGCCTTGACCTTGTCCTCGACCCCCGTGCGCAGGGCCTCGAACTTCTCGACCGCCCACTTCCGGGCGTTCTCGAACGCGTTGCTGATCGCGGTGGCGATGCCGCTGACGATCCCGCCCAGCCGTTCGCGGATCGCGGAGAAGACCGCCCCGATCCGTTCACGCAGCCCCTCGACCAGCTCCACCACCCAGGTGACGGCGGCCCTGATCGTGTCCAGGACCGTCTGCCAGGCCGCGTCGATCAGCTCCACCACCCAGTCCCACGCCGCCTGGACGGCACCGGTGACCCGCTCCCAGACGCTGGTGAGGAACTCGACGATGGTCTCGGCCACTCCCGTGATCTTCTCGACCAGCCAGTCCCAGACCTCGCCGGTCTTCTCCACCAGCCAGTCCCAGGCCTCACCGATGAACGCGGTGATCTCGTCCCAGTAGGTGAACAGGAGGGCGAACGGGTGGTGGGCGAGGATCGTCGTGATCCACTCCCAGGCGGTCTCGATGAGACCGAGAAGGGCGTCCCAGAAGTCCTGCGCGGCCTCCAGCAGCGCCGTCCACATGCCCGGTAACGTCTCCGTGAAGAAGGCCATGACCCCTTCGGCGATCTCCTTCACGAAGGAGAAGACCCCGTCGACGATCTCCCGGAAGGTCTCGGAGTTCTGGTAGGCGTACACGAGGCCGGCGACCAGTGCGCCCAGGGCCGTGACGATGAGGCCGATCGGGTTGGCCTTCATGACGGTGTTCAGCGCCTTCTGCGCCCCGGCCATCAGGTTGCTGCCGATCGCCCCCGCCTTGGCCGCCACCCCTCCCTTGGTCGCGTTCCTGCCGAAGCCGTCGGCCCCGGCTCCCGCCGTCCGGTACCCGGTGGCCAGATCGCGCAGCGCCTGGGTGCCGGTGGAGAACCCCTGGGCGACCACCGGGGCCGCCGCGTCGACGAGCCTGCTCGCCAGCGCCCGACCGATCCGTTCTCCGGCGGCGGGCAGCGTGGCGCTGAGTGTCTCACCGACCTGACCTCCGAACGCCTGGACGGCGGGGGGCATGTTCGAGAGACCGCTCTCGATCATCTCGTTGGCCTTGTCCGCGAGCAGGGTGCCGCCCTGGTTACCGGCTTCTCCCGCCCCGTCCGTGACCTTGTCGGTCAGGCGGCGCCCGGCCTCGGCCCCCAGGGTCTCGACCGCCCCGGGCAGGGCGTCGAGTCCCTTCCCGATGAGTTCGGCCGCCTGGGAGGCGGCCCCGGAGGCGCTGCCGGGCAGCCCGGAGAACATCTCGCTCACCCGAGGGGACACCCCGGTGGTCATGGCCGCGCCGAGCTGGGCGCCGATGCTCTGGCCGGCGCCGACAAGAGTGCTGGTCAGGGTGTCGGAGATCTGCTGCCCGTAGGCCTGGACGGCCGGGGGCGCGCCGGACAACCCGGCGGAGATCCGTTCGTTGATGGCGCCCGCGAGCTGCTCACTAACCTGACCACCCGCGTCCCTGCCGACCTGCGGCAGCGTCGCGAAGTCCTGCTCCAGCTGCTTCCTGACCTGCTCACCGATGCTGTTCAACTCGGGAATCATCTGGACACGCACGGACACGGCGCCGGACATGGCTCACCTCTGCTCGGCCGTCGGGGGGCAACGGTCCCGGGGACCGGGGACGTGGGGGCGGACGGACACGACGCGGCCCGGAACGGGCGGGAGAGGAGGGCGCGGCCGAGCGACTGGACGGCTCTGGGCGGCGGAACGCGCGTCGGACGTGCAAGAACCCCGGAAACACGAAAACCCGGCTCTGGGCCGGGTCGGACACACCTGTGGTGCTCTCCATAAGCGTGCCACACCTCATGGATCCCCCACAAGGGCCCGAACCGATCGGTTGGGGACGGACGGGGTGGGACAGCGTCGCGCTCGCCGAGGCCGGCCGGGGCCGTGCGATCCCCCGGTGTCGTGTGAGTACGCGGCAGACACACACCCGGATGTGACCCCGCGCACACGTTCTCCCTGTTCAGGGATACGCATTCACACAGATTCCATCTCGACTCGACAACAGCCCCCGTCCCTCACACAGGACACACCCCGGTGCTGCTGATACTGGACCGGCAGGGCGTCTCCCTCAGCCCCCACCGCGTGCCCGGCACCCCGTCGCCCGAACGGCCCGGCTGGCCCCTGCCCTCACCTCCTTCGAGCCCGAGGCAGACCCGTGTCCGTTTCCGCCCTGAACCGCGCCCACGACCCCGTCACACCCCACGTGACCCGCCGCCGCCCCGACATCGAGGGGCTGCGCGCCGTCGCCGCCCTGCTGATCGCCGTCTACCACATCTGGTTCGGCACGGTCTCCGGCGGAGTCGACGTCTTCCTGCTGCTCACCGGCTTCCTCATCACCGGGTCGCTGGTCCGGGCCATGGAACGCGACGGGCGCGTCGACGTCGCCGCCTTCTGGACCAAGCTGGTCAAGCGGCTCTTCCCCGCGGGCGCGGTCGTGCTCGCCGCCGTCCTGGTGACGGCCCACGCGTACTTCCCGCGTTCCCAGTGGACGACCGTCATCGAGGACGTGTGGGCGGCCGCCCTCTACTACGGGAACTGGCACCTGGCGCTGGGATCGGTCGACTACATGGCGGAGAACTCCGCCGCCAGCCCCGTCCAGCACTTCTGGTCCCTGGCCGTGCAGGGGCAGTTCTACCTGCTGTGGCCGGTCCTGATCGGCGTCGCCGCGCTGGTCGCCGTCCGGCTGGGCCGGTCGGTCCGCCGGGGCGCCACCGTGGCGGTGGGCGCGGTCTTCGCCGGTTCCTTCGCCTACTCGTTGTGGATCACCTCGACCGAGCCGGTGTGGGCCTACTTCGACACCGGTGCCCGCCTGTGGGAACTGGCCCTGGGCGGTCTGCTCGCGCTCTTCGTGCACCGGGTGGACCTGCCCGGCTGGGCGCGGACGGCCGCCGGGTGGCTCGGGCTGGTCGCGCTGGTCCTGTGCGGGTTCGTGATCGGCGACTCCCTGCCCTATCCGGGCTACGCCTCCCTGTGGCCCACCCTGGCGGCCCTGCTAATCATCCTCGCGGGCGCGGGCCGGGCGGAGAACGGCCGACTGTCCGCCAACCGGCTCCTGGGCGCCCGCCCGCTGACCTGGCTGGGCGGGCACGCCTACACCCTGTTCCTGTGGCACTGGCCGGTGCTCGTCCTGCACCTGGAACTGACCGGCCTGGACCGTCCCACCCCCGGCGGCGGCCTCCTCGTCCTGGCGGTGTCCCTCGCGGCGGCGCTGGCCACCAGCTGGCTGGTGGACGGCGGCGTGAACCGGGCCACCCGCGGGCTCCGCACCCCGGTGTGGTCGCTGGCGGCCGGAGTGCTCTTCGTCGTCCCCGTGCTGGTGGCGGGCTCCCTGTGGGGGCAGTCGATCGAACGCGACCGGCAGCTGCGCACCGAGCTGAGCTCGAACCCGCTCGCCTACCCGGGCGCCGCGGTCCACCTCGATCAGGACCTGGCGCGGAACCTGCCCGCGTTGCCGATCTACCCGGACACGACCACGGTCGCCCGGGACACCATCGACCAGACCCGTGAGTGCAACGCGCTGAGCAACCAGCCGGAGGTGGTCACCTGCGAGTTCGGGGACGTGCGCTCCGACTACACGATCGCCCTGGTGGGCAGCTCCCACGTCCGGCACTGGTTCCAGGCTTTGGAGACCCTGGCCGACCAGCACGGGTGGCGACTGGTCACCATGACCAAGAACGCCTGCCAGTTCAGCGCCGAGGAGCAGTGGTACCGGGGGGCGGAGTTCCCCGAGTGCACCCAGTGGAACGACAACGTCATGACCGCGCTGGACGAACTGGAGCCGGACACGGTCTTCACCCTGGCCTCGCTGACGAGCGTGCGCACCGGCCCCGACGAGCACGTCCCCGCGGGCTTCGTGGAGCGTTGGCGCCAGCTCGACGAGCGGGGCGTGGACGTCGTCGCGGTCCGGGACACCCCCCGGTTCTCCTTCCGGGTCCCCGACTGCACCGACCGCAACCACCGGTCGGAGTGCGCGGAGCCGAGGTCCCACTCGATGGCGGCGGAGGCCCCCTACGAGGAGCTCACCGACGTCCCGGCCAACACCCGCTTCCTGGACATGACCAACTACCTGTGCCAGGAGGAGGTGTGCCACGGAGTGATCGGGAACCAGCTGGTGTACTACGACACCAACCACTTCTCGTACTCCTTCTCCCAGTCCCTGGCCATGGTCATGGAGCCCTATCTGCTGGCCGCCGCGAACCGGGCGCCCGAGGCGGAGCTGACCCTCGCGGAGGCCGCCCTGCCGCTCCAGGAGGCAGCCGCCGAGGAGGGCGGCAACCAGTCCTGACGGGCCTCAGCCGAGCTCGCCCCGGAGCCTGCGCCCGTGCAGCATGCGCAGGCGGTCCACCCAGTCGTCGTGCTCGGGCGCGTGGAAGTGGTTCTGCTCGCCCCACTCCCGGCTGGGCCGCCGGAACCGGGTGGCACGCAGGTCCGCCAGGGTGCCGAACAGGCCGCTGCCCTCGAAGACCGCGTTGCCCGCCCCCGGACCGACCCCGAAGTCGGTGAGGACCAGGGTGGGCACCCGGTGCGCGAGGGCCTCGACCACCGCGGCGGAACCGACCGCCACCAGACCGCGCGCCCGGTCGAGCTGGTCGGACAGACGCCCCGACCGGAAGACCAGGGTGTGGTCCTCCGTCAGGTCGGCGCGGACCAGGGAGCGCCAGGACTCCACGAACGGGAGGCGGTCTCCCGGATCCCGTCCGAGGTGGACGACGACCTCCAGGTCGGGTCGGCTCTCCGCCAGCTCGGTGAGGGCCAGCAGGACGCTCCGGCGCCCGCGTTCGGTGTCCGGCGCCCCGGGGTGGGCGGCGTACACGATCCGGTCACGCCGGGCGCCCCGGTCCTCGCTCCGCCGCCCGAGCGGCAGGCTGCCCAGCCCCACCTCACCCCGGACGCCGAGGCTCTCCCCCAGGGCGGTGTACTCCGCGACCTCGCGGCGGCTGTGCGCCACGAGCAGGTCGACCCTGGAACGGTGCAGCCACTCCCCCTCCGCCGCGGGCAGCGAGAGCGCTGGAAGCGCGGACACCACCACCGGCCGGTACCGGCGGACCACGGACCTCAGGGAGCAGGACAGCGTCTCCACCAGCGGACCTGAGCAGTTGAGCAGCACGACGTCGGGCCGGTGGCGTCGGACCAGGGAGCGGACCTGGCGCGCGGTGAGCACCGGGACGCGCAGCCCGGCCTGCCGGCTGCCCTCGGTCTCGTCACGGATCCGGGCCGGGGAGGGGGTCCGGTCGGTGCGGGCCACCGCGAGCCCGACCGTGGTTCCGGCTCCGGAGAGCCGGTCGAGCATGGCGACGGTGAGACCGACCCGCTCCGACGAGTCGGACACCGCCAGGATCGTGGGCGCCCCGACCCGGGTAGCGGGGCGGCTCCCAGTGGGAATGAGGGTCACGAAGCCGCCTCCTTGGCGTTCCGGATGGAGCTCCCAGGCTACACACGGAGAGTGACCACTCGGGAACGCATGGTTGGGAGAAGGCGAACGGCGGCCGCCCCTCGGGGACGGCCGCCGGGTGTGCGGGCGCTACTCGCCCTTCCAGACGGGGTCGCGCTTCTCGGCGAACGCGATCGCCCCCTCCATGGCGTCCTGGCTGACGAACACGGGGCCCGCCAGTTCGTTCTGCCGGTCCCACATCTGGTCCGAGGACCAGTCGTCCGAGGCCTGGATGATCTCCTTGGAGACCTTCAGGGCCAGCGGGCCGTTGGGGGTGATCCGGGCCGCCAGGGCGCGGGCACCCTCCAGGGCTCCTCCGCTCTCGGTGACCTGGTTGACCAGACCGAGCTCGGCCAGGCGTCCCGCGCCGACGAAGTCACCGGTCAGGGCGAACTCCATCGCGATGTTGCGTGGGATGCGGTGCTGGAGGCGGAGGAGCCCACCGGCTCCGGCGACCAGGCCGCGCTTGACCTCGGGGATGCCGAACTTCGCGTTGTCCGCCGCCACGACCAGGTCGCAGGCGAGCACCGCCTCGAACCCGCCCGCGAGGGCGTACCCCTCGACCGCCGCGATGAGGGGCTTCTTGGGGCCGCGCTCGGCGAAGCCGCCGAACCCGCGTCCCTCGACCACCGGGACCTCGCCCTTCATGAAGGCCTTGAGGTCCATCCCGGCGCAGAAGGTGCCACCGGCGCCGGTGATGATCGCGACGTTGACGTCCTTGCGGGCGTCCACGTCGTCCAGGGCCTCCGCGATGCGCGTCGCGACCGCCGCGTTCACGGCGTTCTTCGCCTTGGGACGGTTGATGGTGATGACGGCGACGCCGTCCTCAGCCGTGTAGAGAACCTCGTCGGACACGGTGTCCTCCTACTTCGGGGGCATGCGGAGGCCGCCGTCGATCCGGACGACCTCCCCGTTGACGTAGCTGACCTCCAGCAGGGTCCGGGCCAGCTTGCCGAACTCGGCGGCGGTGCCCAGGCGCTTGGGGAAGGGGACCGGGGCGGCGAGGCGCTGCTTGAACTCCTCCGAGCCCGGGCCGTCGCCGTAGATGGGCGTCTCCAGGATGCCGGGTGCGATGGTGTTCACGGTGACGCCGATGGCCGCGAGGTCGCGCGCCGCAGGGAGGGTCATACCGATCACGCCGCCCTTGGAGGAGGAGTAGGCGATCTGACCGATCTGGCCCTCGATGCCCGCGAGGGAGGCGGTGTTGAGGATGGAGCCGCGCTCGCCGTCCTCGTTGACCGGTTCGGTCTTCGCGATCTCGGCCGCCGACAGGCGCAGCACGTTGAAGGTGCCGATGAGGTTGACCTGGATGACCTTCTGGTAGCTGTCCAGGTCGTGGGGGTTGCCGTTCCGGTCCACCGTGCGGGTCGCCCAGCCGATCCCGGCGCAGGAGACCGCGACCCGGAAGGGTTTTCCGGTGTCGACGGCGGCCTGGACGGCCGCCTTGACCTGGTCCTCCTGGGAGACGTCGGTGGAGACGAAGACGCCACCGATCTCCTTGGCGACCGCCTCGCCGCGCTCGGCGTTGAGGTCGGCGATGACGACGGTGGCTCCGGCGGAGGCGAGTTCCTTGGCGGTGGCCTCACCGAGGCCGCTGGCGCCGCCCGAGACGAGGGCGGAGATTCCGTTGAGATCCATGGCCGCACTCTACAGAGAATGTGACCCGCGCACTAGAACCGGGTTCGGTTAATCACGGGTAACGCCCTGACCAGCGCCGTTGGAACCCACTGGAGCGGGTATGAGCAAGGCACGTTCTTCTGTCGTCACTCAGCGCTACCTTCCTGTCATGCGAAGAACAGCGACACTAGAGTGGCCCCAGGAATCGACCCAGGAGGATTCGATGGCCGAGCCGCTCCCCGACTGGTTCCTCACCCCGCCCGGGGGCTGGACCGCTGATGACATGGACCGACTTCCTCCGGGGGTACCCCGGATGGAACTCATCGACGGAGCGCTCGTCTTGCTTTCCCCCCAGACCCGTTTTCACTCGCACGTCATGATCAACCTGGCACACGAACTCCAGGACATGGCACCCAAGTGCGTCGATGTCCTCGCCGAGATGACGATGAAGCTGGGCAAGTACCAGCGGCCCGAACCCGACATCCTCGTCTACGAGTTCGAGGAGGGGAGGGACGACCACCTCGACTGGTACCAGGCCACCCACGTCCCGCCCGAGGACGTCCTCATCGCGATCGAGATCGTCTCCCCGGAGTCCCGGGAGCGGGACCGCACCACCAAACCGATGAAGTACGCGGCAGCCGGAATCCCGCACTTCTGGCGGATCGAACCGGAGGAGACGGGGCCCGCGATCCACGTGTACGAACTCGACGGGGGCCGTGATCCCCGCTACGTCCCGACCACCATCGCCCGGGAGCGGCTCAAGCTGGACGTGCCCTTCCCGATCGACGTCGACGTGCGGGCGCTGGCCCCTCGGCGCTGACCCTCACCACCGGGCCCTGCCCAGGCGCTGCTGGCGGCGGCGTCCGCGACCCCTCGGCAGGGCCTCGCGCGCGAGGTCTGCGGCGCCCACCAGTCCCGCCTCGTTGCCCAGGGCCGCGGCGACGACACGGGCCTCCGGCCGGTAACCCCGGCCGGTCAGACTCCTCGCGAAGGCGCTCCGGGCCGGGCCGAGCAGCAACTCACCCACCTCGGACACTCCACCGCCGATCACGAACAGCTCCGGGTCGAAGGCCGCCGCCAGGTTGGCCAACCCCACACCGAGCCACCCGCCCGCTTCCTCCAGGAGCTCACGACAGGCGCGGTCCCCCTTCCGCGCGAGCTCGCTCACCAGCGGCCCCGTGATCAGCGCCGGGTCCCCGCCCACGGCCTGCCACAGCACCTCCGCCACCGGGGACTCCGCCGACACCAGCTCGCGGGCCTCACGGGTGAGCGCGTTCCCGCTCGCGTACTGCTCCCAGCAACCCCGGTTACCGCACTCACAGCGGTGCCCGCCCGGCACCACCGTCATGTGACCGAACTCGCCCGCCAACCCGTAGCGCCCGCGTCTGAGCTCCCCGCCCAGGACGATCGCGCCACCGATCCCCGTGCCCAGGTTGACCACCACGACGTCGTCCACGCCCCGCGCGGCGCCCGCCCGCACCTCGGCCCAGGCCGAGGCGTTCGCGTCGTTCTCGACCACCACGGGCAGCCCGAGACGCACGGAGAGCGCGTCCCTGAGCGGCTCCTCACGCCAGGACAGGTGCGGGGCGAACAGCACCCGGGAACGGCGCTCGTCGACGAACCCGGCCGCGCCCACGCCCACGGCACGCACCCGGTACTCCCGGCGCAGCTCGGACACGACCGACACGATCGTGTCCTCCACCACCGTGGCGCTCCGGCTCCGCGCCGGGGTCTCGGTGCGCAGCCGCGCCAGCACCCGGCCGCCGGGGGTGACCACCCCGGCCGCGACCTTGGTCCCCCCGATGTCCACACCGACGGTGAGGGAGTGCCCGTACCGCGCGTTCGTCATCATGCCCGCTCCACTCCACCCTCCGGGGACCAGTGGTCCCCGGTCATCCGACCCTCGGTCGTGCTTTTTGGATCATTCCGCGCTCGCGTTGCCAGGCTGCCTCTCGCCGCGCCGATGAAGCTCGGACAGCCAAACCCGGGCGGGCCCCCGCTGTGCGAAGCTGCGGAGCTCGCGTAGCAGGGCACAGTAGGGGCAGCTTCACTCATCGTCTTGCGAGAAATTGCCTGGCGACCGCTCGCATCGATGGCGGCTCCGCCGCCACCGGCGAAAGCATCCAAAAAACACTCCCTAGGCAGCGGCCCGCCGGGGGCCGCCCCACCACACCGCACACACACGAGAACGCGCACCCGGGCCGACGTGTGCCCGGATGCGCGCTCGAATCGTGGGAGGAACGCCCTACGCGAGGGCGGTGCGCACCACCCCGGCCAGACGCTCGGCCACGGCCGTGGCCTGCTCCAGCTCGGGGGCCTCCACCATCACCCGCACCTTCGGCTCGGTCCCGCTCGGGCGGATCAGCACCCGCCCGGTCTCGCCCAGCTCCGCCTCGGCCTCGCGGACGGCGGCGGCCAGCTCCTCGGACTCCGCCGCCCGGGAACGGTCCACGTCGGGGACGTTGATGAGCACCTGCGGCAGGCGGGTCATCACCTTGGCCAGCTCGGCCAGGCCCTGGCCCCGGTGCGCCATCGCGGCCAGCAGGTGCAGGCCGGTCAGCAGACCGTCCCCGGTGGTGGCGTGGTCGAGCAGGATCACGTGGCCGGACTGCTCGCCGCCCAGACCGAACCCGCCGCGCTTCATCTCCTCCAGCACGTACCGGTCACCGACCGCGGTCTCCACCACGGTGACGCCCTCGCGCGCCATCGCCAGTTTCAGACCGAGGTTCGACATGACCGTCACCACGAGGGTGTCCTTCTCCAGACGCCCGGCGTCCTTGGCCTCCGTGGCCAGGATCGCCAGGATCTGGTCGCCGTCCACCACGTTGCCCTCGGAGTCCACGGCCAGGCAGCGGTCGGCGTCGCCGTCGTTGGCGATACCGGCATCGGCGCCGTGCAGCCGCACCGCCTCCTGGAGGGCCGCCAGGCTGGTGGACCCGCACCCCTGGTTGATGTTGTGGCCGTCGGGCTGGTCACCGATCGCGATGACCTCCGCGCCCGCTCGGCGCAGCGCCTCGGGGGCGACCGTGCTGGCCGCTCCGTGGGCGCAGTCCATGACCACCTTGAGCCCGTTCAGGGCGTGCGGGAGCGAGTCCAGGACGTGCTGGGTGTACCGCTCGGCGCCGTCGTGGGACTCCGTGACCCGGCCGACCGCGTCGCCCACGGCGGGGGTCGAGGGGACGCCGAGCATGCCCTCGATCTCCTCCTCCAGGGCGTCCTCCAGCTTCTGGCCTCCCCGGGCGAAGAACTTGATCCCGTTGTCCGGAGCCGGGTTGTGGCTGGCCGAGAGCATCACACCGAAGTCGGCGCCCAGGGCACCCGTGAGATAGGCCACGGCCGGTGTGGGCAGCACGCCGACCTTCACGACGTCCACACCGGTGCTCGCCAGGCCCGCGACGACCGCGGCCTCCAGGAACTCACCGGACGCGCGGGGATCGCGGCCGACCACCGCGAGCGGTCGCCGCTCCCCCTCGGCACGGGCCAGGACCCTCGCCGCCGCGATGGACAGTTCCAGGGTGAGCGAAGCGGTCAGGTCGCGTCCCGCGAGACCGCGTACACCATCGGTTCCGAACAGCCGAGCCACAGGCGACAGCCCCTTTCGAAAGCGGCGCCGGAGAGAGCCGGCGCCGGTGAATTTCAGCGTGGCCGAGAAAGCCACCGGAAAAACCAAAAGCCCGTACGCCGTCCCCGACAGAGGGAACGACGTACGGGCGAAAGCTCAGCCGAGCAGGAGCCGGCGCATGAGCATTAGCGCTTGGAGAACTGCGGAGCCTTGCGCGCCTTCTTGAGACCGGCCTTCTTCCGCTCGACCTCACGGTCGTCACGGGTGAGGAAGCCGGCCTTCTTCAGGGTCGGACGGTTGTTCTCGGCGTCCAGGGTCGCCAGCGCACGGGCGATGCCGTGACGCAGGGCGCCGGCCTGGCCGCTGGTGCCGCCGCCGTCAAGACGGGCGAAGACGTCGTAGGCGCCGTCGAACCCGAGGGAGACGAAGGGGTCCTTGACCGTCTGCTGGTGGACCTTGTCCGGGAAGTAGACATCAAGCGGCTTGCCGTTGATCTTCCACTCGCCCGAACCGGGGGCGATGCGGACGCGGGCGACGGCCTGCTTACGACGACCGGTACCGGCGCTGGGGCCGGACGCGGTGGGGACGTAGGCGGCGGTCGTCTCGTCCGACTCGCTCGTGTACTCGGAGGGGAAGTCCTCCGGGTTCTCGGCGATTTCCTGCTCGACGTCTTCGATGCCGGTGGGCTCGACCACGGTTATCCTCGTGCTTCCTGTAAAAGTCTGCGAACGCCTAGGCGGGCTGCTCGATCTTCTTGATTTCGAACGGAACCGGCTGCTGGGCCTGGTGCGGGTGCTCCGCACCGGCGTACACCTTGAGCTTCTTGCCCATCTGACGGCCGAGGGAGCCCTTGGGGAGCATGCCCTTGACGGCCTTCTCGATGGCCCGCTCGGGGTTCTTCTCCAGCAGGTCGGCGTACGCGATCGAACGCAGACCGCCGGGGTAACCGGAGTGCCGGTAGGCACGCTTCTGGTCCAGCTTCTTGCCGGTCAGGGCGACCTTCTCGGCGTTCACGACGATGACGAAGTCGCCGGTGTCGATGTGGGGCGCGTAGTAGGGCTTGTGCTTGCCCCGAAGCAGCGTGGCGACCTGGCTCGCCATACGCCCGAGCACGAGATCGGTAGCGTCGACAACGTGCCACTGACGCTGGACATCGCTTGGTTTGGGGCTGTATGTGCGCACGATCGTTCGCCTTCGCTCTTCAGTCGGCTGCCCCATCCCGAACGGGATGGTGGACTCGTATTACGGAACACCCCTACGGGTGCGGGGCCGGGAACAGCCGCCGCGGGTGCGGGGCTGTTACTTGGCCGGATGTCCCATGTCCAATCAGGACGACCCGGTCGTGAGTGCGCAGACGATGGTGCGTGGATCGGCACCCAGCTTCGGGAGTTTGGGGCCCACGGCAACTCAACGCACAACGACGAAATATCCTACCTGTCCACCCTAACGCAGGTCAAAGCGAGCGTCGGGCCGACCGATGGGATACGTCTGGCGGGAAAGCGCCGGGACGGGTTCACATCCGTGACCTCTCCGCCTTTTATTATGCCTGTCGCCGGGAGTGCTTCGTCCTGCTCTCGCCCACGCGTTGGTTACCCTTGCACCAAAAGGCCGGTATCCGCCCGGTACCACGGGCGGCGCGCCGCACCTTGGAGACGCCCGTCACGATCGCCGAACGTCCGCTGAAGCAGTACGGAAGCCCCAGCGCGGACACAGGCCACGGGCCCGGCGAACCGCGGCCCAGTCCCACTCTCAGAGCCTTCGGAGACTCCCATCAGTACCCATCCGAACCCGCCTCAGTACGGCCCAGACGGACGACCTCTCCAGCCGGAGGCAGGCGACGGTCGGGACCTGCTCGGTGCGCCCTCCCAGCCTGAGGGCCAGCATTCCACATCCGGGCCGCAGTTCCCGCCGCACGCGGGCCCCTCGGGTCCGCAGTTCCCGCCGCACGCCGGGCACTCCGGCCCGCAGCCGCCGCAGCCCGCTCCGGGCCTCCCCCCGCACGGCCAGTTCCCGCAGCCGCCCCAGGGCGGCACCGGGCCGCAGGGTGTTCCCGGTGCGCACAGCGGCCCCCAGCTCCCGCCGCACGCCGGCCCGAGCGGCCCGCAGGCACCGCCCCACCCGGGCGGTCCGCAGCAGGGCGGACCCCGTCCCGGCGGTCCCGGTGCCCCCACCGGCGGCCACCCCGGAATGGGACATCTCACTCAGAGCGGTCCGAACGTCCCCCCCGCCGGCCCCCACGGCGGTCCTCCCGGCCCCGGACGGCCGGTCACCGGACCGCAGGCTCCCGGCCACCCCCACCCGGGCCCGCCCCTTCCTCCCGGGGCACCGCACCCCGGTCAGGGCGGGCCGATGCCTCCGCACGCCCAGGGCCGTCCACCGCAGCCGCCCCACGGCCAGCCCGGCCCGCCCCAGGGCCCTCCCGGCAGCGGCCCCCAGGTTCCGCCCGGCGGCCCCCAGGCGATGCCCACCGGCGGCCAGCCGTCGATGCGCGGACCGATCCCGCCCCCGCCCAACTCCCTTCCGCCGGGCCCGCCCGGAGGCCCCGGAGCCCCGGGGATGCCCCCGCACGGCGCGCCCTCCGGGGGTCGGCCGCCGTCGTACCCCGTCCAGCCGCCGGAACCGCCCCGGCCCTCCGAGGAGCCTGTCTTCCCGGCCGACGCCATGGGAGCGACCCAGAACCTGAGAGCGGTCCCGGCCGCTCCCTCCGGGGGTGCCCGTCCGCTCTACCGGGACGAGGTTCCCGAGGACGCCGGTGCGGACACCGCCCAGTTCGACGTCCAGAGCGTGCGGGACGACTACGACGACTACGACGATTACGAGGACTACGACGACGGGCCCGCGCGGAAGCGCCCCCGGAGCCAGCTCGTCCTCATGGGCGCGGGTTTCGTCGCCCTGCTGGCGATCGCTGGCGGCGGCGCCTTCTACTTCGGCTCCGGCGGCACCGGCGCGGCCACGGTCTCCGACGAGGGCGCCGACTCGGGAGCCCTCTCCGCGGACGGCCTCTTCCCCGAGGAGATCGAGATCGAAGGCCAGGGCACGTTCAGCCGCGTGGCCGTGGATGACAGCGAGGACTGCGCCTCGGGCACCCACGGCGACTACGGCCAGGTGCTCACCGACAACGACTGCCGTCAGCTGGTGCGCGCGTCCTACCTGAGCGAGGACCAGAACCACGCGGTCACGGTCGGGGTCGCCGCCCTGCCCAGCGACGCGGAGGCCGAGACGGCCCTGGGAGCCCAGGACCTGGTCGGCGCCGCGTGGTTCGCCGGGCTGCCCGGCGAGGAGGGCACCCCGGCCGAGCGCCTCGGTTACTCGGGCGGCCACGGCAGCAGCGGCCAGTGGGGCCGCTACCTCCTCTTCTCCCTGTCCGCCAACAGCGACGGCAGCGACGAGGGCACCGAGGACGGCGCCGACGCCACCGAGCTGCGCGACATCGGCGAGGGGTTCATCGAGAGCGCCCACTCGGCGCTGGCCGACGACCGCGCCTGACCACACGAGGCGGCGCCACCCCGGTTGTCCACAGCCCAGTGGACCAGGGTGGCGCCGTCCCGTGTTTCCAGCTCTACTTGTCCTCATGGGGGAGCTCAGGGCTCCGCCCGCACAGGCCTGCCCTCTGAGCCCCACGCGCCTCGGAAGCCCCAAGGTCAGGCGCCGCACCCCGCACGCCCTCACACGGGCTCACAGGGGCTCCGGGACGCACGCGCTCACGGGCTCAGACACGCACGCGCGCACGAGGCCCCTCCCGGTCTGCGCTCCGTCTACCCCGCGTGCCCCTTGCAGGGCAGCTCACGCACGCGACGGGTGAGGCTCGCCCGCCCGGCCAGCTCCTCGTCGGCCGGGTAGCGCACCTCCTCCAGGCTCAGCCCCTGCGGACCCACCACGTGCACCGACGAGTCGCGCACGGCCGCGCCCAGAACCCGTCCGGGCCACTCGACCCCCCGCCGCCCGTCCCCCACCGCCAGGAGCGTCCCCACGAGGGCGCGCACCATGTTGTGGCAGAACGCGTCGGCCTGGATCGTCCCCGCGATCAGGTACTGCTCCTCCCGCACCCACTCCAGACGCAGGAGCTCGCGGATGGTCGTGGCCCCCTCACGCTTCTTGCAGAAGGCCGCGAAGTCGTGCTCGCCCACCAGCAGCGCGGCGGCCTCGTTCATCCGGTCCACGTCCACCGGGTGCCGGTGCCACAGCACGTCCCGGCGGCGCAGCGGCTCCACGCCGTACGGAGCGTCGCTGACGCGGTACACGTAGCGCCGGAACAGGGGCGAGAAGCGTGCGTCGAAACCCGGAGGGGCCACCCGGACGGCGTTGACACGCACGTCCCGGGGCAGCACGCCGGCCAGCCTGCGCAGCACCCGCTCCCCCTCGCTCTCCCAGGTCGCGACCGGCACGTCCACCTGCGCCACCTGGCCGCGCGCGTGCACCCCGGCGTCCGTGCGCCCGGCGCACGTCACCGAGGCCGACGGCAGCCGGAGCACCTTCGCCAGCGCGGACTCCAGCTCGCCCTGCACGGTGCGCCGGGTCGGCTGGGTCGCCCACCCGGAGAAGTCGGTGCCGTCGTAGGCGATGTCCAGTCGCAGCCGGACGGTCGTCTCGTTCTCGTCCATCCCCACCCCGCATCCGGGCGCGCCCCTCGGAGCGCGCCCCCATGAAAAGAAGAAGTGCCCGACCCCCGCGAGGGTCGGGCACTCGACGAGCCTGGCACGCGGGCCCGGAGGCCCCACGCACGTCAGCCCTACTTGCTCTCGGAGCTCTCCTCGGTGGCCTCGGGGGCCTCCGTGGTGGTCTCCTCGGTCGCGGCGGTCTCCTCGACGGGAGCGGCGGCCGGAGCGGCGGGCGCGTTCAGCGCCTCGACCAGCTCGATGATGGCCATCGGGGCGTTGTCGCCCTTCCGCGGACCGATCTTGGTGATACGGGTGTAACCACCGGGGCGGTTCTCGAAGCGCGGACCGATCTCGGTGAAGAGCTCGTGCACCACGGACTTGTCCGTGATCTTGGTCAGCACCTGACGACGGGCGTGCAGGTCACCGCGCTTGCCGAGCGTGATGAGCTTCTCGGCGTACGGACGCAGGCGCTTGGCCTTGGCCTCCGTGGTGCGGATACGGCCGTGCTGGAACAGCGAGGTGGCGAGGTTCGCCAGGATGTGCCGCTCGTGAGCGGGCCCGGAACCCAGACGGGCGCCCTTGGTAGGCGTGGGCATGGTGTCGTTCTCCTAGTGATGCGGTCCACGGCCGCACTCGGCCGGGGACCTTGGGGCGACGAAGGTTAGTACTGCTCCGTCTCGACGAAGGACTCACCCTCGTCGTCCTCGGAGCCGTAGGAGTCGGCCGCGGTGCTGGGGTCGAATCCGGGCGGGGAGTCCTTCAGGGACAGGCCCATGTCGATGAGCTTCTGCTTGACCTCATCGATGGACTTGGCACCGAAGTTACGGATGTCCAACAGGTCCTGCTCGGAGCGGGCAACCAGCTCACCAACGCTGTGGATGCCCTCACGCTTGAGGCAGTTGTAGGACCGGACCGTGAGGTTGAGGTCCTCGATCGGCAGCGCCAGGTCCGCCGCGAGCGCGGCGTCCGTGGGCGACGGGCCCATGTCGATGCCCTCGGCGTCGACGTTGAGCTCACGCGCCAGACCGAACAGCTCGACCAGGGTCTTGCCCGCGCTGGCCACGGCGTCACGGGGACGGATGGCCGGCTTGGTCTCGATGTCGACGATCAGGCGGTCGAAGTCGGTGCGCTGCTCGACTCGGGTGGCCTCGACCTTGTAGGTCACACGCAGCACCGGCGAGTAGATGGAGTCGATCGGGATCCGACCGATCTCCTGGCCCTGCTGCTTGTTCTGCGTCGCGGAGACGTAACCGCGGCCGCGCTCGACCGTCAGCTCCATCTCCAGCTTGCCCTTGCCGTTCAGCGTGGCGATGTGCAGGTCGGGGTTGTGCACCTCGACACCGGCCGGCGGAGCGATGTCCGCGGCGGTCACCACACCGGGGCCCTGCTTGCGCAGGTACATCAGCACCGGCTCGTCGTGCTCGGAGCTGACGACCAGACCCTTGAGGTTGAGGATCATCTCGGTGACGTCCTCCTTGACCCCGGGCACGGTGGTGAACTCGTGCTCGACGCCCTCGATGCGGATGCTGGTGACAGCAGCACCGGGGATGGAGGACAGCAGCGTGCGCCGGAGAGAGTTACCGATCGTGTAGCCGAAACCCGGCTCCAGCGGCTCGATGACAAACCTCGAACGCAGGTCCGAGACGACTTCCTCGGTGAGCGTGGGACGCTGTGCGATCAACATGGTCCGTGACTTCCCTTCCACATGGCCGACCGCTATTTGACGGCCACCGGACGGACACCACCGGAGTGGTGGTGTCCCCTGTTCGGATTCCTACCCGGTCCGCGCCGCCTCCGCACGGGAGACGGTCACGGACCACACCACGGGGTGCCCGCGCGGCAGGAGGCGCGGGCACCGGTGCCAATCAGACGCGGCGGCGCTTCGGCGGACGGCAGCCGTTGTGCGGAACCGGGGTGACGTCCTGGATGGAGCCGACCTCGAGACCGGTCGCCTGAAGCGAACGGATCGCGGTCTCCCGGCCGGAGCCCGGGCCCTTCACGAAGACGTCGACCTTGCGGACACCGTGCTCCTGGGCACGGCGGGCCGCGGCCTCGGCGGCCATCTGCGCGGCGTAGGGGGTGGACTTACGCGACCCCTTGAAGCCGACCTGACCCGAGCTGGCCCAGGCGATCACCGCACCGGTGGGGTCGGTGATGCTCACGATCGTGTTGTTGAACGTGCTCTTGATGTGAGCGTGCCCGTGGGCGATGTTCTTCTTTTCCTTGCGGCGCACCTTGCGCGCGGCACCCTGACGGCCCTTAGGCGGCATGAGCGAAACTCCCAGAGATCATCGGTCCGTGTGTATCTTCTCGGACGCGGTTGAAAGGTCCGAGGCGGACTACTTCTTGCCGGCCTTCTTCTTGCCGGCCACGGTCTTCTTCTTGCCCTTGCGGGTACGGGCGTTGGTCTGCGTGCGCTGACCGCGGACCGGAAGGCCACGACGGTGGCGAATGCCCTGGTAGCTGCCGATCTCCATCTTGCGACGGATGTCGGCCTGGACCTCGCGACGCAGGTCACCCTCGACCTGGTAGTTGGCGTCGATCCACTCGCGCAGCTTGACCAGGTCCTCTTCGGACAGCTGGTAGACGCGGGTGTTCCCGTCGACACCGGTGTTCTTCAGGGTTTCGAGGGCGCGGGTACGGCCAACCCCGAAGACGTAAGTGAGAGCGATCTCCACCCGCTTGTCGCGGGGGAGGTCAACGCCGGCAATACGTGCCATGTGGGCGAGACTCCATCCATGCATATGCGGAGGTCTGACCCGTTCCATCCTCTCGTCGCCCAATCGACGAGGCCCCGGCCTCCGACCGGGGGTTCTCCCCCGCGCGTCCTCGACGGCGGGAGATCGGAACAGGTTTTCGTTGTTTCACTGCCCGGCGGGGGGATCCTCCCCCTACCGGGTCCTCGCTGTGCGGAAGCCGCGGCGAGCGAACCGGGGGTACTAGCCCTGGCGCTGCTTGTGACGCGGGTCCGAGCAAATGACCATGATCCGACGGTTACGACGGATCACGCGGCACTTCGCGCAGATCTTCTTCACGCTCGGCTTGACCTTCATGGTGACTCCGAACTCATCACATCACCAGTCTTGGGCCGTCGGCCCCTGACGGGCTACTTGTAGCGGTAAACGATGCGCCCGCGCGTGAGGTCGTACGGGCTCAGCTCCACGACGACGCGGTCGTCGGGGAGAATACGGATGTAGTTCATCCGCATCTTGCCGCTGATGTGGGCAAGGACCGTGTGCTTGTTGTCGAGCTCTACCTTGAACATAGCGTTGGGTAGCGACTCG
The DNA here is from genome assembly GCF_965344335.1 of Nocardiopsis eucommiae. Lineage (NCBI taxonomy): Bacteria > Bacillati > Actinomycetota > Actinomycetes > Streptosporangiales > Nocardiopsidaceae > Nocardiopsis > Nocardiopsis eucommiae. The sequence goes on from NZ_CBDRIY010000015.1 coordinate 59,599, forward strand.
ACAACGGAACCCTCGATCTCGATGGCGCCGTCTTTCTTCGCCATGTCCTCCACGCCTCGCTCATCAATTGGTTGATCATGACAACCCGACGCGACCCCAGTGGCCTCGCATGACGCGACAGCCCGGACGACCGGAGGATTCCTGGTCGCCAGAGCCTGAACACACTGGAAGCTCGGGCCAACTGCGAGAGAGCGTACGTCGAGTGGAATGACGTGGCACAAAGAAGGCAGACTGACCCAACAGCCCGCGTATGGGCAGTGACAGTCTATCCCCTTCGGGCAAGTACTCCTAACCGAAGGGCACAGAACCCTACACCGTACGCCCCACGGGGCGAACCGGCGCGCGGAGCGCCCTGTTCCCGCCACCGGGGGCCGCCCGGACGGTGCCCGGCGGATCCGGCGGTTCCTAGTCCTCGCCCTGCCCGCGCTGCGCGGCGAGCACCCCGAACGTCACGACGGACATCATGATCCCCCACGGGCCCAGGACCCACAGGAACCAGGGGTAGCTGGCCTCGGTGGTGAAGAACAGGATCAGCCAGATGAAGAAGCAGAGGAGGTTCACTCCACCGTAGAGGACCCACGGCACCATCAGGGCGGGGTCCCTCAGCCGCAGCGGCGGAGCCGCGGCGTCGGCCAGCGGAGCCCGGCCGACGTCGGCGAGATCGCGCTCGGGGAGGTCGCGGGTGACCAGGGCCAGTTCGTCCACGGTCCGGGACCGGTACACCTGGCTGAGGCGTTCGGTGAACTCCTCGTGGTCCAGACGCCCCTGGGCGAAGTGCTCCTGGAGGAGCCCCGCCACGCGGTCGCGTTCGGAGTCGGACGATCGCATCGAAGACACCGGGTCGGACATCGCGCGTACCTCGCCTCTCACCCGTGGGGGTGGTCGCCACCCCCGCCGCTCCGACTGATCGCCGGAGGGCGTCGGGGGGTGGGCCCGCCGTCACCAGGTCGGCTGGACGAGCCCCATCTGGGAGATTTTATCGCGGTTCGACTCACGCGCGGTCAGCACCATCGGGCCGTCCGCCGTGATCGCCACGGTGTGCTCGAAGTGGGCGGCGCGGCCACCGTCCCGGGTGACGACCGTCCAGCCGTCGTCCAGCTCCACCACGTCGTGCGAGCCGAGCGTGGTCATCGGCTCGATCGCCAGGCACATGCCCTCGACCAGCTTCTGACCACGGCCCTTCTTGCCGTAGTTGAGAACGTGCGGATCCATGTGCATCTCGGTGCCGATGCCGTGACCGCCGTACTCGCGCACGTTGCCGTAGCCGCCGTTGGCCGAGATGTGGCCGCCGATCGCGAAACCGATGTCGCCCAGGCGTTTGCCCGGCCGCATCTGCGCGATCCCCAGCCACATGGACTCCTCGCAGACCTCCATCATCGCGAGGTCCTCGGGCCGGGCCTCCCCGACAGCGATGGTCACCGCGGAGTCGCCGTGCCAGCCGTCGAGGATGGCGCCGCAGTCGACGGAGATGATGTCCCCGTCCGCCAGGACGCGCTCGGCGGTCGGGATGCCGTGCACGACCTCCTCGTTCACCGAGGCGCAGATCGAGCCCGGGAAGCCGTGGTAGCCCTTGAAGGACGGAACGGCCCCGGCGTCCCGGATGACCTTCTCGGCCACCGAGTCGAGTTCGAGGGTGGACACTCCGGGCCGCACCGCGGCCCGGAGGGTGTCCAGGGCGCGGGCCACGACCTGACCCGCCGCCCTCATCTTGGCGATCTGTTCCGGCGTCTTGATCTGCACGCCCGAGCCACCTCTGGGAGACATCAGACCGCCGACCGCTTCTCCTCGATGGCGGCCTTCGCGCGGGCCGTCACCTCCGCCACGGGGCCCGTGGCGGCGATGGTGGCCAGCAGGCCCTCACCGGTGTAGAACTCGACCAGCGGAGCCGTCTGCTCGCGGTAGACCTTCAGGCGGTGCCTGATGGTCTCCTCACGGTCGTCCTCACGCTGGTACAGCGCGGCACCCTCGTTGTCGCACGTGCCCTCGACCTTCGGGGCGTCGTACTCCACGTGGTACACGCGGCCGCACTCGGGGCAGGAACGACGACCCGAGAGGCGCTTGACGACCTCCTCCTCGTCGACCCGCAGCTCCAGGACGACGTCCAGCTGGGTCCCGAGGTCCGCGAGCATGCCCTGGAGCGTCTCGGCCTGGGGGACGTTGCGGGGGAACCCGTCCAGCAGGAAACCACCCGCCGCGTCGTCCTGGGCCAGCCGGTCCTTGACCATGGCGTTGGTGACCTCGTCGGGGACGAGGTCACCGCGGTCCATGAACTCCTTGGCCTTCTTGCCGAGTTCGGTACCACCGCTGACGTTGGCCCGGAAGATGTCACCGGTGGACACCTTCGGGATCGACAGCTCTTCCGCGAGGATCTGGGCCTGGGTGCCCTTGCCGGCCCCAGGCGGCCCCACCAATACTGCACGCATTTATCGCAGAAAACCTTCGTAGTTCCTCTGCTGGAGGTGACTCTCGATCTGCTTCACCGTGTCCAGCCCGACACCCACCATGATCAGGATGCTCGTCCCGCCGAAGGGGAAGTTCATGTCGGCACCGGTGGCGCCGAGAGCGACCATGGGCAGGAGAGCGATCACACCCAGGTACAGCGAACCGGGGGTCGTCAGACGAGTCAGGACGTAGTCCAGGTACTCGGCGGTCGGACGCCCCGGACGGATACCCGGGATGAACCCACCGTACTTCTTCATGTTGTCGGCGACTTCAGTGGGGTTGAACGTAATCGCCACGTAGAAGAACGCGAAGCCGACGATCATGACGAAGAAGGTCGCCATGTAGACGGGGTGGGTGCCCGTGAGGAAGTAGGTCTGGAAGAACTGCGCCACCGGGTGGGTGGAGTCCTGTCCGATCAGACCGACGACCAGCTGGGGGAGGTACAGCAGGGAGGAGGCGAAGATCACGGGGATGATGCCCGCCTGGTTGACCTTCAGGGGGATGTAGGTCGAGCTGCCGCCGTACATACGACGACCCACCATGCGCTTCGCGTACTGCACCGGGATACGGCGCTGCGCCTGCTCCATGAACACCACGGCGGTGATCAGGGCCAGACCGGCGAGGCAGATGATGATGAAGATCCAGACCGACCGCTCCTCGTAGAGGCCCATGATCGAGGAGGGGAACATCGCGATGACCTGGGTGAAGATCAGCAGCGACATACCGTTGCCGACACCGCGCTCGGTGATCAGCTCACCCATCCACATGATGATCGCGGTGCCCGCGGTCATCACGAAGACGATCGTCACCATGGTGAGGATGTCCTGGTTGGGCATGTAGACCGACGGGTCGATCGAGTTCTGGAAGAGGGCGCCGGTGCGGGCCATGGCCACGATGGAGGTGGCCTGGAGCACGGCGAGCATGAGGGTCAGATAGCGGGTGTACTGCGTGATCTTGCTCTGTCCGGCCTGGCCCTCCTTCTTGAGGGCCTCCAGACGCGGGATCACGACGGTGAGCAGGTTGATGATGATGCTCGCGGTGATGTACGGCATGACCCCGAGCGCGAACACCGCCAGCTGAAGCAGGGCGCCGCCACTGAACAGGTTCACCAATGCGTAGACACCGGACTGGTCCTGCGCGGTGATGAAGTCCATCTGCTCCCGGATCGCCGCCGAGTCGATGCCCGGAGCGGGAATCACCGAGCCCAGCCGGAAGATCGTCAGGATGAACAGTGTGAACAGCAGCTTATTGCGCAGGTCGGGCGTGCGGAATGCACGAACGAACGCACCTAGCACGTCTCCTCCTGCGCGGCTTCGGCGGCGGAACGGGTTCCAGACATCGCGGCCGATCCTGAATCGTCGTAGAACGTCAGCGCCGGGCCTGTCGCCCGGAGCTCGGAAGTACTCACATTACGTCAAGCGGGGAGCTCAAACAGATGGCACTGTAACAGTCATCACCTGACGCGAGGTGTCGTGAGTCATAACGATCAACACTCACAACACGTGAGGGCGCCCGCCAACAGGACCTTTCGGACCTGCCGGGCGGGCGCCCCCAGTACGCATCGTAGGGAAACCCCTACAGCTCGGTGACAGTGCCACCGGCGGCGGTGATCTTCTCCTTCGCGGAGCCGGAGAACGCGTTGGCGCTCACCTGCACGGCGACGGTGATCTCACCCGTACCCAGCACCTTGACGAGCTGGTTCTTGCGAACCGCGCCCTTGGCGACCAGGCCCTCGACGGTGACCTCGCCACCCTCGGGGTAGAGCTCGCTCAGCTTGTCCAGGTTGACGACCTGGTAGGTCGTCTTGAACCGGGCGTTGCTGAAGCCCTTGAGCTTCGGGATCCGGCGGATGAGGGGCATCTGCCCACCCTCGAAGCCGGGACGAACGGTGTTACGAGCCTTGGTGCCCTTGGTACCGCGACCAGCGGTCTTACCCTTGGAAGCCTCGCCGCGACCCTTGCGGATCTTGGCCTTGTTGCTACCCGGGGCGGGACGCAGGTGGTGCAGCTTGAGCAGCTCGTCGGGGTTGTAGTCGCTCATTCTGCGACCTCCTCGACAGTGACGAGGTGCGAGACGATCGTGATCTGCCCGCGAACCTCGGGGCGGTCCTCGCGCACGGTGGACTTACCGATCCGGCCCAGGCCCAGCGACTGGAGAGCAGCGTGCTGCTTCTCCTTGCCGCCGATCTTGGAGCGGGTCTGCGTGATCTTGATCTTGGCCATGATCAGGCTCCTGCCTTCGCCTCAGAGCGAGCGCGCAGCATGGCAGCCGGGGCCACATCCTCGATCGGCAGACCACGGCGGGCCGCGATCTCCTCGGGCTGGTTGAGACCCTTGAGCGCCGCCACCGTGGCGTGCACGATGTTCAGCGGGTTGGACGAACCGAGCGACTTGCTCAGGACGTCGTGGATGCCGGCGCACTCCAGGACGGCGCGCACGGGGCCACCGGCGATGACGCCGGTACCCGGGGCGGCCGGACGGAGCAGGACGACGCCAGCGGCTTCCTCGCCCTGGACCCGGTGCACGATGGTGCCCTGGATGCGGGGGACGCGGAAGAAGTTCCTCTTCGCGGCCTCCACGCCCTTGGCGATCGCGGCCGGAACTTCCTTGGCCTTGCCGTAACCGACGCCCACCATGCCGTTGCCGTCACCGACGACGACGAGAGCGGTGAAGGAGAAGCGACGGCCGCCCTTGACGACCTTCGCGACCCGGTTGATGGTCACGACCTTCTCGATGTAGGAGACACCCTTGTCTGCGGCGCCGCCGCGGCGATCGTCACGGCGATCACGCCGCTCGCCACCGGCGCCGCGCCGCGGTGCTGCAGCCATCAGTGATTCCTCTTCTCGTGCTTGTTCTTGGCCAGTACAGAGGTCATCGAACTAGAACTCCAGCCCGCCCTCGCGCGCCGCGTCGGCGAGCTTGGCGATACGACCGGCGTACCGGTTACCACCGCGGTCGAAGACGACCTGGGTGATACCGGCGTCCTTCGCGCGCTGCGCGACGAGCTCACCGACCTTGACGGACTTGTCGGACTTCGTGCCCTCGGCACCCCGCACGTCGGTCTCGACGCTGGAGGCGGCGACCAGGGTGTGACCCTTGGAGTCGTCGATCACCTGCGCGACGATGTGCTTGGAGGAGCGGAACACGGCCAGACGCGGACGCTCACTGGTGCCCACGACCTTCTTGCGGACCCGGAACTGCCGGCGCTTGCGGGAGGTGGTCGCCTTCGCGGTGCGCTTACGGCTCACGGTGATGCCCATGCCTACTTACCAGCCTTTCCGGCCTTGCGGCGGATGTGCTCACCCTTGTACCGCACGCCCTTGGCCTTGTACGGGTCAGGCTTGCGCAGACCACGGATGTTCGCGGCGACCTGGCCCACCAGCTGCTTGTCGATGCCCTCGACGTGGAGGATGGTCGGCTTCTCCACGCGGAAGGTGATGCCCTCGGGGGGCTCGATGACCACCGGGTGGCTGAAGCCCAGCGAGAACTCCAGGTTGGAGCCGCGGGCCTGGACGCGGTAACCCACGCCGTGGATCTCCAGCGTCTTGGCGTAGCCCTTGGAGACACCCTCGACGAGGTTGGCGATCAGCGCACGGGTCAGACCGTGCAGCGACCGGTTCTCCGGCTTGTCGTCAGGACGAGCGACCGTGACGATACCGTCCTCGAAGGAGACGGTGATCGGCTCGGCGATCGTGTGCTTGAGTTCGCCCTTCGGCCCCTTGACAGTGACGTCTTGCCCGTTAATCGTGACTTCGACGCCCTTGGGGACCGAGAGCGGCAGTCGACCGATTCGCGACATGCTTCAGTCTCTCCCTATTACCAGACGTAAGCGAGGACTTCGCCGCCCACGCCACGCTTCTTGGCCTGCTTGTCAGTCATCAGGCCACCGGACGTCGAAATGATCGCCACACCGAGGCCACCCAGCACGCGCGGAAGGTTCTCCTTCTTCGCGTACACCCGGAGACCGGGCTTGGACACCCGGCGGATTCCCGCGATGGAACGCTCACGGGTGGGGCCGTACTTCAGGTCGAGGACGAGGCTCTGGCCCACGGGGGCCTCCTCGGTCCGCCAGCCCTGAATGAAGCCCTCCTGCTGGAGGATCTCGGCGATGTGCGCCTTGATCTTGGAATACGGCATCGTCACGGTGTCGTGGTACGCCGAGTTCGCGTTACGCAGACGCGTCAGCATGTCTGCGATCGGGTCGGTCATCGTCATGGCCGACTGGCCCTTCCTCACCGCGGTTTCCGAGTGCGGGCTTTCCCAGAGCCTGCCTCTCGTCGGGGTTGCCCCCGGAGAGTGCACAAACGGACCTTCGGCGTGGTCGTGGGCACCGCGGTCCCTCCCGGGACTGCCGTGCCCTGTTGAATGGATGTAGCTGGTCCGTGCTCCGCCAGGAGGCGGCCACGGGCACTGCTTCGTACCACCGTCAGGTGGCGTTTCGGGGGGCCGACCGCGCTAGCGCGCAGGGTCGGCCCCACCGGAAACTACCAGCTCGACTTGGTGATACCGGGCAGCTCGCCCTTGTGGGCCATCTCGCGGAAGCAGATACGGCACAGGCCGAACTTCCGGAAGACGGCGCGGGGGCGGCCGCACCGCGAGCATCGAGTATACGCACGAACGCCGAACTTCGGCTTCCGCTGCGCCTTGGCGATCAGGGACTTCTTAGCCATCTGTGGTAACCCCTCAGGCTTCCTTGAACGGGAAACCGAGCCGCTTGAGCAGGCTGCGGCCGTGTTCGTCGGTGGTCGCCGTCGTGACAACCGTGATGTCCATCCCACGCTGGCGGTCGACCTTGTCCGGGTCGACCTCGTGGAACATGACCTGCTCGGTCAGACCGAAGGTGTAGTTGCCGTTCCCGTCGAACTGCTTCGGGGAAAGGCCACGGAAGTCCCTGATCCGGGGCAGGGCCAGCGAGAGCAGCCGGTCGAGGAACTCCCACATCCGGTCGCCGCGCAGCGTGACGCTGGCGCCGATCGGCTGACCCTCGCGCAGCTTGAACTGCGCGATGGAGTTCCGGGCACGGTTGATCTTCGGCTTCTGACCGGTGATCGCCGTAAGGTCGGCGATCGCGCCCTGGATCAGCTTCGCGTCACGAGCCGCCTCGCCCACGCCCATGTTGACCACGATCTTCGTGAGACCGGGGATCTGCATGACGTTGGCGATGTCGAACTCGTCCTTGAGGCCCGCAGCGATCTCGTTGCGGTACTTCTCCTTGAGCCGCGGCATCGGAGGGGCGGTGATGTCGTTGGTAACCGTCATCAGATGTCCTTACCGGTGCGGCGGGAGACCCGAACCTTGGTTCCGTCTTCCTCGAAGCGGTAGCCGACCCGAGTGGCCTTGCCGTCCTCCGCGAGCGAAACGTTGCTCACGTGGATGGGGGCCTCCTTCGTGACGACCTCGCCCTGCTGGCCGCCCGCCGGGTTGGCCTTCCTGTGCTTCTTGACCAGGTTGACGCCCTCGACGATGACACGGTCTTCCTTCGGCAGGGCCTTGACGACCTTGCCGGTGGCACCCTTGTCCTTGCCGGCGAGAACGATGACCTCGTCGCCAGATTTGATCTTCATCGCTTAGAGCACCTCCGGCGCCAGCGAAATGATGCGCATGTACTTCTTGTCACGCAGCTCACGGCCGACCGGGCCGAAGATGCGGGTGCCTCGCGGGTCCCCACCGTCCTTGATGAGCACGGCAGCGTTCTCATCGAAGCGGATGTAGGAGCCGTCGGGCCGGCGGCGCTCCTTGACGGTGCGCACGACAACGGCCTTGACGACGTCGCCCTTCTTGACTCCAGCGCCAGGCAGGGCGTCCTTCACCGTGGCGACGATCGTGTCGCCGATCCCGGCGTAGCGCCGACCCGAGCCACCGAGAACACGGATGGTAAGGATCTCCTTGGCACCCGTGTTGTCGGCGACCTTGAGTCGCGACTCCTGCTGAATCACGTCTGCTCCTGATGTGATGCGTGCGGTCCACTGCCGCACGGCTAGGTGGTCTCACCCCTCTGGTCGGCGGCCGGCAACGAGTGCCGGCCGCCAACAGGCTGGGGTTACTTAGCCTTCTCCAGGATCTCCACGACGCGCCAACGCTTCGTCGCGGAGAGCGGCCGGGTCTCCATCATGCGGACCCGGTCACCGACGCCAGCGGAGTTCGCCTCGTCGTGCGCCTTGTACTTGGTCGTCCGACGGATGACCTTGCCGTACAGGGCGTGCTTGACGCGGTCCTCGACCTCGACAACGACGGTCTTGTCCATCTTGTCGCTGACGACGTAGCCCTCGCGCACCTTGCGGTAGTTGCGCGTCGCGGTCTGGTTCTCACTCATTCGGCTGCTTCCTTCGTCTCCTCAGCCGACTCACCAGACAGCGGGACGATGCCCAGCTCGTGCTCGCGCAGGACCGTGTAGATCCTGGCGATCTCGCGCTTGACAGTGCGCAGACGGCTGTGGTTGTCGAGCTGGCCGGTGGCGGCCTGGAAGCGGAGGTTGAAGAGCTCTTCCTTGGCTTCCTTGAGCTTCGTGACCAGGTCCTCGACGGACTGGTCGCGCAGCTCGTGGGCAGTCACGGACTTCGCCACTACTCCCACACCTCCCGCTTAACAAACTTGCACTTCATCGGGAGCTTGTGCATCGCACGGCGCAGGGCCTCCTTGGCCACGGCCTCGGGCACGCCCGACAGCTCGAACATCACGCGCCCCGGCTTGACCGGCGCGACCCACCACTCGGGCGAACCCTTACCGGAGCCCATGCGGACCTCGGCGGGCTTCTTCGTCAGCGGACGGTCCGGGAAGATGTTGATCCACACCTTGCCGCCACGCTTGATGTGACGCGTCATGGCGATACGAGCGGACTCGATCTGACGGTTCGTCACGTAGGCCGACTCCAGGGCCTGGATACCGAACTCGCCGAAGGCGACCGTGGTACCACGCTGAGCCTTGCCACGAAGGTCCGGGTGGTGCTGCTTCCGGTACTTGACCTTACGAGGAATAAGCATCGGTTAGCTCCCCTCGGTCTTCGGGGCCTCGGCCGAAGCACCAGCCTTGGCGTCGGTGCCCGGGGCGCCAGCGGCACCGCCACGACGGCGGCGCTGCGGACGCTCACGGCGCTGACCGCCACCGGCGGTGCGCTGGGCGGCCTGGGCCGCCTCGCGCTCGGCGCGGGTCACAGGGGCGTCGCCCTTGTAGATCCACACCTTGACGCCGATGCGACCGAACGTCGTACGGGCCTCGAAGAAGCCGTAGTCGATGTCGGCGCGCAGCGTGTGCAGCGGGACGCGACCCTCGCGGTAGAACTCCGAGCGGGACATCTCAGCCCCACCCAGACGACCACCGCACTGGATACGAATACCCTTGGCGCCACTCTTCATGGCGCTCTGCATGGCCTTGCGCATCGCGCGGCGGAACGCCACGCGGCTGCTCAGCTGCTCAGCGACGCCCTGGGCGACGAGCTGCGCGTCGATCTCGGGGTTCTTGACCTCGAAGACGTTCAGCTGCACCTGCTTGCCGGTGAGCTTCTCCAGGTCCGTACGGATCCGGTCGGCCTCGACGCCGCGACGGCCGATGACGATGCCCGGCCGGGCGGTGTAGACGTCCACGCGGACACGGTCACGGGTGCGCTCGATCTCGACCTTGGAGATGCCCGCGCGCTCCATGCCACGGGTCAGCATCCGACGGATCGCGACGTCTTCCTTGACGTAGTCCTTGTAGGACTTGTCGGCGTACCAGCGGCTCTTGAAGTCGGTGGTGATGCCGAGGCGGAACCCGTGCGGGTTTACCTTCTGCCCCACTATCGGGTCCTTTCCTTGGTCTTGGACGAGGCGCCCGCGCCCTCAGCGACGACCACGGTGATGTGGCTCGTGCGCTTGGTGACCCGGAAAGCCCGGCCGAAGCCGCGGGGACGAATGCGCTTCAGGGTCGGACCCTCGTCCACCCAGACGCGCTCGACCACCAGGGACTCACGGTCCAGCTTGTCGTTGTGCTCAGCGTTGGCGATGGCGCTAGCCAGCACCTTGCCAACGGGCTCGCTCGCCGACTGGGGCGCGAACCGGAGCACCGCCTGTGCCTCGTCAGCGGGCAACCCGCGAATAAGGTCCGCCACCCGGCGAGCCTTTCGGGGCGTAACGCGGACGAACCGCGCCTGTGCCCTCGTTCCCATCGCTTTTCCCTCGCTCACGGAAATTCCTTCCCCACTCACCGTGGAGAAAATGGTTCTTACAACTGCTGCAACCGCTAGCGGCGGCTGCGGCGGTCGTCCTTGACGTGGCTACGGAAAGTACGCGTGGGAGCGAACTCACCGAGCTTGTGGCCGACCATCGACTCCGACACGAACACCGGAACGTGCTTGCGGCCGTCGTGGACGGCGATCGTGTGACCGATCATCTCCGGGACGATCATGGATCGCCGGGACCACGTCTTGATGACGTTCTTGGTCCCCTTCTCGTTCTGGACTTCCACCTTCTTGATGAGGTGGTCGTCGACGAAGGGACCCTTCTTAAGGCTACGTGGCATCAGACGTGCTCCTTACCGCTTCTTCTTACCGCTACGCCGACGCCGCACGATCAGCTTGTCGCTGGCCTTGTTCTTGGCCCTGGTCCGGCCTTCCTTCTTGCCCCAGGGGCTGACCGGGTGACGACCACCGGAGGTCTTGCCCTCACCACCACCGTGCGGGTGGTCGACCGGGTTCATGACCACACCACGGACGGTCGGGCGCTTGCCCTTCCACCGCGAGCGGCCGGCCTTGCCCCAGTTGATGTTGGACTGCTCGGCGTTGCCGACCTGACCAACCGTGGCGCGGCAGGAGATCTCGACCATGCGCATCTCACCGGAGGGCATACGCAGCGTGGCGTAACGGCCCTCCTTGGCGAGGAGCTGGATCTGCGACCCCGCGGAACGACCCAGCTTGGCACCGCCACCGGGCTTCAGCTCGACCGCGTGCACGAACGTACCCGTGGGGATGTTGCGCAGCGGGAGGCAGTTGCCCGGCTTGATGTCGGACTGGGGGCCGTTCTCGATCTTGTCGCCCTGCTTGAGGCCGGCGGGCGCCAGAATGTAGCGCTTCTCACCGTCCACGTAGTGGAGCAGAGCGATGCGAGCGGTGCGGTTGGGGTCGTACTCGATGTGAGCGACCTTGGCCGGCACGCCGTCCTTGTCGTGACGACGGAAGTCGATCACGCGGTAGGCGCGCTTGTGGCCACCACCCTGGTGACGAGCGGTGATCCGGCCGTGGCCGTTACGACCGCCCTTGGAGTGAAGCGGACGGACCAGGGACTTCTCCGGCTCCGAACGCGTGATCTCGACGAAGTCGCTCACGCTGGAGCCGCGACGACCCGGCGTCGTCGGCTTGTACTTACGAATGCCCATCTTCTTCGCGCATTCCTTTACGTGTTGCTTGACATGTAGCGGTCAGACCCGGGAGAGGTCAGACACCGAAGATGTCGATCCGCTGGCCGTCGGCCACGCTGACGATCGCGCGCTTGGTGTCGGGACGCTTCCCGAAGCCGAAACGGGTGCGCTTGCGCTTACCCTTCCGGTTGATCGTGTTCACGCTCGTGACCTTCACTTCGAAGATCTTCTCGATCGCGATCTTGATCTGGGTCTTGTTGGCGTCCGGGCGAACGATGAACGTGTACTTGTTCTCGTCCATGAGCCCGTAGCTCTTCTCGGAGATCACCGGCTCGACGATGATGTCCCGGTGGTCGGCGATCCTCACTGGTCGTCCTCCTCGGACTCAGCGGCCTTCGAGGTACCGGCCGCGTGGGCCAGGAACTCGGCGTAGCCCGCCTCGGTGAAGACCACGTCGTCCGAGTAGAGGACGTCGTAGGTGTTCACCTGGTCCGCGTCGAGGATGTGGACCTCTTCGAGGTTGCGCAGGGCGCGCCGGTTGTGCTCGTCCTCGCGGGCCAGGACGACGAGGACCTTGTCGGACTCGGTGACCTGACGCAGCGACTTCAGAGCGGTCTGCGTGAACTTGTTCTCCGCGTCCTCAGCGACGAAGGTGCTGATGACGTGGATACGGCCGTGGTTGGCCCGGTCCGAGAGGGCGCCACGCAGGGCGGCGGCCTTCATCTTCTTCGGGGTCCGCTGGCTGTAGTCACGCGGCTGGGGACCGTGAACGGTGCCACCACCGGTGTACTGCGGGGCGCGGATCGAGCCCTGGCGGGCGCGACCGGTTCCCTTCTGGCGGTAGGGCTTCTTGCCACCGCCGCGGACCTCGCCGCGGGTCTTGGTGGCGTGCGTGCCCTGCCGGCCGGCGGCCAGCTGGCCGTTCACGACCTGGTGGATCAGCGGGATGCTGACCTGCTGGGCGAAGACGGACTCGGGAAGCTCGACGCTGCCCTTGGAGCCGCCCTCGGGGTTCTTGACCTCGATCTGGGCCATGACTTACTTGTCCCCCTTCACAGCGGTGCGGACGAGCACCAGACCGCCGTTGGGACCGGGGACAGCACCCTTGACCAGGATGAGGCCCTTCTCCGCGTCCACAGAGTGAACGGTCAGGTTCTGGACGGTCTTGCGCACGTTGCCCATGCGCCCGGCCATCCGCATGCCCTTGAAAACGCGGCCGGGCGTGGCGCAGCCGCCGATGGAGCCGGGAGAGCGGTGCTTGCGCTGGGTGCCGTGCGAGGCGGAGAGACCACGGAAACCGTGGCGCTTCATCACACCGGCGAAACCCTTGCCCTTGCTCTTGCCCGTGACGTCGACCTTCTGGCCGCTCTCGAACGCGGCGGCGTCGACTTCCTGGCCGAGCGTGTACTCGGAGGCGTCGGTGGTGCGCACCTCGACGTAGTGACGGCGCGGGGTCAGGTCGTTCGCGCGCAGGTAGTCGCCCAGGGGCTTGTTGACCTTGCGCGGGTTGATCTGCCCGTAGCCGAGCTGGATGGCGGAGTAGCCATCGGTGTCAGGGGTCCGGATGCGGCTCACGACGCACGGACCGGCCTTCAGGACGGTCACGGGCACCATCTTGCCCGCGTCGTCGAAGACCTGGGTCATGCCGAGCTTTTCGCCCAGAACTCCCTTGATCTGCTTGGTGGCCATGTCTGTGCGTCCTTAAAGCTTGATCTCGATGTCAACGCCAGCCGGGAGGTCGAGTCGCATGAGCGAGTCCACCGTCTTCGGCGTGGGGTCGATGATGTCGATCAGCCGCTTGTGGGTGCGCATCTCGAAGTGCTCGCGCGAGTCCTTGTACTTGTGCGGCGATCGGATGACGCAGTAAACGTTCTTCTCCGTCGGCAGCGGCACCGGGCCCGCGACCTGTGCGCCAGTTCGCGTCACAGTCTCAACGATCTTGCGCGCCGAGCTGTCGATGACCTCGTGGTCATAGGCCTTTAGCCGAATGCGGATCTTCTGTCCCGCCATGTGGCCTGTTCGTCCTTCGCTTCAGTGTCCGTAACGGTGAGCTGTCCGGTCACAGACGCCCAGGCCCGTCGGCGAATCCGCCGGCGTGTTGGCCGTGAGCCCCTATTCCCTTGAGAAACCGCAACAGGGCTTGCCCCTGCGGTGCGTCACCGTCACAGAGCCCGATGACGTCTTGTCAGTGTGGTGGGCGGGCCGCCGTGAAGCGGCCCACCCACCACGTCGGGGCGGCTCCGGAAGGGGCCACCCCAACGTGTGTGCTACTTGAGGATCTTCGTGACGCGACCCGCGCCCACGGTCCGGCCACCCTCACGGATGGCGAACTTGAGGCCCTCTTCCATCGCGACCGGCTGGATCAGGTTGACGGTCATCTCGGTGTTGTCACCGGGCATGACCATCTCCGTGCCCTCCGGCAGCGTCACGACGCCGGTGACGTCGGTGGTGCGGAAGTAGAACTGCGGGCGGTAGTTGTTGAAGAACGGCGTGTGGCGGCCACCCTCGTCCTTGGACAGGATGACGACCTGGCCCTCGAACTCGGTGTGCGGGGTGGTCGTGCCGGGCTTGATCACGACCTGGCCGCGCTCGACGTCCTCGCGCTTGATGCCGCGCAGGAGCAGACCGACGTTGTCGCCAGCCTGACCGTTGTCGAGCAGCTTGCGGAACATCTCAACACCGGTGACGGTGGTGGTCTGCTTCTCTTCCTTGATGCCGACGATGTCAACGGTCTCGTTGACGTTGACGACGCCGCGCTCGATACGACCGGTGACGACGGTGCCGCGACCGGTGATCGAGAAGACGTCCTCGATCGGCATGAGGAAGGGCTTCTCGGTGTCACGCTCGGGCTCGGGAATGAAGCTGTCCACGGTGCCCATGAGCTCCAGGACGGCCTTGCCCCACTCCGCGTCGCCCTCGAGGGCCTTGAGAGCCGAGACCTTGGTGACGGGGATGTCGTCGCCGGGGAACTCGTACTCGCTGAGGAGCTCACGCACCTCGAGCTCGACGAGCTCGAAGATCTCCTCGTCGTCCACCATGTCGGCCTTGTTCAGGGCGACGACGATGGCGGGGACGCCGACCTGGCGGGCCAGGAGCACGTGCTCCTTGGTCTGCGGCATCGGGCCGTCGGTGGCGGCCACGACCAGGATCGCGCCGTCCATCTGCGCGGCACCCGTGATCATGTTCTTCACGTAGTCAGCGTGACCGGGGCAGTCGACGTGGGCGTAGTGACGCGCCTCGGTCTGGTACTCGACGTGAGCGACGGAGATGGTGATGCCGCGCTCGCGCTCCTCAGGAGCGTTGTCGATGTCCTCGAACGGGGTGAACGGGTTCAGCGCCGGGTACGCGTCGTGCAGCACCTTGGTGATGGCCGCGGTCAGCGTGGTCTTGCCGTGGTCGATGTGACCGATGGTGCCGATGTTGACGTGCGGCTTGGTCCGCTCGAACTTTTCCTTCGCCACTGGAAGTCTCCTAGACGTACAGATCTATCTGACTGTGGTCCAACCCCGCGGATGCGGGGTACAGCCGGGTTGCTTGCTCGCGACTATTCGCCGCGAACCTTCGCCACGATTTCCGTGGCGACAGCGGACGGAACCTCCGCGTAGGAGTCGAACACCATCGAGTAGTTGGCTCGACCCTGGGTACGGCTGCGCAGGTCACCCACGTAGCCGAACATTTCCGAAAGGGGCACCTGGGCCTTGACGAGACGGACACCGGAACGCTCGTCCATGGACTGAATCTGTCCACGGCGGGAGTTCAGGTCACCGATCACGTCACCCATGTACTCCTCAGGGGTGGTGACCTCGACGGCCATGACCGGCTCGAGAAGAGTCGGCTTCGCCAGGCGGACGGCCTCCTTGAAGGCCATCGAACCGGCGGTCTTGAACGCCATCTCGGACGAGTCGACGTCGTGGTACTGACCGTCCGTCAGGCTCACCTTGATGCCGACGAGCGGGTAGTGCGCGAGCACGCCCAGCTCAGCGGCCTCCTGGCAGCCGGCGTCGACCGAGGGGATGTACTCCCGCGGGATGCGGCCACCGGTGACGGCGTTGACGAACTCGTACCCGGACGCGTCGCCGTCCTCGGACGTGAGCGGCTCAAGGTCGATCTTGACCTTGGCGAACTGGCCCGACCCACCGGTCTGCTTCTTGTGGGTGTAGACGTGGCCTTCGACCTTCTTGCGAATGGTCTCACGGTAGGCCACCTGGGGCTTACCGATGTTCGCCTCGACCTTGAACTCGTCGCGCATGCGGTTGACCAGCACCTCGAGGTGCAGCTCGCCCATGCCGGAGATCACGGTCTGACCGGTCTGCTCGTCCGAGGCCACCTGGAAGGAGGGGTCCTCGTCCGCCAGACGCTGGATCGCGATGCCCAGCTTCTCCTGGTCGCTCTTGGTCTTCGGCTCGATGGCCACCTCGATGACCGGAGCCGGGAAGGTCATGGACTCCAGGACGATCGGAGCACCCTGCTCGCAGAGCGTCTCGCCGGTCGTGGTGTCCTTCAGACCCATGACCGCGACGATGTCGCCCGCACCAGCGGCGGGGATCTCCTCGCGCTTGTTGGAGTGCATCCGGTAGACCTTGCCGATGCGCTCCTTGCGGCCCTTGAGGCTGTTCAGCACCTGGGTGCCGGCCTCGAGGACGCCGGAGTAGATCCGCACGTAGGACAGCTTGCCCAGGTGGGGGTCGCTGACGATCTTGAAGACCAGGGCCGAGAACGGCTCCTCCACGCTCGGCTTGCGCTCGAGCTTGGTCTGCTCGGTCTCGTCCTTGGGGTCGTGACCGTCGATGGCCTCGACGTCCAGGGGCGAGGGGAGGTAGTCGACGACCGCGTCGAGCAGGGGCTGGACGCCCTTGTTCTTGAAGGCGGTACCGCAGACGACCGGGATGGCCGTACCGGCGATGGTGGCGCGACGGATCGCGGGCACCAGCTGCTCGACGGTGGGCTCCTGGCCCTCGAGGTACATCTCCATGATCTCGTCGTCGGCCTCGGCCAACGTCTCGAGGAAGAAGTCGCGCGCCTCACGAGCCGCGTCCGCGTGGGACTCGGGGATCTCGATGGTGTCGTACATCTCGCCGAGCGCGGCCTCGTCGTTCCAGACGTAGGCCTTCATGCGGACGAGGTCGATGACGCCCTTGAAGTCGCTCTCGGCACCGATCGGCAGCTGGATCGGCATGGCGTTCGCGCCGAGGCGCTCACGGAACATGTCGACACAGCGCTGGAACTCGGCGCCGATCTTGTCCATCTTGTTGACGAAGCAGATACGCGGCACGTTGTACCGGTCGGCCTGACGCCAGACCTGCTCCGACTGGGGCTCGACGCCTTCCTTGGCGTCGAACACCGCGACGGCGCCGTCAAGGACACGCAGCGACCGCTCGACCTCGACCGTGAAGTCGACGTGGCCGGGCGTGTCGATGATGTTGATCGTGGTGTCGTTCCAACTGGTGGTGATCGCAGCCGAGGTAATGGTGATACCCCGCTCCTGCTCTTCCTTCATCCAGTCCATCGTCGAGGCGCCGTCGTGCGTCTCGCCGAGCTTGTGGTTGACACCCGTGTAGTAGAGGATCCGCTCGGTCGTCGTGGTCTTGCCCGCGTCGATGTGGGCCATGATGCCGATGTTGCGGACCTTGGCCAGGTCAAGCAAAGTCTTAGCCATGTGGCTCGTCTTCCCTAGGTCTCAAGGAATCGATTCGCCGCGGGGTTACCAGCGGTAGTGGGCGAAGGCCTTGTTCGACTCGGCCATCTTGTGCGTGTCCTCACGCTTCTTGACCGCCGCGCCCAGACCGTTGCTGGCGTCCACCAGCTCGTTCATCAGACGCTCGGTCATGGTCTTCTCACGACGCTGACGCGAGTAGGAGACCAGCCAGCGCAGGGCCAGCGTGGTGGACCGGGAGGCGCGAACCTCGACCGGCACCTGGTAGGTCGCGCCACCGACACGGCGGCTGCGGACCTCCAGCGCGGGCTTGACGTTGTCCAGGGCTCGCTTGAGAACGACGAGCGGGTCCTGACCGGACTTCTCCCGAGCACCTTCCAGGGCGTCGTAAACGACGGCCTGGGCGATGGAGCGCTTGCCGTCGAGGAGCACCTTGTTGATCAGTGCGGTGACGAGCGGCGAGCCGTAGACCGGGTCGGTGATGAGCTGGCGCTTCGGCGCCGGGCCCTTGCGCGGCATGCTTACTTCTCCTTCTTGGCGCCGTAGTGGCTACGGGCCTGCTTGCGGCCTCGGACACCCTGGGTGTCGAGCGAACCGCGGACAATTCGGTAGCGAACGCCCGGCAGGTCCTTCACACGACCGCCACGAACCAGCACGATGCTGTGCTCCTGGAGGTTGTGACCAATGCCGGGGATGTAGGCCGTGACCTCGATGCCGCTGCTCAGCTTGACGCGAGCGACCTTACGCAGAGCGGAGTTCGGCTTCTTCGGCGTAGTGGTGTAGACACGCGTGCACACACCACGACGCTGCGGACTCCCCTTCAGCGCCGGGGTCTTGTTCTTTGCGACCTTGTCCTGTCGGCCCTTGCGGACCAGCTGCTGGATGGTGGGCACCGCGTCTCCGTCTTCCTCGTGACCTACGCCGGTTCTCGTAGCCGATATCGCTATTGACCTGCTGAATTCCCCGAACCTCCCCGACCCCCGTGGTCGGGCGTGTCGCCCTCGTTCCCACGCATGGCGAACGGATGCACACCCGGTCGGAGACCGATTCACAGGAGGGGGTTCACCTGCGCCGCGCGCCCCGTGTCCGTCCTCTGGAGGACTGGGGCGCCGCACACGCACGTGTGACCCGTCGACTCACGGGCACAATCACACAGGCTACCGCTAACCGAACATGCGGTCAAAACGGTGTGCGACATGGCGAGACAAGCGGAACCGGATCTCGCGTAGCCGTGGGTCTCGACCAGTCTACGTGCTTCCCGACGCGCTTCGCCCCGGGTTTCCCAACGAAGGGCCGACAAAGAGAGCGGCCGTTCCCGGAGGACCCATTGTCCCCCGGAAACGGCCGGGATTCTACAGAACGAAGAAGATCGCCAGGGAGATCACCGTCACCAGGATGCCGATGACCGCGAAGACCGTACCCGTGGTGATCAGGCCCAGTCCGTCGAGGGTGCCCCGCGACTCGCGGATCGCCCTCTTCGCCCTGGGTCCGGTGACGAACAACGCGAGGATCGCGGTGATCACACCGACGACCGGCAGCAACGAGGCCACACCCAGCCACAGGGTGACGTTGGCCCCGGGTTCGGTGTCGGCCAGGAAGTCGATGCTGTCGTAGCCCGGGTAGTCCCCGTCGTCCCTGGCCTCGTCGAAGCCAGGGAAGTCCTCCGCGATCCGGTCGCGACGGCGCTTCGCCTGCTTGGGCCGCTCCGGCATCCCGTAGTCGGCCGGGGTGAAGTCGTCCTCGTAGTCCGTCTCCGCCCGGTCGTCCCGGTCAAGCCGGTCGTCCCGCTCGTCCTCGTACTCCCCCTGCCGAGCCGCGTCGGACTCGGAGTCGAAGGAGGGCGGCGTGAACATCTGGGTGGCGCCCTCGCCACCGCGCCAGGAGTCGTCGCCCTCCTCGGGCGTCTCGTCCCACCGCTGGTCCTCCGGGCCGTCCCAGGGACGGTCGTCCTCGTCGTCCAGGGGGTCCTTGGACCTGGCGCGAGACTGCATGTCCGCGATGGCGGCCAGGGGGTCCTCGGAACCGGGGACGGCGGCGGACAGCGTGCCGGTGTCCGGATCGGCCGGCGCGTCCTCACTCCCCCAGTCCGCGTACGCGGGCTCCGGGGGCGACTCGCGGCGGCGGCGTTCGGCGTCGCGGACGACGTCGGGCAGACGCGGGTCGTTGCGGTCGAAGGCCCAGGTGTTACCGGTCCCGCCCTGTTCGGGCGCGGGAGAGAGCTCGTCACGGTACCGGTCGGCGGGCTCCTCCGCGGGACGCGGGGACAGCTCGTCGTCGTACCGGTCGGCGGGCTCCTCCCCGAGACGCGGGGACAGCTCGTCGTCGTACCGGTCACCGCCGTACGAGGGGGCCTGGTGGTCGGACCACGGCCGTTCGGTCTGCTCCGCCCACGGCTCGGTGGTGCCCGAACCCTTCCAGGTGTCCCCGGTGTCCCCGGTGTCCTCGGCGGGGCTCCAGCTGTCCAGGCCGCCGTTGCCGCGCCACTCGCCCGGCTGTTCCCGTCCGGACCCGGACTTCCAGAGTTCCTCGCCGGGGCCCGACGCGGACCACGGGGTGTCCGGGTCCAGCGGGTCGCGCGCGTCCGCGGTGAAGCCAGGGTCATCCGAGGAACCGGAGTCCCGCGAACCCCAGGAATCGGGGTTACCGGGAGACCCCGCTGAACGGGGGCCCTCGGGGTCCCACGGTTCGCCCCCCAGGTCGGAGCCGCGCTGGTCCGACGCGGGAGCGGAGTCATCCGAGTAGCCGGAGCTCCATGGGTCATCGTTCGCCGAAGCCGACGCCTGCGGCGTCAACGGGTCCCGGCCGAGCCCGGAGTCCGGGCCGCCCGGAGCCTCCGGGTCCCACGGCTGGCGGCCGGGATCGGGGAACGAGTCCGGACCGGAGGCCGACGCGTACGGCGTCCGGGAGTCCGGAGCACCACCCAGGGCGGCGTCGGGTTCCCACGGCTGGTGGCCCGGAGCGGAGTACTCCTGCGAGCGGAGCGGATCGGACGTGAGCGCGGAGTCATCCGAGGACCAGGGGTCCGGCGTGGTTCCCGGCACCTGGGAGTCCTCGGAAGCCGGGTACCCGGAGTTCCACGGCTCCTGACCGGAACCGGAGAACTCCTGCGAGCCACGCGCGTCCGAGGCGAAGGGAGCGGGATCGTCCGAGGACCAGAGGCTCCCCGCACCACCGGGCAGACGAGACTCCCCGGAGGCCGCCGGGTCCCACGGCTGACCGCCGGAATCGACGAGGGGGTCCAGGCCGGAGGCGGCGGAGGCAGAGGAGTCGTCCCCCTGGGGAGACCACGGAGCGGCCTCGGCGGAACCCCCGGAACCCCACGCGTCGCCGGAGGCCGACGGCCGCGGCGACCGCGAGTCAGGACCGCCCAGAGCAGACCCCTCCGGTTCCCATGGCTCTCGACCCGAAGCCGGGAACGGGTCCGGACCGGAGGCCGACGCGTGCGGCGTCCGGGAGTCCGGCGCACCGGCCTCGGGGTCCCACGGCTCCTGACCGGAGCCGGAGAACGCGTCACGTGAGCCGTGCGCGTCCGGTGAGAAGGCGGGGGTGTCGTCCGGGGACCAGAGCTCCCCCGTACCACCGGGCGGACGAGCGTCCCCCGAAGCGGCCGGGTCCCACGGCTCACGACCGGAGTCGGAGGAACCCTCGGAAGCCCACGAGTCACCGGAGGCCGACGCGAGCGGCGACCGCTCGTCAGTCCCCTCCGGAGCCCACGGCTCCTGGCCGGGGCGGAAGGACGGGTCGGGCTCGGAAGCACTCTGAGGGGACCACGGGGCGGGGTCGGACGGCCCCTCGGAGTCCCACGCGCCGGAGGACGACGCCTGCGGGCGCAGCGGGTCCCGGTCGGAACCCGCGTCGCTCCGAGCGGCCCAGGAGTCCCGGAAGGGGCCCTGGGCGGTGGGCTGGACCGACCCGTGCACGGGCTCCTCCGGAGGCAGCGGGACCTCGGCACTGGCCGCGATGCCCGGGTAGCCGCCGACGGCGGGAGCCTCGGGCTCCCGCGCGGCCAACGGGTCCTCCCCCGGGAAGCGCGTCACGGGCTCGTAGGCCGACGTGCCCGCGCCCGGGTACGAGATACCCGGTGCCGACGGCGGCCCGCCCAGGGCGTCCGGGTAGGGCTCCACCATGGCCGGACGCGAGGCGCTCAGCCCCGCGTAGCCGCCGCTGTCAGGGAAGACGGCGCCGTCCTCCCCCGGGTTCGACGCCGCGTCCTCCTCCAGGGGGTCCTGGTACTCCGACTGTGTGCGGTAGCGGTTCTCGCTGGGCTTGAACCAGGAGTCCCCGTCCGCGTCGGACGCTCGGTTGCCCGGCGTCCCGCCCCCGTTATCAGTCACTTGCCTGCTCTCCCGACAGCGCCGTAGCGCCCTCTCCCCGTCCGCACCGCAGTGTACGAACCGACAACGACGAAACGGCGGCGGGGCCACCCCCGGTGATGGGGGTGGCTGACCACCGCCGTCAGCTCAACCAACGTCCAGATCGGACTTACCGGTTGTACGGACCGAAGTCGTACTCCTCCAGGGGAACGGCCTCGCCCGAACCCTGCCCGAAGGTGTACTCACTGGGCTCCTCGTAACCGGAGACCGAGTACATCGAGGCCTTGGCCTCCTCGGTCGGCTCGACCCGGATGTTGCGGTACTGCGGAATACCGGTACC
Organism: Nocardiopsis eucommiae; assembly: GCF_965344335.1. Lineage (NCBI taxonomy): Bacteria > Bacillati > Actinomycetota > Actinomycetes > Streptosporangiales > Nocardiopsidaceae > Nocardiopsis > Nocardiopsis eucommiae. The sequence goes on from NZ_CBDRIY010000015.1 coordinate 81,673, forward strand.
GGCCGGGATGAGCTTACCGATGATGACGTTCTCCTTGAGGCCCAGCAGCGGGTCACTCTTACCGTGGATCGCGTTCTCGGTCAGCACGCGGGTGGTCTCCTGGAAGGAGGCCGCCGACAGCCAGGACTCCGTGGCCAGCGAGGCCTTGGTGATACCCAGCAGCACCGGACGTCCGGCGGCCGGCTGGCCGCCCTCGGACACGACGCGTCGGTTGATCCGCTCGAACTTCGGCCGCTCGACCATCTCACCGGGCAGGAGCTCGGTGTCACCGGACTCCAGGATGTTCACCCGCTTGAGCATCTGGCGGACGATGATCTCGATGTGCTTGTCGTGGATCGACACACCCTGCGACTTGTACACCTCCTGGACCTCCGACACGAGGTGCTGCTGCACCGCGCGCGGGCCCTGGATGCGCAGGACCTCGTGCGGGTTGATCGCACCCTGGATGAGCTGCTGGCCGACCTTGACGTGGTCGCCGTCGCTCACCAGGAGCTGCGCACGCATCGGGACCGGGTAGGCGATCTCGTCCGTGCCGTCGTCCGGAATGACGACGATCTTGCGGCTCTTCTCGGTGTCGTCGACCCTGATCCGGCCCTCCATCTCGGAGATCGGGGCCACACCCTTGGGGATGCGGGCCTCGAAGAGCTCCTGGACACGGGGCAGACCGTGGGTGATGTCCTGACCGGCGGAACCACCCATGTGGAAGGTACGCATGGTCAGCTGGGTACCGGGCTCACCGATGGACTGGGCCGCGATGATGCCGATCGCCTCACCGACGTCCACCGGCTTGCCGGTCGCCATGGAGCGGCCGTAGCAGGTGGTGCAGACGCCGATCTTCGCCTCGCAGGTCAGCGACGAGCGGATGCGCACGCGGGTGACCCCGGCGGCGACCAGCTTGTCGATGTTCTGCTCGGAGGTGTCGGACAGCGCCGGGAGGACGAGCTTGCCCTCCGGGTCCAGCGTGTCCTCCGCGATGGTCCGACCGAAACCGGTGTTCTCGACGTTGTGCTTGCGCACGACGACACCGGCGGCGTTCTTCTCACCGATCTCGTGCCAGAGCGAACGGTCCGTGCCGCAGTCGATCTCGCGGACGATGACGTCCTGCGCGACGTCCACCAGACGACGGGTCAGGTAACCCGAGTCGGCGGTACGCAGGGCGGTGTCGGCCAGACCCTTGCGCTGACCGTGCGTGGAGATGAAGTACTCCAGCACGGACAGGCCCTCACGGTAGGAGGACTTGATCGGACGCGGGATGGTCTCACCCTTGGTGTTGGAGACCAGACCACGGATACCGGCGATCTGACGCACCTGCATCGGGTTACCACGCGCACCGGACTGGACCATCATCCACACCGGGTTGTCGGCGGGGAAGTTGTCCTCCATGTCCTTCGCGACCTCGGCCGTGGCCTGGGTCCACACCTCGGTGAGCTCCTGACGGCGCTCGTCGTCGGTGATCAGACCGCGGTCGTACTCGCGCTGGATCTTGTCGGCCTTGCGGTCGTAGCCGCCGAGGATCTCCGCCTTGCGCGGAGGCGCGACGACGTCCTCGATGCCGATGGTCAGGCCGGACCGGGTGGCCCAGCGGTAACCGGCGTCCTTCAGGGCGTCCAGGGTCGTGGCGACCTGGACCTTGGGGTAGTTCTCGGCGAGGTCGTTGACCAGGACCGAGACCTGCTTCTTGCCCACCTGGAAGTTGACGTACGGGTAGTCCACCGGGGTGGCCTCGTTGAAGAGGTACCGGCCCAGGGTGGTCTCCAGGACGTAGACGTCGCCCTGCTCCCAGCCCTCCGGCGGCGTCCAGTCCTTGGGCGCGGGAGCGCCGTCGGCGATACGCAGCCGGATCTTGGCCTGGAGGTCCAGGTCGCCCAGGTCGTAGGCCATGATGGCCTCGGCCGGGGAACGGAAGGCACGACCCTCGCCCGCGGCACCCGCGCGCTCCGTCGTCAGGTAGTACAGGCCGATGATCATGTCCTGGGTGGGCATGGTCACGGGCTTGCCGTCGGACGGCTTGAGGATGTTGTTGGTGGCGAGCATCAGCAGCCGCGCCTCGGCCTGGGCCTCGGCGGACAGCGGCAGGTGCACGGCCATCTGGTCACCGTCGAAGTCCGCGTTGAACGCGGTGCACACGAGCGGGTGGATCTGGATGGCCTTGCCCTCGACCAGCTGCGGCTCGAAGGCCTGGATGCCCAGGCGGTGCAGCGTCGGAGCACGGTTCAGCAGCACCGGGTGCTCGGTGATGACCTCTTCGAGGACGTCCCACACCACGGGGCGGGACCGCTCCACCATGCGCTTGGCGCTCTTGATGTTCTGCGCGTGGTTCAGGTCCACCAGGCGCTTCATCACGAACGGCTTGAAGAGCTCCAGGGCCATCTGCTTGGGCAGACCGCACTGGTGCAGCTTCAGCTGCGGGCCGACGACGATGACCGAACGGCCGGAGTAGTCGACGCGCTTGCCGAGCAGGTTCTGACGGAAACGGCCCTGCTTGCCCTTGAGCATGTCGGACAGCGACTTGAGCGGACGGTTACCGGGACCGGTGACCGGGCGTCCACGGCGGCCGTTGTCGAACAGCGCGTCGACGGCCTCCTGGAGCATCCGCTTCTCGTTGTTGACGATGATCTCGGGCGCGCCCAGGTCCAGAAGCCGCTTGAGGCGGTTGTTCCGGTTGATGACGCGGCGGTACAGGTCGTTGAGGTCGGAGGTCGCGAAGCGGCCACCGTCCAGCTGCACCATCGGACGCAGGTCCGGCGGGATGACCGGGATGCAGTCCAGCACCATGCCCATGGGGCTGTTGGTGGTGTTGAGGAACGCCGAGACGACCTTGAGCCGCTTCAGGGCGCGGGCCTTCTTCTGGCCCTTGCCGGTGCGGATGGTCTCCCGGAGCTTCTCCGCCTCCTCGTCCAGCTCGAAGTTGGACAGGCGGTCCTGGATGGCCTGGGCGCCCATGCCGCCACGGAAGTACTTCCCGAAGCGGTCACGCATCTCGCGGTAGAGCATCTCGTCGCCCTCGAGGTCCTGGACCTTGAGGTTCTTGAAACGGCTCCACACCTCGTCGAGGCGGTCGATCTCGCGCTGGGCGCGGTCGCGCAGCTGGCGCATCTCACGCTCGGCGCCCTCGCGCACCTTGCGGCGCGCGTCGCCCTTGGCACCCTGCTCCTCGAGCTCGGCCAGGTCGGCCTCGAGCTTACGGTGACGCTCCTCGATGGTCGAGTCGCGACGCTGCTCCAGGTGCTGCTTCTCGACCGAGATCCGTGCTTCCAGCGACTGGAGGTCGCGCTCACGGGCCTCGGTGTCCACCCACGTGACCATGTAGGCGGCGAAGTAGATGATCTTCTCGAGATCCTTCGGCGCCAGGTCCAGCAGGTAGCCCAGGCGGGAGGGCACGCCCTTGAAGTACCAGATGTGCGTGACGGGAGCGGCCAGCTCGATGTGGCCCATCCGCTCACGGCGCACCTTGGCGCGGGTCACCTCGACGCCGCAGCGCTCACAGATGATGCCCTTGAAGCGGACGCGCTTGTACTTGCCGCAGTAGCACTCCCAGTCCCGGGTCGGACCGAAGATCTTCTCGCAGAAGAGTCCGTCCTTCTCGGGCTTGAGGGTGCGGTAGTTGATGGTTTCGGGCTTCTTGACCTCGCCGTGCGACCACTGGCGAATGTCATCAGCGGTGGCGAGGCCAATCCGCAGCTCGTCGAAGAAGTTGACGTCGAGCACTTAATTCGTCCCCTGCTCTCGAAATCCGCGGAAGTTAGACCTCTTCGACACTGCTCGGCTCTCGCCTGCCCAGGTCGATTCCCAGTTCTTCCGCCGCGCGGAAGACGTCCTCGTCACTGTCCCGCATCTCGATGGACATACCGTCACTGGACAGCACCTCCACGTTCAGACAGAGCGACTGCATCTCCTTGATGAGCACCTTGAAGGACTCAGGGATGCCCGGCTCGGGGATGTTCTCGCCCTTGACGATGGCCTCGTAGACCTTGACGCGACCCACCACGTCGTCGGACTTGATGGTGAGCAGCTCCTGGAGCGCGTAGGCGGCGCCGTACGCCTCCAGCGCCCACACCTCCATCTCGCCGAACCGCTGGCCGCCGAACTGCGCCTTACCACCCAGCGGCTGCTGCGTGATCATGGAGTACGGGCCGGTGGAGCGGGCGTGGATCTTGTCGTCCACGAGGTGGTGGAGCTTCAGGATGTACTTGTAGCCGACGGAGATGGGCTCCGCGAAGGGCTCACCGGTACGGCCGTCGAACAGGCGCGCCTTGCCGTCCTCGTTGATGAGGCGGTTGCCGTCCTTGTTCGGGCGGACCGACTGGATGAGGCCGCTGAGCTCGTCGCCGTGCAGGCCGTCGAAGACCGGCGTGGCCACGCGCGAGTTGGGGGCGACCTCGGCCGCTCCGATCGCGTGCAGCGACTTCTGCCACTCCTCCTCGACCCCCTCGACCAACCAGCCGTTCTTGGCCAGCCAGCCCAGGTGGACCTCCAGTACCTGGCCGACGTTCATTCGGCCGGGGACGCCCAGCGGGTTGAGGATGATGTCGACGGGCGTGCCGTCCTCCAGGAAGGGCATGTCCTCCTGGGGCAGGATCTTCGAGATGACGCCCTTGTTGCCGTGACGTCCGGCGAGCTTGTCGCCGTCGGTGATCTTGCGCTTCTGGGCCACGTAGACGCGGACCATCTCGTTGACGCCGGGGGCGAGCTCGTCGCCCTCGTCGCGGCTGAACACCCGGACGCCGATGACCTTGCCGGTCTCGCCGTGCGGCACCTTCAGGGAGGTGTCGCGGACCTCGCGGGCCTTCTCGCCGAAGATGGCGCGCAGCAGGCGCTCCTCCGGGGTCAGCTCGGTCTCGCCCTTGGGCGTGACCTTGCCGACGAGGATGTCGCCGTCGACGACCTCGGCGCCGATGCGGATGATGCCCCGGTCGTCGAGGTCGGCCAGGACCTCCTCGCTGACGTTGGGGATCTCGCGGGTGATCTCCTCCGGGCCGAGCTTGGTGTCACGGGCGTCGACCTCGTGCTCCTCGATGTGGATCGAGGAGAGGACGTCGTCCTGCACCAGACGCTGGCTGAGGATGATCGCGTCCTCGTAGTTGTGGCCCTCCCAGGACATGTACGCCACGAGGAGGTTCTTGCCCAGCGACATCTCGCCCTGGTCCGTGGAGGGACCGTCCGCGAGGACCTGCTTGACCTCGATGCGCTGACCCTCGTGCACGATGGGGCGCTGGTTGAAGCAGGTGCCCTGGTTGGAGCGCTGGAACTTGCCCATGCGGTACGTCTTGCGCGTGCCGTCGTCGGCCATCACGGTGACGTAGTCGGCGGTGACGTCCTCGACGACACCCGCCTTCTCCGCGATGATGACCTCACCGGCGTCGGTGGCGGCACGGTACTCCATGCCGGTGCCGACGAAGGGCGACTCGGCGCGGAGCAGCGGCACGGCCTGGCGCTGCATGTTGGAGCCCATGAGCGCGCGGTTGGCGTCGTCGTGCTCCAGGAACGGGATCATGGCGGTGGCGACCGACACCATCTGGCGCGGCGACACGTCCATGTAGTCGACCTCGTCGGTGCTGACCTGCTCGAACTCCCCGCCCTTACGACGGACGAGCACGCCGGCCTCGGCGAAGCTGCCGTCCGCGTTCATCGGGGTGTTCGCCTGCGCGATGACGTAGAGGTCCTCTTCGTCAGCGGTAAGGTAGTCGACCTGGTCGGAGACCTTGCCGTCGATGATCTTCCGGTACGGGGTCTCCACGAAACCGAAGGAGTTCACCCGGCCGTAGGCGGCGAGCGAGCCGATCAGACCGATGTTCGGACCCTCGGGGGTCTCGATCGGGCACATGCGGCCGTAGTGGGACGGGTGGACGTCCCGGACCTCGAAGCCCGCGCGCTCACGGGACAGACCGCCCGGACCCAGCGCCGAGAGGCGGCGCTTGTGGGTCAGACCCGCGAGGGGGTTGGTCTGGTCCATGAACTGGGACAGCTGCGAGGTGCCGAAGAACTCCTTGATGGAGGCCACGACGGGACGGATGTTGATCAGGGTCTGAGGCGTGATCGCCTCGACGTCCTGGGTGGTCATCCGCTCGCGGACGACGCGCTCCATGCGGGCCAGGCCCAGGCGGACCTGGTTCTGGATGAGCTCGCCGACGGTGCGCAGACGACGGTTGCCGAAGTGGTCGATGTCGTCGGTCTCGACCGGGCGGAGGCCGAGGACGGTCTCCTTCTCGACCTCACCGGCGTGCAGGCGCACGAGGTAGTCGATGGTCGCGACGATGTCCTCTTCGGTGAGGGTGCCCTGCGTGAAGTCGGTGTCGAGACCGAGCTTCTTGTTGATCTTGTACCGGCCGACCTTGGCGAGGTCGTAGCGCTTGGGGTTGAAGTACAGGTTCTCCAGCAGCGCCTGGGCCGACTCCTTCGTGGGCGGCTCTCCCGGACGCAGCTTGCGGTAGATGTCCAGCAGCGCGTCGTCGGTACCGGCGGTCGGGTCCTTCTCCAGGGTGTTGCGGATCGACTCGTACTGGCCGAAACGCTCCAGGATCTGGTCGGTGGTCCAGCCCAGCGCCTTGAGCAGGACGGTGACGCCCTGCTTGCGCTTGCGGTCGATACGGACGCCGACGAAGTCGCGCTTGTCGACCTCGAACTCCAGCCAGGCACCGCGGGACGGGATGACCTTGCAGCCGAAGAGGTCCTTGTCCGAGGTCTTGTCGACGGACTTGTCGAAGTACACACCCGGGGAGCGGACGAGCTGGGACACGACGACGCGCTCGGTGCCGTTGATGATGAAGGTGCCCTTGACGGTCATGAGCGGGAAGTCGCCCATGAACACCGTCTGGCTCTTGATCTCACCGGTGTCGTTGTTGATGAACTCCGCCGTGACGAACATCGGGGCGGAGTACGTCATGTCCTTGTCCTTGCACTCCTCCTCGGAGTACTTGGGCGGCTCGAACCGATGGTCACGGAACGAAAGGGACATCGTGCCCGAGAAGTCCTCGATCGGGCTGATCTCCTCGAAGATCTCTTCGAGACCGGACTGCTCCGGAACGTCCTTGCGGCCGGCGTTGCGGGCCGTCTCGACCCGGGTCTTCCACGTGTCGTTGCCCAGCAGCCAGTCGAACGACTCGGTCTGCAGGGCCAGAAGGTTCGGAACCTCGAGGGGTTCCTGGATACGGGCGAAAGAAACGCGGTGCGGACCAAGGGCGTTAGCGGAGGCGTTGCGCGAGGCTGCCAACAGGGGTCCTTCCGAAGGCTTGTGGCGGTTGAAGCGCGCACGCCAGACGATCCGTCACGAGAGGGACCGCCGCAACGCGGTTGAGACGGTCACATCGAGCGGGTGACGGGCCTTCCGGAATCCAGAAGAATGGGATGGCGGAAGCCGTACACCGACACAGGGATCACCAAAGGGCAGCGCAAAAGAGCAGTGTAGCCGAACACCACACCGCTGTCCACTCACGGTCCACAGCACCACTCACGACACCGGCAGGATCACCCCTGGAGGGCGATCCGTCAAGCCCGGCATGCCTACACGAGCACCCTCGTAAGGGACCGGCGGTCCCGGGTCGTACCCGGTCGACGGCGGTACCGCCACCACGCACATCCCCGGGGGAAGGCCCTGGACCATCAGGGTGAAACAGCGCGCCTGCCCTGGCCCCACGGGGGATGTGAGCCAACGGACACCCGGAAGGATTCCCCCGCCCCAGGCGGGTAAACACTCTCTCCGGAGCCCTTCAAGATTCCCGGGACGGGAGATTATCGCGTCCCGAGGACAGTTCGCACACGGGGACACGGGGATCCCGCACGCGAACCGCCCCAGCTTCGCACATCACCCAGCTCACGACGGTTCAGACACGGCGTCGTTCACGACATACGGGACGTTGGTCGGCCGTCGGCGGGGGACCTTCGGCCTCCCGACTCGGACCGGAACCTCCCGGTTCCCGACGACCGAATCACGACGCACCACCGGGGCGGCCCCGGGCACGAGAAAGCGGCCGCCCCTCCCCTGGGGGAGGAACGGCCGCTTCACGCAGACCAGCGGGCGACTGGCGCCCGCGGAGGACTACTTGAGGGTGACGGTGGCGCCAGCGCCCTCAAGGGCGGCCTTGGCCTTCTCCGCGGCCTCCTTGTTGACGCCCTCGAGGAGAGCCTTCGGGGCGTTGTCGACGAGGTCCTTGGCCTCCTTGAGACCCAGGCTCGTGAGGCCACGGACCTCCTTGATGACCTGGATCTTCTTGTCGCCAGCGCCCTCGAGGATGACGTCGAACTCGTCCTTCTCCTCCTCGGCGGCCGGGGCGGCACCGGCGGGGCCGGCGGCGACGACGGCGGCCGGGGCGGCGGCGGTGACGTCGAACTTCTCCTCGAACAGCTTCACGAAGTCGGAGAGCTCGAGGAGGGTCATGCCCTCGAACGCGGTAAGCAGGTCCTCGTTGCTGAGCTTCGCCATGATGCGATCTCTCTTTCTCTAACGACACGCGCGCCCAATGGCGCATCGTGCGAGCCAGTGGCCGGGCGCCGTGAGCACCCGCCGTGGTTCATGGGGTTTAAGCGGCTTCCTCGGAACGCTTGTCCGCCAGGGCCTGCGCGAGACGCACAGTCTTGGAGGGAAGCGCCTGGAAGACGGCGGCGGCCTGGCCCTGCTTGGCCTTGAGCGCGCCGGCCAGCTTCGAGAGGAGAACCTCTCGGGACTCCAGATCGGCCAGCTTGGTGACGTCCTCGGCGCTCATCGACTTGCCGTCGATGATGCCGCCCTTGATCACCAGAGGCGTGTTCGTCTTCGCGAAGTCACGCAGACCCTTCGCGGCCTCGACGACGTCCCCGTGGACGAAGGCGATGGCGGACGGGCCCTCGAGCAGATCGGTGATCTGCTCGTCGACGCCGGCCTCCTTGACCGCGATCTTGGTCAGCGTGTTCTTGACGATGCGAAAACGCGCAGTCTGGCCGAGGCTGTTACGCAGTTCAGTGATCTGCGCGACAGTGAGCCCCCGGTATTCGGTCAGCACGGCGCCGTTCGACTCACGGAACTCGTCCGTGAGTTCGGCGACCGCGGCTGCCTTGTCCGGCCTCGCCATGGGACTCCTTCCAACAGTGAACGCTGGTTGATTCCCAAGGGCTCCATGATCGGCGTCAGCACGAGAAAAAGCCCCGAGCGCGAGGCGCACGGGGCACGACCGCGTTCTCAGTACGTGGCTGGCACGTCCCGGAACGGGAAAGCTCTGGTGACACCTGCGCGGGCGCCCATCAATGGGTCCTTGGGTCACCCGAGCGGGTGACGACCAGCGGTCTTCGGCAAGTACCAATACTAGCCGCCGATCGGAGTGCTCGGGCCTCCGCCCGGAGTCCGATCGGGTGATCACGGACACGTGCCGTGCTCCCGCCCGCCCGTGGAGGGCGGAATGACACGATGGGGCCCCGAGCCCCCCGCTCCGAAGGAGTCCCCTCCACCGTGGAATCCCCCCGTTCCGCCCTGGCCCTGGCCGGTGCCCTGTCCCTTCTCCTGTCCGGGTGCACGCTCTTCCCCTCCGCCGACCGGCCCTGGTACGAGGAGGCCGACACGCAGGCACTGCTCGACTCCCTGGCCGACGCCACCGCGCTGGCCGACGACTACACGCTCGACGTGGGGTTCGGGCCGCGCTCCGAGGAGGACGCCCGGACACTGCTCACCTACGAGGTGTCGAGCTCCCCCGCCGCCGTGCGGGCCACACTGAGGACCCCGGAGGGCCCCGAACTGGTGGTGGTCCACCCGGAGGGAGGGCAGGCCCTGCTGCACGACTCCCAGGACCTGCTGGGCGCCCCCACCGAGTGGGTCCGGGGCGACGCCCTGCTCCCCTCGCCCTCCCCCGCCGAGGTGCTCGATCTCGGCTCCCTGGCCGATCTGGTCGGGCTGCTGTCCGGGATGGAGGGCGCCGAGCCCGGCCCCGCCGAGGACGTCGGGAACACCGGGACGCTCCCCCTCCACGGGGTCCTGCCCGCGCTGGCGGACGGCGCCGGGCCCGGAGAGCGGGCCGCCCTCGCGCCCCTGCTCGGCGACGACGTGTCCGGGCACCTGGACGTGTCCGTCTGGGTGGACGCCGAGGGCTTCCCGGTCCGGATGGAGTCCTCCGGCCCCGTCTCGTCGCTGTGGCTGGAGTTCTCCGAGCGGGGCGGGACCAGCTTCCACGTTCCCAACGGCGACGAGGTCAGCGAGCCCGTCCGGGACTGACTCGGCCCCCTCGGGAACCGTTTGCCAGAAATGTCCGTCTGACATGCGAACATGATGACTTACTTGGGCGTCCCCGCTCTCTGACGCGCCCTCTTAGAGAAAGCACACGTACGCGTGAACACCCGCACTCCGGCCCTCATCGCCGCCGGCTCCCTCTCCCTGGTCCTCGCCCTCACCGCCTGCGGTAACGAGGAGCCCGCGGCCGACGGCGACACCACCGAGGCCTCCCCCGCCGGCGCCTCCCTGGACGACCTGCTGGGCAACCTGGGCTCCAGCACCCAGGAGCTCACCAACTACACCCTCGACATGGAGGTCGTCACCGTCGACCCGACGGCCGAGGGCGACGTCACCGTCACCTTCAACTACCAGGTGACGGACGACCCCGCGGCGGTGCTGGCCACCGTGGACATGCCCTTCCTGGGCGAGACCATGTACGAGCTGATGTCCGGTCAGCTCCCCGAGGGCGTCACCGCCGAGGACCTGAGCGCGTCCACCGTTCTCCTCCTGGAGGGCGGCGACACCCTGATGGCCGACCCCCACGGCCTCTACGGCTCCGGCACCCCGTGGCTGCGCGGAGACGTCGAGGAGAACGCGGACCCGACCGAGAGCTTCGACGTCGAGGCGCTCCCGGATCTCGCCGGTGCCTTCTCCGAGCTGGAGGACGTCACCGAGGTCGGCACCGAGGAGATCGACGGCGTCGAGACCACCGTGGTGGAGGGCTCGATGTCCACCGGCGACATCTCCGAGATGACGGCCGAGGAGCGCGGCGCCGTGGAGCAGTTGTTCGGCGGTGGCCTGGAGAGCACCCTGAACACCAAGCTCTGGCTGGACGCCGACGGCTTCCCGATGCGCATCGAGTTCTCCGACGACGAGTCCGACGTCTGGATGGAGTTCTCCGCGCTGGGCTCGACCTCCTTCGAGATCCCCGCCGAGGAAGAGATCGGCACCCTGTAGCACCCCCGGGCACGGAAACGGCCCCCGCACTCCCTGAGGAGTGCGGGGGCCGTTCTCGTGTCACGAGCCTCGGGCCAAAGCGAAGCGGAGGCCCAAGAAGACACAGCTAGGCGTCGAGCGGGATGCTCGGACCCATCGTCGTGGTGACCACGGCCTTCTTGATGTAGCGGCCCTTGGCGGCGGACGGCTTGAGGCGGTTGACCTCGTCGATCGCGGCCTGGTAGTTCTCCAGCAGCTTGGGCTCGTCGAACGAGACCTTGCCGATGATGAAGTGCAGGTTCCCGTGGCGGTCCACGCGGAACTCGATCTTGCCGCCCTTGATCTCGGTCACGGCCTTGGCCACGTCCGGGGTGACGGTACCCGTCTTCGGGTTGGGCATGAGGCCACGCGGACCGAGCACGCGGCCCAGGCGGCCGACCTTGCCCATGAGGTCCGGGGTGGCCACGACGGAGTCGAAGTCCAGGAAGCCGTTCTGGACCTTCTCGACCAGGTCGTCGTCACCGACGATGTCGGCGCCCGCGGCACGGGCCTGCTCGGCACGCTCACCGGTCGCGAAGACCAGGACCCGAGCGGTCTTGCCGGTGCCGTTCGGCAGGTTCACGGTGCCGCGGACCATCTGGTCGGCCTTGCGCGGGTCGACGCCCAGACGCAGGGCGACCTCGACGGTCGCGTCGAACTTGACGTTGGTGGTCTCCTTGGCCAGCTTCAGAGCCTCGGCGGGGCTGTAGAGCCGGTCGCGGTCCACCAGGTTGTTGGCTTTGCGGTGGTTCTTGCTGCGCTTCACGCTGTTCTCCTACGGGAACGTGTGGTCCTAGGGCCAGCGCTGGCCCTGCCACGGTGGTTCTTGCCGTCGAGCAACCCCGAGGGGAGCTACTTGACCTCGATGCCCATCGAGCGGGCGGTACCGGCGACGATCTTGGACGCGGCCTCGATGTCGTCGGTGTTGAGGTCGGGCAGCTTGGTCTGCGCGATCTCACGGACCTGGTCGGCGGTGATCGAACCGGCGGTGCTGCGACCCGGGTCGGTGGCGGCCTTGTCCAGCCCGGCGGCCTTCAGGATCAGCCGAGGCGCCGGGGGCGTCTTGGTGACGAAGGTGAAGGAACGGTCCTCGTAGATGGAGATCTCGACGGGGATGACGTTGCCGCGCTGGGCTTCCGTAGCAGCGTTGTACTGCTTGCAGAAGTCCATGATGTTGACGCCGTGCGGACCGAGAGCGGTACCGACGGGCGGCGCCGGGGTCGCCTGACCGGCGGGGAGCTGCACCTTGACGAGTGCGGCAAGTTTCTTCTTCGGAGGCATATCGGGTCCTTTGCCTGATCTGCGTTGTGTGCCGATCCCTGCCTCCCCCACGGCGCCACGGGCCACGGGGACCTCGGTGGAGCCGCTGCCGAAGGAGGCTGTCCGTGCCAGGGGCACGGGGTCACGGCCCGTCGGGACCGGACGGACCGGAGCGCGTTCCGCCCGGGTTCGCACCCGGGCGGTACAGCGCGACAGTGGGTCCGTCCCGCGAGGGACGGACCCACCAAGTCTACGTCGCCCGGACAGTGGTCCGGGCGGGTTGTGGGAAAGGCCCCACGGGGTCAGATCTTGGCGACCTGGTTGAACGAGAGCTCGACCGGGGTCTCGCGGCCGAAGATCGACACCAGCACCTTGAGCTTCTGGGTGTCGGCGTTGATCTCGCTGACGGTGGCGGGCAGGGTCGCGAACGGGCCCTCCATGACGGTGACGGACTCGCCGACCTCGTACGCCACGTCGGAGCGGGACTCGGAGCCGCCGCCGGTGGACCGGGACTGCTGCGCCTGCTCCGGCTCCTCCTCCGGCTCGGGCGCCAGGAGCTTGGCCACCTCGGTGAGGCTCAGCGGGGCGGGCTTGTTGGACAGGCCCACGAATCCGGTGACACCGGGGGTGTTGCGGATGGCCGACCAGGACTCGTCGGTCAGGTCCATGCGGACGAGGACGTAGCCGGGCAGGACCTTCTCGGTGACCTGCTGGCGCTTGCCGCTCTTGACCTCGGTGACCTCGTGCTCGGGCACCTCGACCTGGAAGATGTACTCCTCCATGTTGAGGGACTGGGTGCGGCTCTCGACGTTGGCCTTGACCCGCTTCTCGTAGCCCGCGTAGGTGTGCACGACGTACCAGTCGCCGGGCAGGAGGACGAGCTCGTTGCGGAACTCCTCGACGGGGTCGAGACGGGGCAGCTCGGGCTCCGCGTCGGCCTCTTCGGCGTCCTCGGTGCTCTCGTCGGCCTCTTCGGTCTGCTCCGGGCTGTCGGCGTCGGTCGGCTCGACCGCTTCCTCGGACAGTTCGCCCGCCAGGCCGGTCTCTTCCGCCGACGACTGATCCGGCTCCTCTTCGGGGAAGTCGTCAGAGGTCAGTGGGGACTCGGACACGGCTGCTCTTTCTCTCGTCGGATTCGCTAGTGCGCACGACGCACACCGAAAACGGGCCGTGCGTCGAACCCAGTCCTGCCAGCTTACGGTCTCTCCGGGCGAAGCGGGACCAACGCGCGGACGAGCGTGACCGGACGAGGGCCGGTCGGGAGGAACCGGGTGAAGGTGGGCACGGCCACCGTCGAGGACGCCCCGGAGGGCGCACGGGGTGGGAGCTAGGCTCCGGCCGGACGGCCGAAGGTGCCGTAGAGCCAGGTCACGGCCTCACCGAAGGCGAAGTCGGCCAGAGAGACGTAGGCGAGGACGATCACGACGAACACCATGACGACGATGGTGTAGGTGACCAGTTCCTTGCGCGTGGGCCAGCGGACCTTGCGGAGTTCTCCGACGACCTGCTTGGTGAACGTCACCGGACCGGTACGACGCTTCGGCTCCTTGTCGGGCTTCGCGTCGGCGTCAGTCTGAGTCACCTGGGGTCCTTAGGGTCGCGGGTTGCTTCGTATCCCCGTAGTTCCGTCGCCCCCGCGGCCGGGGTGACGACGGATGCGACACCCCGACCACACGCGGACTTGCAGGGCAGGAGGGACTCGAACCCCCAACCGCCGGTTTTGGAGACCGGTGCTCTGCCAATTGAGCCACTGCCCTTAGCGGAAACTGCGTTCCCCACCATAGCCGGTCCGGAGTGCTGTCGCACACCCTTGTGGATGTGACGCCCGCACGCGACCGGCCGACGCGGTGAGTGTACGCCCTCACCACCGCCGGGGACAAACCGGTTCCGCCTCCGCGCCGGAGCCGCGAAAGCGCACGTGACAGGACGGGGACGAGACTGAGCGACCCCGGGTCCCCGCGCGTATCGGCCCCGTCTCCGAGTCCGCCACCTGGTGACCACCGGCGGCAGGCGGGCCATCCACGAGGCCCTCGCCGCCAGCCCGGGCCCGGGCGACGCGGACCTGGCGGAGGGTGGTAGCCGTGTCCAGAAGCCGCTGCCCGAGGCGGAGCAGCCCCGCCGCGCGTCGACCGTTGTGGTGTTGGCCATTCCTGGCACGCCCGGTGCCCTTCATACGGCAGGCTTGGTTCATGGAGACACCGACCACCGCCCGCCGGCTGGACCGGCTGCCCAAGGCCCACCTGCACCTGCACTTCACCGGCTCGATGCGCCACGGCACGCTGGTGGAACTGGCCGAGGAGCGCGGGGTGCACCTGCCCCAGGCGCTGGTGAAGGAGTGGCCGCCCAAGCTCAGGGCCACCGACGAACGCGGATGGTTCCGCTTCCAGCGCCTCTACGACATCGCCCGGTCGGTGCTGCGCAGACCCGAGGACATCCACCGTCTCCTGCTGGAGGCCGCGGAGGACGAGCGGGACGCGGGTTCGGGCTGGTTGGAGATCCAGGTCGACCCCAGCGGGTACGCGTCGCTCTTCGACGGCCTCACCGCGACCCTGGAGCTGATCCTGGACGCCGCCCGGGTGGCGGAGCGCGAGACCGGGGTGGCGATCGGTCTGATGGTGGCCGCCAACCGGACCCGCCACCCGCTCGACGCCCGGGCCCTGGCCCGCCTGGCCGCCCAGTACTCGGGGCGGGGCGTGGTCTCGTTCGGGCTGAACAACGACGAGCGGCGCGGACGCGCCCGTGAGTTCGAGGCGGCCTTCCGGATCGCCAAGCGCGCGGGGCTGCTCTCCACGCCCCACGGCGGGGAACTCAACGGCCCGCGCAGCGTCCTGGAGTGCCTGGACGAGCTGGACGCCGACCGGATCGGCCACGGGGTACGCGCCGTGGAGGACCCCTACCTCCTGGAGCGCATCGCGACCCAGGAGGTGACCCTGGAGGTCTGCCCGACCTCCAACGTGGGCCTCGGGGTGTTCGAGGAGCTGGAGCGCGTCCCGCTGCGCAGGCTGTACCAGGCGGGGGCCCCGATCGCCCTGGGCACCGACGACCCCCTGCTGTTCGGCCCGCGTCTGGTGGAGCAGTACCGGATCGCGCGGGAGGTGTTCGGGTTCACCGACACCGAGCTTGCCGACCTGGCGCGGATGTCCATCCGGGGCGCCGGGGCGCCCGACTCCCTGAAGAAGCAGATGCTCTCCGGGGTGGACGACTGGCTGGCCGCCGAGCCGGAGCCCCTGGAGGGGTGAACGGGCGGGGGGCGACCCCCGCCCGGCGCGCTCAGGCCAGGAGCATCCACGCGCCCTGGCCGAGCATCGCCGCTCCCGCGACGAAGAACAGCACGGCGGCACCGATCTGGATGGCCCGCTCGGGGAGCTTCTTGCCGAGGACCGCGCCGATCGCGATGGCGATGGCGTCGGCGGCGACCATGCCGACGGTGGAGCCGATCCACACGGGGAGCCAGTGGTACTGGGTGCCCACGGTGATGGTGGCGAGCATGGTCTTGTCACCGAGCTCGGCCACGAGGAAGACCACGAACACGGTCATGAAGCCGGAGCGGATGCGGCGGGAGGCGGCGCGTGCCTCGTCCTTGTCGGACATCTCGTCGCCGCGCAGGGTCCACAGTCCGAAGACGAGGAAGGCGAGCCCGGCCACGAGGGTGAGCCAGTCGGTGGGGATGGCCGCGCCGAGGACCTCGGCGATGAACACGCTGCCCAGGTGCACCACGGCGGTGGCGACGGTGATGCCGAGGATCACCGTGAGGGCGCGGTAACGGGTCGCCAGGGACATCGCGACCAACTGGGTCTTGTCGCCCATTTCGGCGATGAAGATGGCGCCCGCGCTCACGCCGAGTCCGACCAGAAAAGCTGACATGGTTCTCCCGCTGTCCGTGATGGGCAGAAGGAGGCGGAGAACGCCCCTTCAACCCGGTCGTTTCCTACCGGGTCAAAGGTCTCGTCCGCCCGTTGCGCTGGGCTCACGCGGCCGGGACGGTGGCGTCCAGTGTGTCGACCGCGCGCATTGGGGACTACTCCCCTTCGACGCTCACGACGTTACCAGAACCATTGTTGATTGCAATTTATTGATCTGTCGAATTCATTTATCAGGTGGGCCTGATAAAGGTGTTTGCTGCGCCTAACTTATTTCTTGGTCAGATCGTCACGGGCCGTACCGCCCCGCTGACGCTGGGAGTCCTGGCAACCGGCGAACCGCCTCACGCGTCCCTCCGGTCACATTCCCCAACACGAGGAGCTCCCCGTGCACCGCAAGACACCCCTGGTCCTGAGCGCGCTCATGACACCGCTGCTCCTGGCCGGATGCGCGGCGGAGGCCTACGACCAGGACGCGCACCGCGACATGGTCGAGTCCTACGGCGCCCGGACCAACGACATGGACTCCGTCACCCGGGTGACCAGGGCGGCCTGCGACGCGGAGAGCGCGTCGGCCTGGACCGACGCCTACCTGGACCAGGGCAGCGACCCCGGTCTCCTCGTCATCGGCGTCGACCAGATGTGCCCCGACCGCCTCGGGGAGTTCGAGGAGGCCCTGGAGCCCCACGGATGGTGACCGCCGGGCTCAGAGGCTGACGCCGAGCATCACCGGCTCGTTGACCAGGCGCACCCCGAAGGCCGCCTCGACCCCGGCCCGCACCTCGCGGGCCAGGTCCAGGAGGTCCGCGGTGGTGGCGCCGCCGGGGTTGGTGAGGGCCAGGGTGTGCTTGCCCGAGATCCGCGCGGGGCCGTCGCCGTAGCCCTTGGTGAACCCCGCCCGGTCGATCAGCCAGGCGGCGGAGAGCTTCACGTTGCCCGCGCCGTCGGGGTGCCCCGGGACCTCGGTGTCGGCGCCCAGGCGCGCGAGGGCCCGCTCGCGGAAGGCCGCGTACTCCTCGGCCGACAGGACGGGGTTGGTGAAGAACGACCCCGCGCTGCGGGTGTCGGGGTCGGCGGGGTCCAGGACCATGCCCTTGCCCCGGCGCAGCCCGAGGACGACCTCGCGGGCCCGGGCCAGCGGCACCCGCTCCCCCGCGTCCACGCCCATGGTGCGGGCCACCTCGGCGTACCGGACGGGGCGGCTCAGCGGCCCCCTGCGCAGCTCGAAGACGACCTCGCACACCACGTACCGGTCGTGGCCCTTGAAGGCGCTGTCGCGGTAGGTGAAGCCGCAGTCGGCGTTGGAGAGCGTGACCAGTTCCCCGGTGGTGCGGTCCAGGACCAGCACCTCACGGACGGTCTGGCTGACGTCCTGGCCGTACGCGCCCACGTTCTGGATGGGGGTGGAGCCCACCCGGCCGGGGATGCCGGAGAGGAACTCGACACCGTTGAGCCCCTCGGCGACGGTCCGCTCCACCAGCGGGTCCCACTCCACGCCCGCGTCCGCCCTCAGCAGGACGATCTCCTCGCCGGTCTCCGGGTCGGTACCGGCCTCGGTCGTGGTGACGCCCTGGGAGGCGACCAGAACCACCGTGCCGGGGAACCCGTCGTCGGCGACGACCAGGTTGCTGCCGCCGCCGAGCACGAGGACGCGCTCACCCGTGCGGTCGGCCTCGGTGACGAGGGCGACGAGCTCGTCGGTGGAACCGGCGGTCCGGAAGACCTTGGCGGGGCCGCCCAGGCCGAGGGTGGTGTGGTCAGCGAGCATCGTGGACACGGGGCATACCTCTTGGAGAGAACGAACGCGGGTGCGGATGGATCGGTCGCGGCCGGGCGGCTACGGGGCCAGGCGGACCACGGCGGAGGCCTTGGCCAGGACCTTCGCGCCGCCGGAGCGGGCGGTGAGCAGAACGGTGACGGTGCCGTCGTCGTTCTTGGCCTTCACCTTGCCGCTGACGGTGATCTCGGCGCCCTGGTCGTCGTCCGGGACCACCACGGGCGCGGAGAAGCGCACCGAGTAGTCGACCACGCTGCCGGGGTCCCCGGTCCAGTCGGTGACGACCCGGCCGGCCTCGGCCATGGTGAACATGCCGTGCGCGATCACGTCGGGCAGACCGACCGACTTGGCGAACCGCTCGTTCCAGTGGATCGGGTTGAAGTCACCCGAGGCCCCCGCGTAGCGGACCAGGTCCAGGCGGCGGACCGGGAAGGTCCGCTCGGGGATCTGGGTGCCGACCTCGACGTCCGCGTGCTTGATCCTGTTCACTGTCTTCCCCGCTTCCTAGGAACCCCGGACGACGAGCATCATGCCCGCCGTCACCACGTGCTCGCCGTCGGCCGCATGGGCCACCGTCTCCATGGTGATGAGCTCGTTGCCGCCCAGCGACTTGATGTCGGTGATGCGGGTGACCGTGCTCAGGACGTCGCCCGCCTGGAGCGGTCGGGTGTAACGGAAGCCCTGGTCGCCGTGGACGACCCGGGAGAAGTCCACCCCGAGGTCCGGGTCGGCCAGGGCCAGCGCGGACCCGGCCATGCCGAGGATCACGGGGAAGGTGGGCGGGGCGATGACGTCGGCGTACCCGAGGGCCTTGGCGGAGGCCGTGTCGAGGTAGACGGGGTTGAGGTCGTTGATCGACTCGGCGAACTCGCGGATCTTGCCGCGCGTCACCTCGTAGGCCTCGGGGGCGGGGTACTCCCGGCCGAGGTAGTCAGGGTTGATCGCCACGCTCTGTCTCTCCTGTGCGGTGTGCGTTCGCGGAGCGGCCGGGGCGCTGCCCGCCGCCCGTGTCAGCAATAACAAAAGCCCGGTGAGCGAAGTGCTCACCGGGCTGGAGTCTACGAGAAGCCGACCGCTCCCTGCCGGGGACGACGGACCTGGAGAACCTAGCGGGTCTCGCGGTGGTCGTTGTGCTTGCGGCAGTTCGGGCAGAACTTCTTGATCGTCAGACGGTCGGGGGTGTTCCGACGGTTCTTGCGCGTGATGTAGTTCCGGTGATTGCACTCCTGGCAGGCCAGGGTGATCTTCGGCCTCACGTCTGTGGCAGCCACTTCGGAGTGCCTTTCTCGCTGGAGACATTACCTGGGCGCAGTTGAACACTGCTGGAGACCCACGACGACCCCTGAGTACTGGGCCTCAGGGGTCAGCGGGTTGGTAGCGGGGGCCGGACTTGAACCGACGACACAGCGATTATGAGCCGCTTGCTCTACCGACTGAGCTACCCCGCCCCGATCAGGACTTAAGGACATCCCAAAGGATGTCCCTCTGTCAAGGCCGGTGAAGTTCCACCGGCCACCCACCTGAGTGGACCGGAACCTCGTCAAGTGGTGGAGCCCCTTTACGGAATCGAACCGTAGACCTTCTCCTTACCATGGAGACGCTCTGCCGACTGAGCTAAAGGGGCGCGCTGTGGGACTTTCTCTCGTCCGCCCCGGGGGTGTTGCCCCCTTGCGCTGAACATGACTATACAGGGATCCGGGGGTGGTCTGCCAAATCGAGCGCCGGGCGCCCGGCGAGGGGCTGGTCGGGGCGCGCCCCGACCCCCTCCGCGACGCTCCTCCACATACACGGGAACCCCTGGTCGACGAGGGTGTTCCGCCCTTCGGGGAGCCCTCCGCGCCACCGCGTCGAGGCGCGGGAAAGCCCGTGGATGTGACGCCGTGCACCCGGCCCCGAGCACGAGGAGCCGGGCACGAGGAGCCGGGCCGTGTCAGCCGTTCCCCTCGGCCAGCCAGACGTTGGACATCGCGTCACGGTTGATCGTCCGGATGTCGGCCGGCAGACCCAGCCTGCGCAGGGCGTCGGACAGCCGGGTGTCGTGCGTGAACACGATGAGCTGCCGGTGCCGCCCCACCTCGGCCAGGACCGCGGCCAGCCCCTCCACCGTCTCGGTGTCCATCGCCTGGACCGGGTCGTCCAGCAGCAGGAATCCGAACGGGTTGCCTTCCACCAGCGCGCGGGGCAGGCAGATGGACAGGGCGAGGGCCTGGAACTCACCCTGGCTGAGCAGCCCGGGCGCGCTGGTCTGGTCGTCCACGCCGTCCACGGAGACGTCCACCTCGACCCTCCGACGGGCGCCCCGGCCGATCAGCCGCATGCCCTGGAGGTCGATGTGGCGTTCCTGGCGCAACCGGAACCAGACCTGCTCCGCCTGGGAGATCACCGGCCCCAGCCGTTCCGCGCGCACGCCGCGCGCGTACTCGGCCAGCCAGTTCAGGGCCGTCTCCGCCGCCCCCAGGGTCTCGCTCGCCGCCACCGCGTCCTGGGCGTCGTCCAGCCAGCCCGAGAGCCGTTCCGCGAGGTCGGCCCAGCCCTCGGTGGGGTCCTCCAGCCGTTCGGAGGCGTCCCGGCGGGCGCTGACCGCCGCGGCGCGGAGCCTGCGGCCCACGGTCTCGATGTGCTCGGCCAGTTCCCCGAGGTCCTCGATGTCGGAGCCGGACTCCCAGAGCGCCCACACCTGACCCAGTTCGCTCTCCGGCGGCAGCCAGGACGGCACCGGGGAGAGCAGGAAGCGGGCCTGGTCACGCGCGGCGGAGGCGCGGTCGTACGCGGCCGAGGCGGTGGCGGCCTGGGGCCGGAGCGCGCGGAGCTGCGCGTTGGCGCGGCGCACCCAGTCGGCGCCGAGCGCCCCGGTCGCGGAGCACGTGGGGCAGGTGGTCTCGGTGGGGTGGCGCTTGTGGTGTTCCAGCGCCTGTTCGAGGAGCTGGACCACGCCGTGCGCGTGGTCGCCCTTGCTCCCGGCCGCCATGGCCAGCTCCATGGCCGCGCCGCGCAGTTCGTTGACGACGTCAGCGATGAGGGTGCGCTCGGGGACCGCCAGGCGGCGCAGACGGCGCAGGACCACGTGCAGCGCGGGGTCGCTGGGGCCGTCGTCGGAGGCGACCCGGCGCAGCGCCTCCAGGTCCATGGAGGGCGCGGAGAGCACGCTGACGGCCTGGACCGCCCGGGGGTCGTTGGAGGCGCCCAGGACGTCCAGGAGGGGCCGCAGTTCGCGGGAGGGCCGGTCGCGGCGCCGGGCCAGGCCGTCGCAGACCTTGGCCAGGCGGCGCTCGGCCTCCGCGAGCCCGGTGAGCCCGAGCAGCGCGGTGAGGGTGTCGTACAGCTCCGCCGCGCGACCGGTGACCGTACGGCCGAGCTCGTCGTAGGACAGGAACGGCCGGTAACGGACGAGGTTCTCGCCCCAGTCGAGGGTGCGCAGCGGGGAGACGTCACCGTTGGGGTGCACGACCTCGCCGCGCGCGGAGCGGACGCTCTCCCCCGTCCAGCGGCGGCTGATCCGGGTGGGACCGGGGTCACCGGCGATGTGGATGTCCACGGTCGCCTCGGTGCGCTCGTCGTAGTGAAGGTTGCGCCAGCCGTCGCGCCAGCCGGTGGGCATGGCGTCCCAGCGCGGGTTGCGTCCGGTGAGGGCGGCCTCGGCGGCTTCCGCGAAGCTCGACTTGCCGGAGCCGTTGCGGCCTACGATGACGGTGAGGCCGGGGCTCGGGGAGAAGGTGAGGTCGGCTGGTCGGCCGATGCCGCGGAACCCCTGCACGCGGATGCCGGTGAGGTAGGCCCGGCGCACGCGCCCGGGCGGGGGCTCCGGGGATCCCCCGGGGACGATCCCGGGGATGTGCTCACCCCTCAGGAGCGCCTCCAGCGCCTCCTCACCCCACAGGGCGGCGCCGACCCAGGTACGGACCGCCTCGGGCAGCCCCGAACGCGCCAGGGCGTCGAGGAGTGCCTTGGTGGTGGGGTCCTCGGTCTGGGGTGCGGCCGCGTGGCCGTCCCGTCCTGTGCGTGTGTCCGCCTCGGGTCCCCGAGTCACCTTCGCCACCCCGCTCCGTTCTCGAACCTGCACCAGCAGAGTAGGACAGGACGGGAGGAAGCGCGCTGGTGATACGCGCGCCGGACCGCACCCGGGACCCGTCCGTACCCTTTCGCGCCTCCGCTTCGCCTCGGAGGGTGTTCGGGACCGCAAGCCCCCCTGCGACGAGGGTGACTCAGGCCACTGTCGCACGGTCGCCGGGCGGGCGTCGGCGTGTTCGGGGAAACCGTCCCACGGGGCCGCCGACGGCGCCGGGGCGGCCGGGTCACACGCCGACCAGCCTCCTCCGGCTGCCGTCCCAGGTGAAGTGCAGGGTGGCGATACCCGGGACGTTCGGGTCCCGCAGGCACTCGTAGATGTTCAGGCTGGGGACGCTCGCGAAGCAGCCCCAGACGCGTTCGGACGTGAGCACGAAGTCCAGGTCGAGCTCGACCAGCAGGCCGAGCAGGCGTCCGTGGGTGGGTTCGTCCACCTTGGCGAAGGCGTCGTCCAGCAGGATCAGGCGCGGCGCCCAGGGCGCGCGGGCGGCCAGGGCGTCGAACTGGGCGGCGGCCGCCGCGAACAGCACGAGGTAGGCGACCACGCGCTGCTCTCCCTGGCTGAGAGCGGTGCGGTGGCCCAGACGGCGCTCGTCCCCGGCGGAGTCGGTGACGTAGACGGTGAAGACGAACCAGGACCGGTAGTCGAGCGCGGCGCGCAGCTGGGCGCCGCCGGTGGCGGTCGGGTCCAGTCGGCGGATCGCCTCGATGCAGCGGCGCAGGGCGTCCCGCAGGCGGGTGGTCTGGACCCGGGTGCGCTCCTCGGCGGGGGTCGCCAGCAGTGGGACGACCGCCTCGACGTCCGCCCCGGCGTCGGGCGCGAGGCTCCAGTCGAGGCGCACGCCGAGCCCGGCGGAGGTGGTGACGTCCTTGAGGACGTCGTTCATGGTCGCGATGAGCGCGCGGGCCTCGTCGATCTGGCGGGAGAGGTGGCCGGCGAGCTCACCCAGGAGGTGACGCTCGAAGGCCTCCTCCTCGGCCACGGCCACGGTCTCCTCGGCGCGCACGAGGGCCTCCGCGACGCGTTCGGCGTAGGAGGTGACGTCGTGGGCGCCGTCCTCGTCGTGGACCGTGAGGCGTTTCACACCGCGCGGTTCGCTGAGCTCCGTGCGGGTCTGGGCCCAGCCCACCGAGGTCAGGAGTCGGTGCAGCTCCTCACGGCTGCCGAGGATGGCGCTGTCGTCGACCTCGTCGACGCCGTCCTGGTCGGACAGGCCGTCCTCCAGCTGCGAGGTGAAGGACGCCAGGAGGGCCAGGCGCTCGTCCGGTCCGGTGGTCTCGGCCTCGGGGCCGCCGTGGACGGCGGCCAGGTAGCGGGCGAGGGGGGCGTCGCTCCCGGCGCAGTCCTCCAGCCCGGCGGCGCGGAGCAGCACGGCGTCGGGGACGGTGTCCTCGGTACCGGTGACGGCCGGGCTGTCGGGGTCGCCGACGGTGGTGACGGAGGAGACCAGGGCCTCCCCCGCCGCCAGGGCCCGGCGGACCTGTTCGGCGCGTTCGGTGGTCGCGACGTCGAGCCGGACCTCGGCGCTGACACGTTCGTCGCGGGCGCGCTGGGCGTCGCGTTCGAGTTCGGGGAGGCGCTCGGCCGCCTCCTTGGCACGTGCCTGGACCTGGGCGCGGGCGGCGTCGATCTGTTCCGGGGCCACGCCCCGGGCGCGGTCACCGAGCTCGAACTGGCGGCGCACGGTGATCATGTCGTCGATCGCGGCGGCGCGGGCGTCCTCGGCCAGGACCCGGGCCGCGCGGGTGCGGGACCATGCGCCGACGTGGCGTTCGTGGTCGGCCAGTTCCCAGGCGAGGACGTCGAGGTCGCGCAGGGCCGAGGCGATCAGGACCCGGAGGTGGTCCAGGGCGCGCAGGGCGCTGTCGAGTTCGGCGCGGACGGTGGGCAGGCGATGCTCCCGGGCGGCCTCGGCGAGCCGGGTGCGGATGTCGAGGAGCTCACCCCGGGTGGACTCGGCGGCGGCCTGGGCGGTCTCGTGGGCGCGGCGGGCGGCCGCCACGTCGGTCCGCGCGACGTCGAGGGTGGCCCAGGCACGGATGAGCGGAGCGGCCTCGGGCAGGTCGCGCGAGACCCCGAGCAGTTCGGTGTAGGAGTGCTCCACGGCCCAGCGGCGTTCCCCCGCCTCGGCCAGGAGGGCCTCCGCGATGGCCATGCGGCGGTCGGTGTTGGCCGACTGGCGGTCGCGGGCCCGCTTGCGGGCGGCCTCACCGATGAACTCGGGTTCGCTCTTGTGGTGGGCTCCGGAGGCCACTCCCAGCCGCCAGCCGCCGGAGAGCGACATGGAGCTGACGGTGGTCACGGCGCTGTCGCGGCGGTGCTTGGGCTCGGTCTCCTCAGCGCTGCCCGGCGTCTCGGAGTGCAGGGCGATGGACGACAGCAGGGCGCGGAGGTTGTCGCCGTGCGCGCCCCGTTCCGGGGCCGCGACGGGGACGAGGACGTCCAGGAGGGTGCGGCCCTTGGCCGGGCGGGCCGGGGTGACCATGAGGTCGCGGGTGGTGGGGTCGTAGAGCGTGCCGTCCGCGCGGATCCACCCGGAGAGGAGGCCGCTGGCCTCCAGTGCGGCCTCCAGTCCGGCCTGTTCGCGCGGGGTGAGGCCGTCGGCGAAGTCCACGGCCAGGTGGAAGGGGACGCCGTCGCCGTCCGGGCGCGGGTAGGTGGCCCAGGCGGGGCGGTCGGGCGCGCTGTCGGCGTTCCTGGCGCGGCGGGCGGCGAGGTCGGCCAGTTCGTCGGAGAGCTGGCCCTCCTCGTTGACGGCGACGTCGCGGCGGGCCCGCAGTTCTTCGAGGAGCGGGTCCACGGCGGTGTGCGCGAGGCGGGAGACGGCCGCCGGTACCTGGGGGTCCAGCACGCGCAGGGTGTCGGTGATGGGCAGTTCGACGCTGCCCTCCAGCTCGTGGATGGCCTCACCGAGCGCGTGGGCGTGGCTGGAGTCGCGCAGCCGGGCCGCCCAGGCGCGGACGCCGTCGGCGTAGGCGGTGCTCTCGGCGCGCAGGGCGGCGATGGCCTCCTGCTCGCGGGTGTGGGTGTGCTCCAGGACCGCCTCGGCGCTCTCCGCCTCGCTGGTGAGGGCGACCAGGCGGCGGTCGGTGGCGGCCTCGGCGGTGGTGAGGCCGGTCAGCCTCGTGGCGAGGTCGGCGCGGTCGGCGGCGGCGTCCGCGCTGGAGGTGAGCCGGTCGTGCAGACGGCCGAGGTGGTCGCGCAGGTCCGCGAGGTCGACACCCTCCACCGGGGCGCGCTCGACGGACTGTTCCAGCCCCTGGAGGTCGACCCGGGTGGCGCTCTCCCTGGGGGCGTGCACGGTGGTGCGGGCGTCGGGGACCTGGCCGAGCCCCTGGGTGGCGAGTCCGGAGGCGGTTGCGGCGCGCGCGGCTTCGAGGTGGGTCTGGCGCAGGACCTCCAGGGCCCGCTCGATGGCCGTGGTGTCCTCGCCCAGCCGCTCCACCGCGTGGGTCTCGGTGGTGGCGGCGTGCTCGGCGGCGGCCCAGGCGGCCTCGGCGGCGCGGATGTAGGCGCCGACGGCGGCGTCGTAGGCGCGGCGCTCGTTGGTGGTGGCGGTGGCGGCGGCGCCCTGGGCGGTGGCGAGGGTGCCGTCGTCGGCGTCGGCCGTGTCCCGGGTGCGGCGGGCCTGGTCGCGTTCCTCCGCGACCCGGCCCTCAGCGGTGATGAGGTCGTCCAGCTCGGCGCGCAGGCGGTCGGTCTCCTCGGTGCGGCGGGTGCACGCGTCGAGCTGTTCACGCACCTCCGAGGAGCGGGCGCGCAGGGTGTGCAGGAGGTAGCCGTGGTAGTCGCTGAGGAACGCGGCGACCCCGGCTCCGGCCTCGGTGAGCCCGTCCTTGTCGCTGCGGGCCTGTTCGAGGTCGGCGATGTTGCGGGCGACCTCGTCCAGGACGGACTCGTCCATGGGCGGCAGCGCCTCGGACAGCACGCCGACCAGTTCTCCGGCCTCCAGGCGGTCACCGATGGTGGGGCGGCGCAGACGGTAGAGCAGGTGGATGAGGTTGCGGTAGCGGACGGAGTCGTCGATCCCGAAGAGGTCGCGCATGACGCGGGCCCGGTAGGGAACGGCGCTGGTGAAGCAGTTGTCGGCGCCGATCTCCGAGCGCAGGCGGTCCACGGGCTTGGGACGGCCGTCCGTCACGAGGTCGAGGTCGTGGCCGACCCTGCGGTCGGTCACGAAGAACACGCAGCGCGGGTCGGCGTCCCCGACCGCCATGACGGCCGCGCCGAGGGTGAGGTGCCGGGGCGGGGCTCCGGGGGCGTCCTCGCCGTCGGTCTCCGCCGGGGTCCGGGCCGGGTCGGTGCCGTCGGCCGCCGTGGTCGCGTCGTCCTCCGGGGTCGCCGGGGGGTCGGCGGCCGGGGCGAGGGCCGCGAGCAGCGCCGACGCGGTGGTGGGAGGGGCGGGGGTGAGGGCGCGCGCGGAGGTGGCGGAGTCCAGGCCGCGGTCGCCGCGCGCGGTGGTGAACTCGACCCACAGGTAGCCCAGGCGCGTGGCCGGCCCGGAGCCGGTGTCGGCGGGCGCGGTGCCGTCGTCCGGTTCCCCGTCCCCCTCCTCCTCAGGCTCGGCGGGCCCCCCGAGCAGGTCGGGGCCGGTGTCCTCCTCGACCGGACCGCGCGTGGAGCGGGGGTCGTCGGCCATCAGCCAGCGCAGGCTGGTGCGGTTGGTGCCGGTGGTGTCCAGGCGCCGGACGTCGCCGTCCAGCAGGAAGGGGAGCAGCATCTCCAGGGCCTTGGACTTGCCGGCGCCGTTGCGGCCGCGCAGCAGCAGCCGCCCCTCCGCGAAGTCCAGGACGTGGTCGTCGTACTGCCACACGTTTCTGATGCCCGCGCGTTCCAGGCGGTAGCGGGGGGAGTCGGCAGGATCAGCCGGAGCCGTCCCGGGGGCCTCGATCGTCTCCTGTGTCACCACTGGTCGCGCTCACCTTCTCGTTCGCCACCGCTTGCAGCACGGACGTCACCCGGTCGAGGTCGCCTCGGGGGCCGGTCTGGGGATCGGGTGCGTCCTCACCGGAACCACGCGGTCGCGCGGGGAGTGTCCGGCTGTCTTCGTCATTGTCCTGGATCAGCGGGACGCGCTCGTCCACGTCGGCGCCGAACCGGGCCCCGGCGGCCGTGAGCGCCCACGCACCGGGGCCTCCCGTGAGCAGCCCGAGACCGGTCAGGAGCTCCAGCACGAGGGCGGCCAACCGGTCCGGATCGGGGATCTCGGGTCCCGCGGCGCGCGCCCACTCGGCGCGGATCGGGGCGTCCTCGCCGCCGAGGGTCTCCAGCGCGCCCAGAAGTTCCAGGTCGGGGACGGGGACGGAGGTGGCGGGACGGCCGGGGTGCAGGCGGCCGGAGAGGTGGCGGACCAGGCTCAGCGCCGTGCGGCCCACGGGGTCGTCCGAGGGGAACCGCCCGGTCGCCTCGGCATCGTCCGGCATGACGAGCGCCACACCCTCGGCGCGGATCTCGGTGTCGCAGCCGAGCAGGTTGCCCAGAGCGGCGGCGGCCCGCCACTGGTGGGCGGCGAGACGGTCGCGCTGGCGGTCGGGAAGGTGTTCGCGGTAGACCACGGCGGTCTCGGCCAGGAGGCGCCGCAGGGCGATCTCGCCCGCCTGGTCCCCCTCCGGGTCCGGGTCCGCCGCGTCGGCCAGGAAGGAGTCCGGGTCGTCACCGGCCCTGGGGAGGTGCGCGGTGACGGCGCGCAGGGCGCCGGTGTGCGGGATGAGCCCGACGTCGTTCGCCGGGTCCGCCTGGTGGGCGCGGACGGTCCCGGAGGCCTCGCCGAGCGCTCCGAGGGCGACCAGGTGGTGCAGGGCCGCGCAGAAGGCGCGGCGTTCGCCGAGGCCCCTGGTGGGATCCGCGTCGATCCCGGCCTCGCGGGCGGCGGCGCGGACCCGGGAGGTGAGGGAGCGCGCGGTGGTGGGTCCGGTCTGCTCGACCAGGACCGCCAGCGCCAGCGCCAGGTAGGTGTGGGTCCGGGGGGTGAAGCGGGCGCCGGTGGACCTCGTGGCCGGGCGGACCACCTCGTCCACCAGACCGCGCTTGACCAGGCGGGCGTGTTCGTCGGCCACGGTCAGCCGGTAGCCGAGGACTCGCTGGAAGCGCTGGACGAGCCACTCGGCGTGCGAGCGCACGAGGGAGAACTCGGCCGGGTGGGTGCTCCGGGTGAGCAGGGGGCGGGCCATGAGGGCGCGGGCGGCGGCCTGCCGCTCACCGAGGAGGGCGGCGTCCTCGGTGTGTGCGCTGGTCTCCATCACTCCCACCTTCCGGTCGCGATGTCGATGGGGCCGGTGGTCTCCACGTCGGGATCGCGGTCGTCCGCGGGGTCGCGGTGGTCCTCCAGGCGGTCGTGCAGGACGTCCACGGGCTCGCGCGGGTCGTTCACGGGGTCGTGCAGGACGTCCGCGGGCTCGCGGTGGGCCTGCACGGGCTGCCCGAGGACGTCCCCAGGGTCGCCAAGGACGTCCACCGGCTCGCGCGGGTCGTCGTGGGCCGGGGGCTCGGGGACCGCCAGGCTGTGCTGGCGATCACCGGTCCGCGGCACGGCATGCTGGTCATAGGACGTGACGCACAGGCTCAGGCCCTCCAGCGTCAGGTCTCCGCCCTCGCCCCGGATGGTGAGCTCCGCCCCGGGCGAGGCGTTGACGTGCAGGCGCAGTCCGAACTCCAGGTCCCCGGCCGAGGTGGGGCGGCGGGCGGCGTCACCGGAGCCGAGCGCGGCGGTGAGGAGCTCCATGAGGACCTCCATACCGGCGCCGGACAGGTCCAGGCGGGCACGGTCGGTGGTGGGTTCGGTGAGCAGCGAGCGGATCTGCTCGGCGCCCGCTCGGCGCCAGTGCGCCGAGGACTCGGCCGCGTCCCGCAGGCGGGCCTGCTGGGCGCGGTGGTCGCGCACGGGTTCGGGAGGGCGGGTCCCGGGATGCTCGGTGACGGTGCTGCGGTCGGCCTCGGCGTGCCACCAGCTGGTGGTGGCCGCGACGGTGTCGTCGACCCGCCCCTCCAGGTGACGGGCGGGGTGCAGGGCGAAGGCCGCTGTGGCCAGCGCCTCGGCGCGGTCCGGTTCGGCGGCCTCGAACCACGTCGCCAGGCGCAGCAGAGCGGCGCGGCCGTGCCGTGGCACCGGCCGTTCACCGGTGCCCTGTCCGTCGTCCGCGCGGTCGTCCGCCCACTGGTTGAGTCCCACAACTCAGCAGACTAGAGACCTCCGGGGCTCGCCACGCCCGGTTCGGCCACCCCGGACCCCGGAGAAACGCCTTCCGCGCCCGACCTGACCAGCCCGTTCGAGAGTTTTCTCGACTTTGCGAGGATTCGTGGAAGCGGGCGCGGAGTCGAAGCTCACGTCGGTTGGTCCCCGGGGCCCTCCGGAAGGGTGAGGCGTCCGTCGTCCGCGTCGGCCAGGGCGTCCCGTTGTGCCTGGGGCATGTCGTCGTCGTACTCGGTGATCGAGTAGGTGGAGAAGAACCACAGCCCGTTGACCTCCACCGGGTCCCCGAGTTCCACCTCCACGTCGTAGGGGTCGTCCTGGCAGCCCTGGTCCATGCACCAGGTGCCCAGGACCTCGCCCTCGCCCCGGGCTCGGGTGTCGCCCCACTCGTCCCACTCCATGTCGGTGAAGGTCGTGGACGCCGTGGCGACGTAGACCTCCGGGCGCTGGTCCTCGAAGCCCTCCTCGTCGCCGTGCAGGTTGAGGACCTGGATCTCGCCCTGCGCGACGGGTCCGTCGCCGGGCGCCGGTGAGTCCGTGCCGGGGGCGTCGTCCTGCGCCGTCGGGCGGTCCTCGGGGGGCTCCTCCGACTGCCCGCAGGCCGTCAGCAGTGCCAGGACCGTCCCGACCACCAGGGCACGAGCCAGGGGTGTGGGCTTCAACCGACCTCCTCAGTTGGGTTCGCGACCATCCTCGTCGCGGAAGGCGGCGAGGCCCCCCGGCACACGCCGGGGGGCCTCGGACCCGCTCTGTTCCGTCACCGGAGCCCGGAGGCTCCGTCGACCACGCTCAGGTGATCAGTAGCCGTAGCCGTTGTCGTCCTCGTGGCCACGGTCGTGCTCGCCCTCGTCAGCGCTGTCGTGGCTGACGTTGGTGCTCGCCGGACCGTTGACGCAGTCGCCCGTGGTCTGCGGCGACAGGATCGGCACATTGGCGCCGACCAGGCCGACAGCCAGCTCGGTGTTGCACAGCTGAATCGGAACCAACTGGAGGTTCTGATTGAACTGCTGGTCGCCACCGTGCGAGGCCGAGGCCGGGGCGGCCGCGAGCATCGCGCCGAGCGCGACACCGGCGATCGCCGTGGCGGCGGTGAACCTACGCAGCATGGACGGCTCCTAGTCGATGTTGGTGCTGATCGGGCCGTTGACGCAGTCGCCCGTGGTCTGCGGCGACAGGATCGGCACGTTGACGCCGGCCAGGAGACCGACGGCCAGCTCGGTGTTGCAGAGCTGAACCGGAACCAGCTGCAGGTTCTGGTTGTACTGCTGGTCGCCACCGTGGGAGGCGGACGCGGGAGCGGCCGCGAGGATGGCGCCGAGAGCGACACCGGCGATGGCTGTGGCAGCGGTGAACTTACGCATTGTGGGGTTCTCCTAGTCGATGTTGGTGCTGATCGGGCCGTTGACGCAGTCGCCGGTGGTCTGCGGCGACAGGACCGGGACGTTCACAGCGACCAGACCGACGGCGGCGCTGGTGTTGCACAGCTGGACCGGGATGGCCTGGAGGTTCTGGTTGTACTGCTGGTCGCCACCGTGGGAACCGTGGGAGGCGGAGGCCGGGGTGGCGGCCAGAACGGCAGAGAAAGCAGCACCAGCGACGAGGCCGGCAACGCCGAGCTTACGCAGCATTGAATTACCCTTCAGAAAAGTTTGAGATATGCTCTCGGTCGAACCGATTGCCGGAACTAGCTGATGTTGGTGCCGATGGGCCCGTTCACGCAGTCGCCCGTGGTCTGCGGCGACAGGATCGGGATGGTCACGGCGACCAGGCCGACGCTGCCCGTCAGGTTGCAGGACTGGATCGGGACGAGCTGCAGGTTCTGGTTGAACTGCTGGTCACCACCGTGGGAGGCGGAGGCCGGAGCACCCATGAGGAGCGCGCCCATCGCGGCACCAGCGACCAGGCCAGCAGCGGTCAGCTTCTTGATCATGTTTCCCCCGAGAATTCAAGCGAGGCATTGACAGAAAAAGACGCAGGCGCTTTTGCACCTGTGTCGCGGTGGACTGAGGCAATCATCATCCGCCCCCCGATTTTTGTCAACGCCGAAACTCGGTCAGCTAATTGTCCAGATTGCCGGGTGCGCTCTTTTTGCCCTTGAATACAAAAGGGGCGATCCAGTGATTTATCGCCACGCTTCGACCCTGCCGCAACGATCAAAGATCACACAGAGTGATCGAAGCGCACCCGGAGCGTGACCGTCTCGCAACCGCCCGAATCACCCGAGTCGCCATGAAGCGTGCCGCCGGAGACCCCACCCGAGCGGCCCGGCACTCCCGAGCAGGCGGACCCGACCCCGGACACGACGAAGCCCCCGGCACCTGTTTGGTGCCGGGGGCTCCGGTACTCCCTGTGGCGGGTGAAGGATTCGAACCTTCGAAGGCAAAGCCGACGGATTTACAGTCCGCTCCCATTGGCCGCTCGGGCAACCCGCCTGGGCTGCTGCGACGCCGTGGCGTCGCCGCGCAGGAACGACAATAGCGGATGATGGGCCCGAACCTGAAATCGTTTGCCGGGCGCGCCCCCGCGGGGCTCGTCAGGCGGGGGCCCGCACGGCGCGGCTAAGCTCTGAACCGGCCCGGACCGGGCCGGACGAGACGTACACGGGCGCCCCAGAGCGTCCGTGACCCATGAGACGTAGCGGGGTGTGAGAGTACGTGGCCGCCGAATCCAGTTTCGACGTGGTGTCCAAGCTCGACCGTCAGGAGGTCGACAACGCGCTGAACCAGGCGGGCAAGGAACTGTCCCAGCGGTTCGACTTCAAGGGGACGGGGACCACCATCGCCTGGCAGGGCGAGGACGGCATCGAGATCAAGAGCGGCTCCGAGGAGCGCGCCCTGGCCGCCCTGGAGGTCTTCAAGGAGAAGCTGGTCAAGCGCAAGCTCTCCCTGAAGATCCTGGACGCGGCCGAGGAGGCGAAGCCCTCCGGCAAGGAGTACCGCCTCCCGATCAGCCTCAAGGAGGGCATCTCCACCGAGGACGCCAAGAAGATCTCCAAGCTCATCCGGGACGAGGGCCCCAAGGGCGTCAAGGCCCAGATCCAGGGCGAGGAGCTGCGGGTCAGTTCCAAGAAGAAGGACGACCTCCAGGGCGTCATGAACCTGATCAAGGACAAGGACTTCGACCTGGCGCTCCAGTTCGTGAACTACCGCTAGGCACCGTCGAACGGCCGTCCTCCCCGCCTCCCTGGCAGGGGCGGGCGGCCGTCGCGTTCAGCCCAGGTCCCACCTGCGGCGCAGCTCACGGAGGCGCCGCACCCGCTCCTCCACCGGCGGGTGGGCGGCGAACAGGCGGCCCACGCCCCCGGGGAAGGGGTTGGTCGTCATCAGGTGCGAGGCGGCCAGGAGGGCGCGTTCGCGGGGCAGCGGGTAGTCGCGGTTCCCGGCCTCCAGCTTGAGCAGCGCGTCGGCCAGCCCCAGGGGGTCACCGGTGATCTCCGCCGCCCGCTCGTCGGCCCGGAACTCGCGCGCCCTCCCCACGCCGAAGTAGACGACCATCGCCGCCAGCGGGGCGAGCACCACCATCATCAGACCACCCAGCAGGTTGGGCAGGTCCGTCTCCTCGGAGTCCCCGAGCGGGATCAGGAACGAGACCGCGGTCAGGGCGGTGATGAGCGCGGTCAGCGTCGCCGCCACCGAACTGATCAGGGTGTCGTGCGCGCGGATGTGCGCCAGTTCGTGGGCGAGGACCCCGCGCAGCTCGCGTTCGTCGAGGGCGCGCAACAGGCCGGTCGTGCAGCACAGGGCGGCGCGCCGGGGGCTGTTACCGGTCGCGAAGGCGTTGGGTGAGCGCACCGGGGACAGGTAGAGCCGGGGCATGGGCTGCCGGGCGGCCGTGGCCAGCTCCCGCACCATCCGGTAGAGCTCGGGGCGTTCGATCTCGCTGACCGGGCGGGCCCGCATCGCACGGAGCGCCAGGGAGTTCCCGAACAGGTAGACGAGGATCCCCGCGCAGGCCACCAGAGCCACGGACGCCTGGAGACCCTTCTCCGCGCCGCACAGCCAGCCGACGACGACGGCGAGCGCCGAGACCCCGGCGAACAGGCCGACCGCGCGGATCGCGTTGACGTGCACGCGCCCTCCTTCCGCTGTTCGCCGCTGCCCGGCTCCGGATGCGTACATGTGACGAACGTGCGGGTCCGCGTCTTGCGTTCCCCATGTGACCAGCTGTCGGTCACATCCCGCTTCCAACCCCGATTCGGAGGGGTTGTGACAATGGCCACCCACCCCGTCGCGGCCTCGGGACGACGACCTATAGTGCGAGCGTGGCCCTTGTCACTCCGAACACCACGGGGACGGGACGGCGCTCCGACGGGGCGGGCGTCCCCTTCGAGGTGATCGGGGGGCCGAGTCGTCGGAGGCGCGAGCCGAGGTCGGCACGGTCGCGGACCGAGACCGCCGAAACACCACCCGGGGTTGGCGCACCCAGGGCGTGTGGGGGGCCACGCCGTCCTCCTGCCCCCGATCCAGGCACCCGGCCCGTGACGGTGAGGTTCGGCCGGGGGTAGACACCACAGCGCCGCCGCCCGTCACGACCGGCGGCTGACCAAGGAGGTCTTCGATCTCAGTGGCCAAACAGACCGAGCAGCTCGACCGGGTCATCATCCGGTTCGCCGGGGACTCCGGCGACGGGATGCAGTTGACCGGTGACCGCTTCACCCAGGAGACAGCGTCGTTCGGCAACGACCTCTCGACCCTGCCGAACTTCCCCGCCGAGATCCGTGCCCCCGCCGGGACCCTCCCCGGCGTCTCCAGCTTCCAGCTCCACTTCGCCGACCACGACATCATGACTCCGGGCGACGCCCCGGACGTGCTGGTGGCGATGAACCCCGCCGCGTTGAAGGCCAACCTCGGTGACCTGCCCCGGGGCGCGACCGTCATCGTCAACACCGACGAGTTCACCAAGCGCAGCCTGGCCAGGGTCGGCTACGCGGTCGACCCGCTCACCGACGGCACCCTGGACGGGTTCCACGTGAGCGCGGTGGGCCTCACCTCGATGACGGTGGCCGCCCTGGAGGGGTCCGGCCTGTCCAAGAAGGACGCACAGCGCGCGAAGAACATGTTCGCGCTGGGGCTGTTGTCCTGGATGTACAACCGGCCGACGGAGGGCACGACCTCGTTCCTGAGGTCGAAGTTCGCCAGCAAGCCGGACATCCTCGCCGCCAACCTGACGGCGTTCCGGGCCGGGTGGAACTTCGGGGAGACCACGGAGGACTTCGCGGTCTCCTACGAGATCAAGCCCGCGAAGCTCCCCCCGGGCACCTACCGCAACATCACCGGGAACCTGGCCACCGCCTACGGGCTGATCGCCGGGTCGCGGCGGTCGGGGCTGCCCCTGTTCCTGGGGTCGTACCCGATCACCCCGGCCTCCGACATCCTGCACGAGCTCTCCCGGCACAAGCGGTTCGGCGTGCGCACGTTCCAGGCGGAGGACGAGATCGCGGGGGTCGGCGCGGCCATCGGGGCCTCGTTCGGCGGCTCCCTCGGTGTGACGACCACCTCCGGCCCGGGCATGGTGCTCAAGCAGGAGGCCCTCGGGTTGGCGGTCATGACCGAGCTCCCGCTGGTCGTCGTGGACGTGCAGCGCGCCGGGCCCAGCACCGGCATGCCCACCAAGACCGAGCAGACGGACCTCCTGATGGCGCTGTACGGGCGCAACGGCGAGTCCCCCGTGCCGGTCGTGGCCCCCTCCTCCCCCGCCGACTGCTTCGACGCGGCGCTGGAGGCGGTCCGGCTGGCGGTGCGGTACCGGACCCCGGTGATCGTGCTCTCCGACGGCTACCTGGCCAACGGCTCGGAGCCCTGGCGGCTGCCCGAGGTGGCGGAACTGCCGGTGATCGACCCCGGCTTCGCCACGGAGCCCAACGGACCGGACGGGGAGTTCCTGCCGTACCTGCGTGACGAGGACACCCTGGCCCGCCCGTGGGCGGTGCCGGGCACGGCGGGCCTGGAGCACCGGATCGGGGGGATCGAGAAGCACGCGCGGACCGGCGACATCTCGTACACGCCGGACAACCACGACCTCATGGTCCGCACCCGGCAGGCGAAGGTGGACGCCATCGCCAGGGACATCCCGGAACTGGAGGTGTCCGACCCTACGGGCGACGCGGACGTGCTCGTGCTGGGCTGGGGCGGCACCTACGGGTCGATCACCGCGGCCGTGCGCCGGATCCGGCGTTCGGGGGGCCGGGTCGCCCAGGCGCACCTGCGCCACCTCAACCCCTTCCCGGCCAACCTCGGTGCGGTGCTGCGGAGCTACGACCGGGTCGTGGTCCCGGAGATCAACCTGGGCCAGCTGTCGCTGCTGCTGCGCGGCCGGTTCCTGGTGGACGTCATCGGATACAACAAGGTCCGCGGCCTGCCGTTCAAGGCGGAGGAGCTCGCGGACGTGCTGCGGGAGGTCATCGACCGTGACTGAGACGAACGGGACGGTCCCGGCCGGGCTGCGGCTGGTGCCCAGGACCGACACCGAGTACCGGATGAAGGACTTCAAGTCCGACCAGGAGGTGCGCTGGTGCCCGGGGTGCGGCGACTACGCGATCCTGGCCGCCTTCCAGTCGTTCCTGCCGCAGCTGGGCGTGCCCCGCGAGAACATCGTGATGGTGTCCGGGATCGGCTGCTCCTCGCGTTTCCCGTACTACCTGAGTACCTACGGCGTGCACTCGATCCACGGGCGCGCCCCGGCGATCGCGACGGGGTTGGCGGCCAGCCGCCCGGACCTGTCGGTGTGGGTGGTCACGGGGGACGGTGACGGCCTGTCCATCGGCGGCAACCACCTGATCCACGCGCTGCGCCGCAACGTCAACATCAACGTCCTGCTGTTCAACAACCGCATCTACGGGCTGACCAAGGGCCAGTACTCCCCCACCTCGGAGCCCGGGAAGATCACCAAGTCCTCCCCGGTGGGCTCGCTGGACCACCCCTTCAACCCGGTGTCGCTGGCGCTGGGCGCCGAGGCGAGCTTCGTGGCGCGGACCGTCGACTCCGACCGCAAGCACCTGACCTCGGTGCTGCGGGCGGCGGCCGACCACCCCGGAGCGTCGTTCGTGGAGATCTACCAGAACTGCCCGATCTTCAACGACGACGCGTTCGAACCGTTGAAGGACCCGGCCGCGCGTGACCTGCGGCTGCTGCGCCTGGAACACGGCGAGCCGCTGCGGCTGGGCCCGGACCGCGGGGTGGTGGCGGACGGGTTCGGCGGCCTGGAGGTCGTGGACGTGGCGTCGGTGGACGAGGACCGGCTGATCCGGCACGACGCGCACCGCCCGGACCCGGGGTACGCGTTCGCGCTGTCCAGACTGGACCAGCCCGCCTTCGAGCACGTACCGGTCGGGGTGTTCCGGGACGTGCGGCGGCCGGTCTACGACGAGCTGCTGAACCAGCAGGTGGACGAGGCCCGGGCCGAGCGCGGCGACGGTGATCTGGGGGCGCTGCTCGCCAGCGGGGACACCTGGACCGTGGACTGACCGTTCCCGGGTGACCTGTTCCCCCGGGCGGCGTCGGGAAGTTCACCGCCGCCGCCCGGGGGTTCCTCCCGGTGTGTCCGTGTCCCAGGCAATACGCTGCCCCCATGCGTATCGTCATCGCCGGTGGACACGGGAAGATCGCACTGCGGCTGGCCAGGCTTCTGGCCGCCCGCGGTGACCAGCCCGTCGCCCTCATCCGCAACCCCGACCACACCCAGGACGTCGTCGACGCCGGAGCCGAACCGGTCGTCATCGACCTCGAGAAGGCCACGGTCACCGAGTTGACCGAGAGGATCATGGGCGCCGACGCGGTGGTGTTCGCCGCCGGCGCCGGACCGGGCAGCGGCGCGGCCCGCAAGTCCACGGTGGACCACCAGGCGGCCTCCCTGACAGCGAACGCGGCCGCTCTGGCCGGGGTACGCCGCCTGGTGCAGGTCTCCGCGATCAACGTGGACCAGCCGGTGCCGGAGGGCACCGACGAGGTGTGGGCGGCGTACGTGGCGGCCAAGAAGGCGGCCGACGACGACCTGCGGGAGCACGACCTCGACCTGGACTGGACCATCCTGCGCCCCGGTCGGCTGACCGACGGGGCCGGAACCGGCCGGGTGGACCTGGGCGAGTCCGTGGAGCGCGACTCGGTGACCCGCGACGACGTCGCCGCCGTGATCGTTGCCCTTCTGGACGAACCGGGCACGGCCAAGCGGGTTCTCAACCTGGTGAACGGTGAGACACCCGTCGTCGAGGCGGTCCGCGCCGTCGCCGACTGACCCCGGCCCCGGGCGCCGGTGACGGTGCCCGGGGCCGTCGGTTCCCGGTGCCGCCTCGGCGGTTCCACGGCGGTTTCCGTCGCCGGTGGCGGTTCCGGCCTTCTGTGGCCAGATGCCCTCATAGGAGGCATGATGGAAGCGGAGCCCGGCGGAATCCCGCCACGGTGGACGCGGACGACCGGGAACGACCCCGACGGGTGAAGCAGCTCCGCAGAGCAGATGGGTACGGTTATTCATGAGCGTCACGCAGGTCGTGAGGGACAGCACTGTCGTCGAACACGCCAAGGTCGCCGCGCAGCAGAAGCGTCGGATGTTCATCATCCAGCTCGAGGTCAACGCCTATGACGAGGCCTCCAGCAAGCTGCGGCCGGGGCTGACCCGCATCCTCGAGGGCATCGAGGAGGCCGGGTGGCGGCTGGAGCTGATCACCCCCAGCGAGACCGGTGAGTCCGCCGCCGCGCGCCTGTTCATCTTCCGCCCGGACACCGCGAAGAAGGAGTCCGAGCAGGCCGAGGCCCCGCAGGCCCAACAGCAGGTGCCGCAGGACCAGTCCGGTCAGCAGCAGCCCTACCAGCACCACCCCACGGGCGCTCAGCAGCAGGACCCGTACGCGGGTTACGGACAGGGCTACGGCCAGCAGCCGCAGCAGTACCCCGGCTACGACCCGCAGCAGTACCCGGGTTACGGGCAGCAGCAGCCGGGCTACGGCCAGCAGCCCGGCTATGGCCAGCAGTACCCGGGTTACGGACAGCAGCAGGGCTGGTAGCCGAACCCCCTCCCGAACGAAGGGGCCCACACGGTGTGACCGTGTGGGCCCCTTTCTCGTGTCCGCGTTCGCCCGCCTACGGCGATCCAAGTCGGACAGAAGCGGGTTCCGATGCAATTGCCGGAAGTTCGACCGCGCCTCTCTTTCGGTTGTGTAACGCAGGTGGCGACCAAGGAATGACATGTCCGCCATGTCCGGTGCGAAGCCGAAGAAACTCCTGAGAAACTCTGGACTCTTCCCGAAAATCACTTCGAGCACGTGCCCAGCTACGCTAAGTTAATTACGGCGGCCGCAGCCAACGTGTTTTGCACTTCCGAAAGGTAACCACCATGTCCCGTATCGCCAAGGTTTCCGGATTCGTCCTCGCCACCGGTCTCGCCTTCGGAGCCCTCACCGGGACCGCCGCGGCCGACAACAACGCCCAGATCCAGAACATCACGATCCCGATCTGCCTCGACGTCCTCAAGGCCTCCGGGTTCAGCGCGAGCGGCTGCAACGTCGTCGACTGGAACTCCACCTCGGGCATCGCCGTCCACGACTAGGCCACTGCCGTCGCGCGACCCCCCGTAAGACCACCCAGATCCACCTGAGAAACACCAATCGAAAGGGAATCAACCATGAAGCGCATCACCGCCGTCTCCGGTCTCATCCTCGCCACCGGCCTCGCCCTGGGCGCCATGACCGGCACCGCCGCCGCCGACAACAACGCCCACATCCAGAACATCACCGTGCCGATCTGCGCCGACGTGATCTCCTTCGCGGGCTTCAGCTCCGAGGGCTGCAACGTCGTCCACAACAACATCACCTCCGGCATCGCCGCCTTCGACTGGTAGTTCCGGCTCCGGGCACGGGAACGACGCGGGGCACGGTGATCTCTCACCGTGCCCCGCGTTTCGCGTGTTCAGCCCCCGCAGACGCCCACGACCGCGCCCTCGGCGGGGTCCGTGACCAGCCGGGCGTGCGTCCCGGTGTCGTAGCGCGTGGTCCCGTAGCGGAGCTTGGCCCGCTCGATCCCCTCCGGCCGGAAGCCCGCCCGCTGGGCGACCAGACAGGAACCGGGGTTGTTCACCCGGTGCCCCGTCTCCACCCGGTAGAGGTCGAGCCGGTCGAAGGCGAACTCCGTGACCAGGCGGGCCCCACCCGAGGCCACGCCCCGGCCCTGCTCGGCCGGGTGCGTCCAGTACGACAGCCAGCCCAGTCCGTGCCTGCGGCTGGTCACCGAGACCTGTGCGTGCCCCAGGACCCGGTCCGTCCCGTCGACCACCGCGAACCCGTGGACGTCGCCCTCCCCGGCCAACCTCCCGCAGCGCGCGATCCACTCCAGGGCATCGTCACGCGTGCGCGGCACCTCCGGCTCCTGCCAGGCCAGCTCGTCCCAGCGGAAGGCCTCCAGCAACCGGTCGGCGTCGCCCCGGTTCCACTCACGTAGGCGGTACAAGCACAACCCCTCTCCCCGACGGTCCAGATCGCGCCAACCTAGAACCGCCGCGCGGCCGAGGCAAGCCCTTTTGTCCCCTCGGCGCGGTCCCGACGTGTCACGTGGGGGCGGGGGTGGTACGTCTTACCCGACATGACGACGACAGAGGTCTTCGAAGCCCACCGGTCCCTGCTGACCGGGGTCGCCTACCGCATCCTGGGGACGGCCGCCGACGCCGAGGACGTGGTCCAGGAGGCGTGGCTGCGGTGGTCCGGCGTGCCCGGGGACGAGGTGGACAACCCCCGCGCCTACCTGGTCACGGTGGTCTCCCGGCTGTCCATCGACCGGCTGCGCAGGGCCAGCGCCCAGCGCGAGACCTACGTGGGCGAGTGGCTGCCCGAGCCGGTCAGCGACCTGCCCGACGCCGCCGAACGCGCCGAGCTCGCGGATTCGGTGGAGTTCGCCCTCATGGTGGTGCTGGAGACCCTCAGCCCCCTGGAGCGGGCGGTCTTCGTCCTGCACGAGGCCTTCCAACTGCCCTACGCGCAGATCGCCGAGGTCATCGGCCGGAGCGAGGACGCCACCCGACAGCTGGCCCGGCGCGCGCGGGACCACGTACGGGAGCGCCGCCCCAGGTTCGAGGCCGACCGGGCCCAGCGCCGCCTCATGACCGAACGCTTCCTCCGGGCGTGTCTGGAGGGTGACCTGGACGGGCTGACGGGGATGCTCGCCGACGACGCCACGATGGTGAGCGACGGGGGCGGCAGGGCCCGGGCTCCGCTGCGGGTGCTGCACGGCGCCCGGAAGGTGGGCCGGTTCCTCACCGCGGTCTCAGAGGAGCGCAACGTGTCGCGCTTCCTCAGGTCGGTGGGCGTGGACACCAGGGAGGAGTTGTCCACGGAGGTCACCGAGGTGAACGGCGGGCCCGCCGCGCTGGTCGCCGCCGGGGGCGCCCCGGTGCTCCTGCTGGCGCTGGACGTCTTCGAGGACCGGGTACGGCACGTGTACCTGATGGCCAATCCGGACAAGATGTCACGTCTGCGGGTCCCCGATCCGTCCTAGGGGCATGGACATCACCGTTGTGGGCGGTGGCCTCGCCGGACTGACCGCGGCCATCGCCAGCGCCGAACTCGGCGCGAACGTCACCTTGTGGGAGTCCCACCGGACGCTGGGCGGGCGGGCCCGCTCCACCGAACCGCCGTACGTGGCCAACGACGGCCCGCACGTGCTGTACTCCGACTCCGCGCCCTACGCCTGGCTGCGCGAGCGCGACCTCGTGCCACGTGCGCGGGCGATGCCCGCGCGGGCCGCCCTGGGGGTGCGCTGGCGGTACCGGGGCTCGCTCGGCGGGCCCCCGGCGGCCGTACTCCGCGCCGCCGCCCGCCGGGGGCTGCGCGCCCCGCACGACCGCGACTTCGGCTCGTGGGCGTCGGAGGAGCTGGGCGCCGAGTCCGCGCGGGCGGTGGGCGCCATGATGGGCGTGGCCCTCTTCCACGCGGAACCCGGGACGCTGTCCGCGGCCTTCGTGTGGGAACGGTTCCTGCGGGTGACCCGCCCGGCGTGGCCCTCGGCCCGGTACGTGCTCGGCGGCTGGTCCGCGCTGGTGGACCACCTCGCCGACCGGGCCCGTGAGGCGGGGGTGCGGATCGAGCCGGGGTCCCGGGTCGACGGTCGACCGCAGGGGACGGCGATCGTGGCCACGTCCCTGGACTCCGCGCGCGCTCTGCTCGGTGACCCCTCCCTGACCTGGCAGAGCGGCCACACACTCATGGTCGACCTGGGTGTTCGGCGCCGCTCCGGGGACCCGTTCCTGGTGTTCGACTCGGACGAGTGCGGGTTCCTGGAGCGCTACAGCGTCGTCGACCCGACCCTCGCCCCGACCGGCGAGGACCTCGTCCAGGCCCAGCTGCCGGTGCGCCCCGGCGAGTCGCGCGCGGCGACCACCGCGCGCCTGGAGGGGTTGCTCGACACCGCCTTGGCCGGCTGGCGGGACCGGCTGACCTGGCGGCGCGACCAGGTGGCCCGGGGCCGCACCGGCGCCCTGGACCCGCCCGGCACGACGTGGCGGGACCGGCCCGCCATCGACCGGGGCGATGGCCTCTACCTGGCCGGGGACGCGGTGGCCGCGCCCGGGCTGCTGGGCGAGGTGGCCCTCACCAGCGCGGTGCGCGCCGCCGAGCTGGCCACCGGCCGGAGCACGTCCCGCACCGGCGCGGGTTCGGGGGCGGGCAGGGGCTGACCCTCCGGGCCGGGGGTCCACGCGGGGCGAGCACGGTCCGACCCCACGGCCCGGGTGCCCGTGCGGGGCGGGGACCACTCAGAGCGGGCCGCCTGACCCTCCGGGGCGGCCGCGCCGCGCCCCGGCCCCGGAGGGTCCAACGGTCAGGCCGGGACGTGGCTGACGGCCTCCACGTTGTTGCCGTCGGGGTCGCGCACGAAGGCGCCGTAGTAGTGCTCGTGGTACTCCGGCCAGACCCTGGGTTCGTGCAGCACCTCGGCCCCGGTCTCGACCGCCGCCGCGAAGAAGGAGTCGACCGTGGCCCGGTCGGTTGCGAGGAAGGCGATGTGCGACTCCCTCGCCGGTCCCTCGGACTCGCTGGGGGCGATCCAGAACTGCGGGTGCTCGCTGCCGTAGCCGATCACCGGCCCGAACTGGAGCACGCGCCGGTGGCCCAGCGCGGCGAGGACGGCGTCGTAGAAGGCGGCGCTGGACGCGGGATCAGCGACCTGGATACCGAGATGATCGAGCATGACCCGAGTGTGACACGCACCACTGACATTCCCGCGGCTCCGAACCCCCGTGTGTCCGGTCCTGACCTGAGCCCCGAGGGAACCCGTCGATGTCCCGGCGTGACGCCGACCGGTCCACGGGTCCACGGAGGCGAGACCCCCGCGAACGGTCTCCGCGCCGACCAGCACGTTCCCCGGGACGGTCGCACAAGCCGCCCTGGCAAACAGCGGCGGACCGGCCGAGGGGACCTGACCCGGGTCAGGCGACCCAGCGGTAGAGGTGCTCGGGGCGGCCCGCCGAGCCGTAGCGCATGCGGAGCTCCGCGCGGCCGTCGGCGCACAGGTGTTCCAGATAGCGGCGCGCGGTCACCCGGGAGACCCCGGACCGTTCCGCTACGTCGGAGGCCGAGACCTCGCCCTCGGCCTCGCGCAGCACGCCCGCTACCAGGTCGACGGTGGCGGAGGTCAGTCCCTTGGGCAGGGAGCGGGCGGCGGGCGGGCGCAGCAGCCCGAACAGGCGGTCCACGTCCTGCTGGGTGGCCTGCCGCTCCCCCTCCATCTGCCGACGCGCCACCGCGTAGCGTTCGAGCTGGTCGCGCAGGGCGCTGAGCGGGAACGGCTTGAGCAGGTAGTGGACGGCGCCGCCGTGCAGGGCGGCGCGGACCTGGGCGATGTCGCGGACGGCGGTGATCATCAGGAAGTCCGGCTGCGGGGCGTTCTGGGAGGTGGCCGAGCGCAGGGTGTGCATCACCGAGGTTCCCGAGGCGTCCGGCAGGTGGAGGTCGAGCAGCACCAGGTCGGGGCGGTGGCCGCGCACCTGTGCCAGGGCCGCGGCCGCCGTGTGCGCCACTCCGACCACGGTGAACTCGGGCACCGACTCCACCAGCTCCTGGTGGTTGCGGGCCACCCGGACGTCGTCGTCGACGACCAGTACGCGGATCACCGGGTCACCGCCGCCGTGACGACCGGCAGGCAGGCGGTGAACACCGCGCCCTCCTCGGCGTCGGGTGCCTCCATCTCGATGCTTCCCCCTCTGCTCTCACAGACCTGTTTGACCAGCGCCAGTCCCAGACCACGGGTGCCTCCGTCACGGGAGGCCTTGGTGGTGAACCCGTACCGGAAGATCTCCTCCGCCAACTCGTCGGACACCCCGTGCCCGGAGTCGGTCACCCGGATCTCCAGGAGGTCGTGCGGAAGTCCCGTGTCGGTCGCGGTGTGCAGGCGCACCATCAGCTCCACCCACCCGTTCGGGGTGACCGCGTCCAGGGCATTGTCCACCAGGTTGCCGAGGGTCAGGAGCGCGTCCGAGCGCAGGTCACCCTTGAGGGACACCGGCACACTGGTCATCGGGGAGAGCCGCAGGTCCACGCCGAGCTCGGAGGCCTGGGCGGACTTGGCCAGGGTGAGCGCCGCGAGCGCGGGGTCCCGGACGTGCTCGGCCACACCGCTGGAGGTGCGGGTGTGGGTGGCGGCGAGGTCGGCCAGGTAGGCGCGGGCCTCGTCGTGGGCGCCGAGTTCGAGCATCCCGGCGACCGTGTGCACCCGGTTGGCGAACTCGTGGGTCTGGGCGCGCAGCCCCCGGGTGACGGTCCGCGCCCCGTCCAGTTCACCGGTGAGCCGGTCCACCTCGGTGCGGTCGCGGAGGGTGACCACGGCTCCGGACGCCTCGCCCCGGATGCGCACCGGCATGCGGTTGGCGACCAGCACGCGGTCGCCGGAGAGCAGGATGAGGTCGTCCCCGGGGTCCGCGCCGGACACGATGTCGCGGGCGCGTTCGGAGAGGCCGAGGTCGTCCAGACGGCGGCCCTCCACCCCCTTGGACAGGCCCAGCATGGCGCGGGCGGGCGGGTTGACCAGCAGGACCCGGTCGTCGCGGTCCACCGCGAGCACGCCCTCGCGCACCGCGTACAGCAGGGCCTCCCGGCTCTCCAGGA
Organism: Nocardiopsis eucommiae; assembly: GCF_965344335.1. Taxonomy (NCBI): domain Bacteria; kingdom Bacillati; phylum Actinomycetota; class Actinomycetes; order Streptosporangiales; family Nocardiopsidaceae; genus Nocardiopsis; species Nocardiopsis eucommiae. The sequence goes on from NZ_CBDRIY010000015.1 coordinate 126,047, forward strand.
GCGTGGTGATGTCGGCCGGCTCCAGGCCGTGGGTCTTGGCGCGGACCTGGCGGGAGAGCACCCAGGAACCGCCCACGCCCAGGACGAGGACGAGCGCGGTGGCGGCGAGGATCACGGGGATCGAGGCGCGCGCGTCGGTGGCGGCGCTGGAGTCGAGGATGCCCAGGGACACGTAGCCCACGACCTCCCCCCGGGCGTCGCCGCCGTTCACCGACCCGCCGTCGGAGAACACGGGGATCTTGGCGCGCACCGTGCGGCCCTGGGTCCCGTCCTGCACGCCCGTCCACTCGGTTCCGCCCACGACGGGGCCGGGCGGGGTGGACACGGTCTCGCCTATGCGGTCCTTGTCCGGGTGGGTGTGCCGGGTCCCGTCGGGTGAGGCGATGACCAGGTAGTCGGCGCCGGTGGCGGCGGAGATGCGGTCGGCCAGGGGGTCGAGCTCCTCGGAGGGGTCGGGTGTCTGGAGGCCCTCGACGACCTCGGGCAGGACCGCGACCGACCGGGCCACAGTGAGCACGCGCTCGGCGTACTGGCGGTCGGTCTCGCGGTTGAGGTGGATCGCCCAGAGGGAGCCGATGACGGTGAGCGCCACGGCCAGAAGACAGACATATCCGATGAAAAGGGACCCGGTGAGCGTGAGTCGGCCGGATGCGGGATGTGGGTTCATGAGCACTCCAGTGGCCGGGGTGAGTTCTCCCGGCCGGTGAACGCGCAGGTCGGCGTCGCACGGTCAGCTTCGCAGACACGTTTCACGAACAATACGACCAATATGACTCCAGGTTTAACAAAGACCTCACATGGGCGTGCCCGCGGTCACACTGTGGTCTGGATCTCCCCCCTGCGTTCACGCACTGGGAGACGTGCACGAACACTGAGGAAGGAGAGGACGATGCGCGATCGTGGCGTGCCGCTCCGCGTGGCGGGAGGGCTCTGTGCCCTCCTCCTCGTCGGGACGGCACTGTACGACGTACGCCAGAGCGCCGCGTCCGGCGACGGGGCCCAGGAGAAGGTGCTGCTCATCGCACCGGCCGGCCCCGGCGGAGGCTGGGACACGCTGGCCCGCGAGATGCAGAACGGCCTTCGCGAGGAGGACCTGCGCTTCAACGTCGAGGTCCGCAACGCCGAGGGTGCCGGTGGCACCATCGGGCTGGCCCAGACCGTGGGCCGCGACGGCCAGGACAACGTGCTGACCATGACCGGACTGGGCATGGTGGGCGCGGTGGAGACCACCGGGTCGCTCTACACGATGGAGGACGCGACCCCCATCGCGCAGCTGGCGTCGGAGTACCTCGCGATCGTCGTCCCCAAGGACTCGCCGTACGAGACCATCGACGACCTCGCCGAGGACTGGAACGAGCAGTCCGGGACCCTGCCCGTGGCTGGCGGTTCCATGGGCGGCGTCGACCAGATCTTCGCCGCCCAGGTCGCCCAGTCCATGGGGATCTCGCCCGGCGAGATCAACTACCTCCCGTACTCGGGCGGCGGCGAAACCCTGACCTCGCTGCTCTCCGGCACGTCGAAGGTCGGGTTCGGCACCCTGGGCGACTTCAGCGACCAGATCGAGGACGACGGACCGCTGCGCGCGCTCGCGGTGTCCTCTCCCGAACGCCTGGACGGCGTGGACATCCCGACCATGATCGAGCTCGGCTACGACCTGGAGATGTCGAACTGGCGCGGGGTGATCGCCCCTCCCGGCCTCTCCGAGGACGAGGCCGACGAGCTGGAGGCGCTGGTGCGGGAGCTGCTGGCCACCGACTCGTGGGCGGACACGCTGGAGCGCAACCGGTGGACCGACACCTACCAGGGCCGTGCCGAGTTCGAGGAGTTCCTCGACGAGGAGGTCGCCCTGACCCAGGAGACCGTGAAGGAGCTGGGACTGTGACGCCCGACGACACCCGCGTCAGCGCCGAGGCGGACGAGACCGCCGGTACGACCGGGACCGACGAGGCCCCGAGGGTCGGGGCCGCCGAGGCGCCCCCGGCCGAGACGGACCAGACGGCCGGGACCGACGAGGCCGAGGCACTCGACCCGGAGACCTCGGTCTGGCGCGGCCCGACCGCGTGGGTCATCCCCGCGCTGGTCGCGATCCTGGGCGCCGTCGCCCTGTGGGGCGGCCTCACGATCGAGGCACCGCCCAACGCCACGCGGCCCGGCCCGGGCGCCTTCCCCGGCACCGTGGGCGTGCTGCTGCTCGTCACCGCCGTGTGCATGACGGTGGTCAACCTCCGCAACCGGAACACCGGCGACGGCACCTCCACGCTGGCCTGGTTCGAGGGCCGCCCGGTCCTGCTGGTGCTGGCGGGTCTGGTGGTGCACGTCGCGCTGCTGGAGTTCGTGGGCTGGCTGCTCGCAGGTGCCCTGCTGTTCTGGATCGTGGCCTACGCCTTCGGTGCCCGCGCCTACCTGCGTGACGCGATCGTGGCGCTGTCGATGTCCGCGGCGGTCCAGGTCGGCTTCTCGCTCGGCCTCGGGCTCAGCCTGCCGGGCGGCTTCCTGGAGATGGTGCTCTGATGGACACTCTGATCAACCTCGCGGACGGGTTGACCGCCGCGCTGACGCCCCAGAACCTCATGTGGGCCTTCCTCGGCGTGCTGCTCGGCACCGCCGTGGGCGTCCTGCCCGGCATGGGTTCGGCCATGGCGGTGGCCCTGCTGCTGCCCGTCACCTTCCGCCTCGACCCCACCAGCGCGTTCATCCTCTTCGCCGGTGTGTACTACGGCGGCATGTTCGGCGGCGCCACCACCTCGATCCTGCTCAACACCCCGGGCCAGGCGTCGTCGATCGCCACCACCTACGAGGGCCACAAGATGGCGCTCAAGGGGAGGGCCGCCCAGGCCCTCGGCACGGCCGTGATCGGCTCGTTCGTGGCGAGCATCATCGGCACGCTCGTGGTGGCGCTGTTCGCCCCGGTGATGGTGGCGTTCGCGCTCAACTTCGGACCCGGCGAGTACTTCGCGCTGACGGTCTTCTCGTTCGTCGCCGTGGCCGCGGTCGTGTCCGGCTCGGTGGTGCGCGGCATCGCCTCGCTGCTCATCGGTCTGGCCATCGGGTTCGTGGGGATCGACGGGCAGAGCGGGGCCGCCCGGTTCGACTTCGGTTCGTCCAGCATGCTGGACGGGATCGACATCGTGATCGTCACCGTGGGCCTGCTCGCCCTCGGTGAGGTGCTCTACATCGCGGCGCGCGGAAAGTCCGCGCCGAACTTCGCGGCGATCCGCACCGGCCGTCCGTGGCTGGGCCGCAAGGACTTGCGCCGCTCCTGGAAGCCGTGGCTGCGCGGCACCGCGCTGGGCAGCGCCTTCGGGCCGATCCCCGGCAGCGGCGCCGAGATCCCGACCTTCCTGTCCCTGGGCCTGGAGCGCAAGCTCGCCGAGCGCCGCGAGCGCAGGACCGGGGAGAAGAGCGAGTTCGGCCAGGGCGCGATCGAGGGCGTGGCCGGTCCGGAGTCGGCCAACAACTCCAGCGCCGCCGGGACGATGGTCCCGCTGCTGGGCCTGGGTCTGCCGACCTCCGCCACGGCCGCGATCATGCTCGCCGCCTTCCAGCAGTACGGGCTCCAGCCGGGCCCGGTGCTGTTCGAGCGCAACGCCGACCTGGTGTGGACCCTGCTGGCCTCGCTCCTGATCGGCAGCGTCCTGCTGCTGGTGATCAACCTGCCGTTCGCGCCGCTGTGGGCCAAGCTGCTGAAGCTGCCCAAGCCGTACCTGTACGCGGGCATCACGTTGTTCTCGGTGCTGGCGGTGTACGCCATCAACACCTCGGTGACGCACCTGGTGATGCTGCTGGCCGTCGCCCTGCTGGGTCTGGCGATGCGGACCTTCGGGGTCCCGGTCGCACCCGCGTTGATCGGCGTGGTGCTGGGCCCGATCGCGGAGACCGAGTTCCGCCGCGCGCTGGCCGCCTCCTCCGGCGACCCGGCGATCCTGGTGGGCAGCGGCATCTCGATCGGGCTGTACGCCCTGGTCCTGGTGGCGGCGCTGATCCCGGTGATCTCCCTGGTGCGCCGCCGTAGCGCGGCCCGCAGGGCCGAGAGGACCACCGAGCGGGTCTGACCCTCCCGTGTCCTCCAGCGGCCCCCGGGCACCGTCCCCCGGGGGCCGCTCCCGTGTCCGGGGTCAGTCCTCGCGCCCCTGCTCCACCGCCTCGTACAGGGCCCGGATGTTGCCGCTGCCGAAGGTGGTGGCGCCCAGGCGTTCGATCACCTCGAAGAACACGGTGTTCCTCGGGTGGGTGGAGCGCGCGAAGATCTGGAAGAGCTGGCCGTCGTGGTCCTCGTCCACGAGGATGTCCAGCTCCCGGAGCTCCTCGACCGAGTGCCGACGCAGGTCGAGTCGCTCACCCAGCAGCCGGTAGTAGGCGTCGGGGGTGGCCAGGAAGGCGACCCCGCGCCTCCGCAGCGCCCCGACCGTGCTCACCGCGTCGGCGGTGCTCAGGGCGATGTGCTGGACCCCGGGACCACCGTGGTCGCGCACGAAGTCGTCGATGTGGCCGGGGTCGAGGTCCTGGTCCGGTTCGATGAGGGTGAGGGTGACGTCTCCCCCGGCGGAGCGGACGATGCGCGAGACCATCGCCTGCGAACCGACGACGACGCGCTCCTCGAAGATCAGCTCGAAGCCCAGGACGGTCCGGTAGTACTCGACCGTGGGGTCGAGCCCGCCCGGTGCCAGACAGACCGCGAGGTGGTCGACGGTGAGCAGACCGAGGTCCGCCGCCCCGCCTCCGGCCACCGGGGACAGGCCGGGCAGGCGGCGCGCGTCGGTGCCGGGAGCGCGTTCGACGAAGGTGTGCGTGACGTCCCCGAACCCGCCGACGGTGGCGGTGACCACGCCGTCGCGTTCGGTGGGCGCGGCCACCGACTCCGCGCCCCGGGAGACCGCGAGGTCGTGGGCGGCCCGGGCGTCCCCGGCCGTGAGGGCGATGTCCGCGACCCCGTCCCCGTGCGCGCGGACGTAGTCGGCCACCGGGTGGTCGCCGGTGAGCGCCTGGGTGAACACCATCCTGATCCCCCCGGCGCCGACCATGGTGGACCGCTCGGTGCCGTTCTGGACGCTCTCGGCCAGGGTGTCCATCCCGTACCCGTCGCGCATACGCAGGGCGGCCTTCTCCGCGTCCGCCGTGTGGATTCTGAGGTGGTCGACCGTCAACCCGTGCAGGGCCGTCATGGACTCTCCCCCTGGAGGTGGTGGTCCGCGGGCCGAAGGCGCCACGGGTGTCCCGAGACTACGCAGCGCCCCTCCCCCCGGGAAAGGAGCCCTCAGTGGGTGAGGGGAGAGCCCGGGGCGACGAAGCGCTGGTCACGCGGCGGAGGCCGTTACGGGTGTGGCGCAAGGGGTTACCAGAGTTCCTCCAGAGACCGCTCCGAACCGGGTGTCCCGGTGGCCCGGTCTCCGCCGCCCACCTCCCGCGCGGGCCCTCGGAAGACCTGCCGCGTGTGCCACTCCAGGTGGTCGTCGGCCACGGTGGGACAGCCGCGTCGCGGGCGGAGGACCGGCGCGCCCTCCAGGGAGAACACCGCCCTCTCGGCGGCCGGGGAACGTGCGGCGAACCGGCTGGAGACGGTCACCGTGCGGTCCGGGGACGCCCCGAGCACGCCCTTGTCGAAGAGCAGGTGGTGCATGGAGCACAGGCACAGGCCGTTGGCGAGATCGTCCGGCCCGTCGAAGGCCCACCAGCGGACGTGCGCGGCCTCCAGGCCCACCGGGGTCCCGTCGATCAGACCCTCGTAGCCGCAGAAGGCACACCGGTACTCGTAGGCGCTCAGCACCAGGGCGCGGAATCCCGGATCGCGATCCTGCACCGTGGCACCGGGCCCGGGTCCGAGGCTCAGGCCCACCAGCGCGAGGATGTCCGCGTGCAGGGAGGGCTCGAAGTTGCCGTCGAGCAGGAGGCGCGCCATCCTGCCGCGTAGCGCCGGGTCCCGGTCGAGCTCTGCGGACAGTTCCGGGACCAGTGCGCCCCTGGCTCCGTCACGCAGCTTCGGCGGGCTCGCCCCGGGAGACCCGCCGCCTCCCGGCGTGGTGACCCTCCACAACCCGTCGCTGACCAGGTGGTGGAACGGGTAGGCGGAGGTGGTCCGCCGGTTCGGCCCGAACTCCCGCAGCAACCGGTCGAGTTCGGCCTCGACCTCGCTGTACACCAACTCCGGGCCGCTCCCCCGCTGGTGCCGCCCGAGCGCGTACAGAAGGAGGAGGGGTTTGTGCGGGGCGCGGTAGCCGTCGCGGCTCCAGCGCCTGATCGATCCGACACGCTCCAGCCAGTCCATGGCCCCGACCCTAGACGGTGGCGCGCAGGAGGGGGATCCGCTGGGCGACGGCCACCAGGGCGAGGCTGATCAGCGTCGTGGCGACGGCGTACCCGGCGGCGAGGGTCAGGCCCACCAGTCCGTCGGGGGTCCCGCCGAGGTCCCGCAGCGTGTACAGGACCATGACGTGCACGAGGTAGACCCCGAAGCTCAGCCCGGACAGAACCGCGATCGCCCGGTTCACCCGGCTCTCCGCGCCCAGCCCCGCCACCTGGGTGCCCCAGGCGCGCAGCAGGAGGAAGGCGCCGACCGAGGCGACGATCACGGTCGGGGACAGGAAGTCGTAGACGTACGCGGCTCCGGTCCCCCACTCGCCCGCCGTGGCGGCGGCGCCCCAGGCGCCCAGAACGGTCCCGGTGGTGCCCAGGACCAGGGCCACCGAACCGTGGAGGGCGTCGCGCGGTCCCTGCTCCCGCTCCGCCAGCAGCCATCCCAGCAGGTAGTAGCCGAGGAACGGCAGGAACCTCGTGGCGGCGGTGACGCCGCCGACTCCGTCGACCAGGGCGGACAGCTGGTCGACCACGCCCACGGACAGGGCCGCGCCGGCGAACCACCACAGGCCCGTGCGCGAGGTGTGCGCCACCACCGTGCGGAGGAAGGGCGTGAACACGTAGAGACCGGCGATGACGTACAGGAAGTACAGGTGGATCGAGGGTGAACCCGAGGCCGCCTGGGCCACGGAGTCGGGGAAGCCGAGGCCGTCCCGCCAGAACTGCCACAGCAGGTAGGCGGCGGTCCACACGAGCAGGGGGACGCCGATCCGGGCCCACCGCTTCCGGTAGAACCCCCCGACGTCCTCGTCACGCGGGCGCAGCAGGAGCGCACCGCTGATCATGACGAACACCGGCACGCACCAGCGCAGCGCGGCGTCCACCACGTGCGCCCCCCACCAGGTGGGACCGCCCAGGTCGGTGTAGGTCGTGCTCACGAACGGCGAATAGGCGTGCACCAGCACGACGGCGGCCATGGCGGCCACCCGCGCGAAACCCATCCACGCGGTCCTGGAGACCGCTGGGGCTGCGGGAGGCGGGGCTACGGCGTTTTGGGGGGCTTCATCGACTCGCACACCTTCACCGATATCTGTTCGTTACCTGAAACGCAAGTCAGGTTTTCGTTACCCGGGGTCAGCGATCGGGTCTCTTCCGTGGTCAGCGACCCCTCCGGAGGCCCACAGGAATATGGAGGGGAACACCGGCAGGACGCCGAAGAGCACCGCGAAGGGCGCACTGACGACCAGAGCGATCACCCTGGGTGCCGTCCCCGAAACGCCAAGAGGACCAGGACCGCCGCGCAGAGGTCGAGGTACAGGCGTGGATCGACCGACCTCAGCGGGGGGTCGGAGAATCCTGCCAGACGTACACGGGAGCGAGCAACAGGCCGACGATCACTGCGGCGCCCATCACCCGCCGCATGGTCCGCTCGGAACGGAGGCGGAAGCCGAAATGGCCCAGTAGCGCCCCGAAGACGAGGCCGATGACCAGCCACCCGCAGTACTCGAGATCGTTCTGGGCGTATTCCGGGGGCACGTCGGTGAGGCCCTCACCCATCGAACCCAACAGCCGGAGCCGATGGCGCGGTGGCCCAGTGGAATCGGGAGTCGATGTGGTCAGTAGTCCCCGCTCGCGACCCACACGAGCATGAAAAGGGCGGCCACTCCGAAGGCCAGCGGCAGGACGAGCGCCGCCGCGCACAGTACTGCCGTGCCCCGGGTCTTCCAACCTCGGCAGAGCGCAAGCAGCAGCAGGGTCAGGAGCGCCTCCACAAGCACGGGGACCGGGTGAACACCGACCCTCCCGGACACCGAGGAGACCTGGAAGGACAGGCATGCGAAAACCGCCACCAACCCCAGGGGGAGACCGCCCGCGAACCCCCGGGCGAACGTGGACCCTGAGCGGAGCCGGTCCCCGAAAAATCCCAGAAGGGGCCCTACAACGAGGCCCACCAGGACCCACGCCCGGTACTCCAACACGTTGACGTCGTCCACGAGCGTCACCGAGACCATCAGATGTCCCAAGACCGCTGCCAAGTAGACGGACAGGCCGGTGACCGTCGCCAGCCCGGGCCTCGCCGCCAACAAGCCGAGCAGGACGGGAGGCACGACGTAGAGGCCGACTGACAGTTCCAGGAACCCGCCGTCCTCGGGATGTAACCCGTTGACGAACGCCGCAAGCGATCCGCAGACGAATCCCGCCCCCAGAGCGAGCGTCAGGAGGAGCCACCGATGACGGATCCCAGGCCACTCCTCAGGTGGGGCTTCCCGGCCCGAGGGCTCGCATGATCCGGGGTCTTGGTCAGCCCCTGTCTCCAATGGGTCGCCGGAGGGGGATCCAGCCATCAGGGACGCCCCCCGGTGAGCACATCTCCCAAGTAACCCAGGCTCTCCTCATCCTCGAAGTAACCGCTGTGACCAGTGTCTTCCTCTGGGTCGAGCCGGTTGCCCAGAGTCTCACCAGGGTTCTCCGGGTCTTCATAGAACTCTTCCGCATGCAGCGCCGTTCCGAAACCATCGCTCGCCATACCGGACAGCTCCCGCGCAGTCTCGATGGCGTCGTCATCGCCCTGGATGATGTGAACATTTTCCTCATCCACACTGAGGTCGTTCACATTCTGGACGCTTGCTCCGGGAGCGCCAATGAGCACTAGCGCGTCAGCGTCCAGATCCCCGGGCACTCCATGGAAATCTGGATTTGCTGCGACCCCTGCCACATAGCCGCCGAAGCTGTGTCCGACGACGGTGTTGTGTGAGGGGGAGCCACCCTGATGCGTCGCCCTCAGGCCCTCCTGGAAATCGTTGAGGTCATTGGCGGCCTCGCCTGGACTCCAGCCACCCGAGAAAGGCGTATTATACCCCATCCACGTGATGCTGGCGTTCTCGGAACTCGGGTCATTTCCATTCATGGAAGAATGGATATCGTCGGCCCGCCCGACCAGGACCCCCATGCCGCCTGCGTCGTTGAGCATCCCGGGAACCATGGTAGACACGTTATCTGCCAAATCAGGATTTCCGGTAGAGATGACAGCAGCTCCCCCTCCGGGCGCCATGGGATCAATATCGATCAGGAATTTATCATCGTCCTTCAAGATCTCACGCATAAGGTCCAGATCACCCAGAAGATTCAGTGAACCCAGACCAACCTTTGGGTCAACTGCCGCCGCCCCAAGATTTCCCTCAATCAACTCCTCAAGATAATCCCGATTGAGTTCGTCGCGCACGACTACAGGAATACCGCCCAACCCGCGCAGGATCTCGGGGTAGTCCTCCATCGCAGCTTGCTGGTCCGACTGACTCAGAGAGTTCCACCAGACGTTGACCGCACCGGGGGTCGCGTTCTCGGTGAACTCCTCCATAGGCGCTTCACCATCAGGAAGAACCCCAGCCCAGCTCCAACCAAGGTGCCCGGAGTCGACCAGGCGCTCCAGGGTCTTCTCGCTCGGCCCTTCCCTCAGGTCCTTCTCCACCTGGTCGGCCTGGTCCATCAGAATTTCCCACGCGGCGTCGTGCTCAAGAGCGAGTTCGCAGGCCAGACCCATCAGTGCCGTCTTCTCCTCGGACTCACGACTCGCCTTGGTACTGGTGACGGCGTCGACGACCCCCTCAGCGAAGCCCCCACTGCGGCCGCTCGTGCTGGCGGAGACCACCGGGCTGTCCACCCTGGTCTGGGCGATGATCTTGGCGGTCTCCCAGCGTTGCTGGAGTTCGGAGCGGACCAGACGATAGGCCTTGATGTCCTCGGCCCACAGCCGAAGGACGGCCGCACCGTTCGTCAGAGCGACCCCGGCCTCACGCCAGGACTCCAGTTCCTTGGCCGAAGCTGAGCTGATGTCCCAGGAGACGAGGTCAGTGAACTCGATGGCCGTGTTGGTGAACTGACCATCCAGGCCTTCGGCTCGCCCGTACATCGTCTGACAGATTCCGTCGAGGGTTTCCGCGCCGCTCTCGATGGCCGAGGGCTCGGCGTCGATGTCCGGGGGAAGGCCCAGAGACATGGCGGGGATAGACATGGGGGGATATCCGTTCCTACCGGAGGGAGCTGGTCAGGGGAAGTTGATCTGGAGGTCCAGCGCCTCCAGCCCCTCCTGGTAGGCCTCAGCATTCTCGTGGTCGGTGTCGACGATCTCGATCGTGGCTCCCTGGACGTTCATGGCCAGCCCGATGCCATGGTCCGCCACGGACCGAATGTGCTGGAAGGTGTCCGTCTCGAAGTCACCCAGCCCCGCCGTGACGTGCCGGGAAACCACACCGCGCAGGTCATCGACGGCGGTCTCGAAGTCGACACCGAGATAGACCATCGCCTCGGACATCTCCTCGGCGAGCTCGGCCTTGGACAGGGATGCGAAGGGGTTGACACCGGCTTCGTCGGACATGGGACTCCAGGAGGCACGCGGGGGATGGGCAGCCATCACCAAGAGGAAGGGGAGGCACTGCCCATCTCTACCAGGGGGCGACGGTACGTGACCGGACTCCGGCGCCCTGAGGACCTTCGATCACGCTTCTGGAGTGCCCTGACCTGGGCCCTGGCCGCATGCGGCCAGGGCGCGGGTCAGTCGTCGCTGGAGGCCACGCCGATCGGGCAGCTGGCGCCCGTGCCACCGATACCGCAGTAGCCGTTGGGGTTCTTCGCGTCGGACAGGTACTGCTGGTGGTAGTCCTCGGCGAAGTAGAAGGCCTTCAGCGGGGCGATCTCGGTGGTGATCGGGCCGAAGCCCGAGCGGGTCAGGACCGGCTGGAAGGCGTCGCGGGTGGCCTCGGCCGCCTCGCGCTGGGCCTCCGAGTGGTAGTAGATCGCCGACCGGTACTGCGAGCCGACGTCGTTGCCCTGGCGCAGCCCCTGGGTGGGGTCGTGGCCCTCCCAGAACACCTTGAGGATCTCCGTGTAGGTGATCCGCGACGGGTCGAAGACCACGCGGACCATCTCGGTGTGACCGGTCATGCCCGAGCACACCTCCTCGTAGGTGGGATTGGGCGTGTAGCCGCCCGCGTAGCCCACAGCGGTGGTGATGATCCCGCGCTCCGCTCCGAGCCTCCAGAAGGTGCGCTCCGCGCCCCAGAAGCAGCCCATCGCGACGTCCGCGATCTCGCTGCCCTCCGGGTAGGGCGGGGTGAGCCGGGTGCCCAGCACCGTGTGGCCGAAGGGCACCGGCATCGCGGTGTCCCGGCCGGGAAGGGCCTGGGCGGGGTCGACCATGGTGGTTCTTCTGCCGAACATGTCTCCAGGCTATCCGGCGCGTCCAGGGGTTCCCCGAAGGTTGTCCACAGGCTGGGACGGACGGAGACAGGTGGGGAGATTCGTCCTACCATTGCCGTTGTGTCGGACTCCAACCGCGGTGTCGCCCTCGGGGCGACCGCCTTCCTCATGTGGGGCTTCGCCGCCCTCTACTGGCCCTTTCTCTCCGCTTCGGAACCCGCCGAGGTCCTCGCCCACCGCATGGTGTGGGCCCTCCTCGCCATGTGCGTGTTCCTCCTGCTGGCCCGGCGCGGCTGGTCCTGGCTGCCCCAGGTGCTGCGCAACCCCCGGCAGCTGCTGCCGGTCGGGGCGGCCGCGGTGCTCATCTCGCTGAACTGGTGGGGGTTCATCTACTCCGTCTCCACCGCCCAGACACTCCAGGCCTCGCTGGCCTACTTCATCAACCCCCTGATGACGGTCTGCCTCGGCGTGGTCCTCTTCTCCGAACGCCTGCGCGCCGCCCAGTGGGTGGCGGTGGGGCTCGGCGTGGTGGCGGTCGGGGTGATGACCGTGGCCTACGGCTCCACCCCGTGGCTCTCGCTGCTGATGGCCACCTCGTTCGCCGCCTACGGCGCGGTGAAGAAGTACGTGAGCCTCGACGGCATGCAGAGCCTGACGGTCGAGACGCTGGTGATGTTCCTGCCGGCGCTGGGGTTCGTCGTCTACCTGGAGGCCACCGGGGCGGGCACCGCCCTGTCGGTCTCGCCCGGGCACACCGCGCTGCTGGTGGGCGGCGGGTTCGTCACCGCGCTGCCGCTGCTGCTGTTCGGGGTGGCGGCCCGCAAGGTGCCGCTCAGCGTGATCGGCATGCTCCAGTTCATCGCGCCGACCATGATCTTCCTGATCGGCTGGCTGGTCCAGGGCGAGGAGATGCCGCTGAGCCGGTGGATCGGGTTCGTCTTCGTCTGGCTGGCGGTGTGCGTCTTCGTCTTCGACCAGGTGCGCGGCTCGCGGGCCCGGGCCGCGGCCCGTCGTGAGGCTGTCAGACCCTGACCCGGGCGGTTTCGGTCAAACAAAACTACCCTCCGTGACACTGTGCTAACGTCAGGTCGTGGGGCCGGGCTCTGTCCCGCCCCCGACCTGGTCACACGTCCCGGAGGGCCCCTTGATTCCTCGCACCAGCCGAACCGGCACGCTCCGTGCCGCCTCGGCCGTGTGCGCGGTGGTGCCCTCCGCGATCAGCCTGCCTCTGTTGTTGGGCGCCCTCCTCGCCGTGCTGTGGCTCTTCGGCGCCGCACCGGCCCAGGCGGACACCAGCGCGTTGGGCGCGGGCGCCCTCGGGACCCCCGTCTCCGAGACCGCCTCCGCCACGGGCGAGGCCCTCGGGCTGGGCGGGGCGCCGAGGCTGGGCATCGTGCCCGAGGAGGTCACCGAGCCGGTGGCCACCACCCTCGGCACCGTGCACCAGCGCCTGGAGAAGGGCACCGCGGACACCGCGGAGGCCGCCGTCAGCCTGCCCGAGCCCGCCGTGGCCGAGGTGCGCGGGTTCGTCGCGGAGATCGACCGCCGCGAGGAGACGGTCGAGCGCGCTCTCGTTCAGGGACCTCCGCTCTCCGAGTCGCGTGCCTCCCGTGAGGCGGACGCCCCGGAGGAGACCAAGGAGGGCCGGGCCGCCGAGGACGACGCGGACTCCGAGCGCGCCGAGCGGTCCGAGGGCCGCGACGTACCCGTGCCGCCCACGACCGCCTCCCACCAGGCCGCCACGGCCCCGGGCTCCGACCCGACCGGCTCCGAGCGAGAGGACGCCGACGGCGTCTCCGAGCACCAGCGCGTGCAGCCCGCCACCGGGTCGCCCGCGCCCACCGCCAACGGACCGGCCCCCGTGCCCTCCGTCGCCGGTTACCTCACGGCGGCGCCGCTTCCCGCGCCGACCGCCGACGCCGTGCGCCTGGCCGCGCACCGGCTGCACACCGTGCCCGCCGACCCGGCCGACGACCTCACGGTCTCGCCGGACTAGCGAACGGTCCCGCCCCGGGCGCCCTGAGGCGCCCCCGGACCGTTCCCAGCACGTTTCTCCTGGGAGCTGACCTGAGTCCCGTGCCCTCGTTCACGTGATTCACGTCAGCCGGTGGTCCGCCCCGGCTCCCCACGGCCGCCCGGCCGTCCCGTTCATCCAGAGCTTCACCAGGGAAGGAAAACCATGACGCACACCAAGCGCTTCTCCGCCCGAGCCGTACTCCTCGTCACGGGCACCGCGGGCTTCGTGGCCCTCGGCGCCGGCGTCGCCGGAGCCGAGGCGCTGGCCACCCCGGCGGAGGCGCTCTCGCCCGTCGTCGAGCGCGCGCTCGTCGAGGGTGTGGCCCCGACCGTGAACACGCTCGCCCCCGAGGGCGTCACCCCGATCGCCGACCGCGCGCTGGCCGAGCTCCAGGAGACCGCCAACGCCGAGAAGCCCGCCCCCGACCTGGGCGCCGTCCTCCCCGAGTCGCGGCTCTCCGAGACCGTCACCAGGACGCAGGACGCCACCGGCCTGGACGGCGACCCGCACGACACCGTCGGTCACACCGTGGGACGGCACCTGGAGTCCACTGCCCAGGACGCCGGGACCGCCGTGGAGGGCACCGCCCGTCAGGCGGGCACGACCACCGAGTCCACCGCCACCGAGGTGCTGCCCCACACGGTCCAGGCAGTCGCCGACCTGCGCGACGAGATGCTGGTCCTGCCCGAGCTGGACACCACCCAGCTCCCCAGCCTGGAGGACCGCCGCCTGCCCGAGCTGAGCGAGGCGCCCTCCCTGGACGACGTCACGGGCAACGTCACCGAGCTCACCGGTGACAACGCCCTGGTGCTGGACGAGCTCAACCCGGTCACCGCCCTGTCCGAGCCCCGGCCCACGCCCGTCCACACGAGCGCCGCCGTCCCGCCGGAGGGCGCCGACCTCACCGCGCCCAACGTGTGGGACCTGGCCGCCGCCTTCGGTCTGGAGACCCCGGGCCAGATCCAGGACGTGGTCGAGTCCACCGAGCTGACCGCCGACAACTACGTGAACCTCGGGGAGGAGGAGGTCCTGGGCATGGTGGGGAACCGCGCCTGGGAGGACCGCGACCTCACCACCGTTCCGCAGAGCTCCCCCACGGCCCCCACGACCCTCGCGGAGGCCCCGGACGCTCCCCGCGTCACCGACCTGACCAACGCCCTGGCGGCCGGTGCGTCCGACCTCGGCTCCGCGGAGCCGGTCTCCCTCCAGGGCCCGCTGGCCGACGCCGGTCTGCCCCAGGTGGCTGAGGGCATCGACACCACCACCGCCGAGGACCTGGTCAACGGCCTGAGCCGGGGCACGGACCTGCTCAACGACCTGGACACCAGTGACCTCGTCTCCATCGACGGCGGCACCGCCGAGCAGGAGACCCCCGAGGGCATGGTCCAGCACCCCACCTTCATGGACCTGCCGGGCTCCGAGGCCCTCCCCCTGGTGAGGTAG
>NZ_CBDRIY010000016.1:0-129202 GCF_965344335.1 Nocardiopsis eucommiae
GGGCGTCAGGGGAGTCGGCGCAGGACCTCGGCGGTGAACGCGTCGGTCCCGGCCTCGCCGCCCAGGTCGCGGGTGCGCACCCGGCCCTCGGCCAGAACGGCGCGGACCGCGTCCATCATCTGTGTCCCCGCCTCGGGGTGGCCCAGGTGGTCCAGCATCATCGACGCCGACCACAGCGCCCCCAGCGGGTTGGCCACCCCACGGCCCGCGATGTCGGGCGCCGACCCGTGCACCGGCTCGAACATGGACGGGTACGCGCGCTCGGGGTTGAGGTTGGCCGACGGGGCGATCCCGATCCCGCCCGCGACCGCCGCGGCGAGGTCGCTGAGGATGTCACCGAACAGGTTGGAGCCGACGATCACGTCGAACCTGGCCGGGTCCAGGACGACCTTGGCGGCCAGGGCGTCGATGTGCTCCTGGTCCCAGACCACGTCCGGGTGCAGCGCGGCCCGCTCCGCCACCAGTTCGTCCCAGAACGGCATGGTGTGCACGATCCCGTTGGACTTGGTGGCCGAGGTCAGCCGTCCACCGCGCCGCTCCGCCAGGTCGAAGCCGTACTCCAGGACCCGTTCCACACCCTTCCGGGTGAACACCGACTCCTGCACGGCGCGCTCCTGGGGAGTGCCCCGGTCGAAGCGGCCCCCCTCACGCGAGTACTCGCCCTCGTTGTTCTCCCGCACCACCACGAAGTCCACCTCGCCCGGCAGGGCGCGCGTCACCGGGCTGGGCACACCCTCCAGGACGGTGATCGGCCGCAGGTTGACGTACTGGTGGAACTCGCGGCGGATCGGGATGAGCAGACCCCACAGGGACACGTGGTCGGGCACGCCCGGCCAGCCCACCGCTCCGAGGAGGATGGCGTCGTGGTGGCGGATCCGGTCGAGGCCGTCCTCGGGCATCATCGCGCCGGTGTGCGCGAACCGCTCACAGGACCAGTCGAACTCGTCGTAGGTCAGGGCGAACCCGTGGTGGGCCGCGACCCGGTCCAGGACGGCGGTCGCGGGGGCGACGACCTCACCGCCGATGCCGTCTCCGGGGATCGTGGCGATGCGGTACTGCTTCATGGGGTCTCCATCGGATGAGAGGTGGGACGGAACGAGGGGTGGGGAGGCGGGAACGGGATCCGGCGGTCAGGCCCCGGCGGCGTGCGCGCCCAGGAAGGAGCGGAGGGAGGCGGCGGTGGCCTCGGGAGCCTCCTCCGGCACGTAGTGGTCACAGTCCAGGCTGTGTCCGCGCACGTCCGACGCGTACTCGGACCAGGCTCCGGGCACGTCGTAGTGGCGTCCGACGAAACTGTGCGCGCCCCACAGGAGCAGGACGGGGCACTCCAGGCGACGCCCCGCGTCCGCGCGGTCGTGTTCGAGGTCCACGGTGGCCGCGGCCCGGTAGTCCTCGCAGGACGCGTGGATGGCGGCGGGGTCGCTGAAGCAGCGCACGTACTCGTCCACGGCCTCGGGGTCGAACGCGGAGCCGCCGTGGTGGCGGGCGTTCATCCGGGTGCGGACCCAGAAACCGGGGTCCCGGCCGATGAGGTGTTCGGGGATGCCGTTGCCCGCCGTCAGGAAGAACCAGTGGTAGTAGCCGGTGGCGAAGTCGGCGTCGGCGTGTTCGAACGCGTACCGGGTGGGCACCACGTCCAGGGCCGCGAACGCGGTGACCGCCTCGGGGTGGTCGAGCGCCAGCCGGTGTCCGACCCGCGCCCCCCGGTCGTGGCCCACGACGGCGAAGCGGTCGAAGCCCAGCTCGCGCATGAGGAGGTACTGGTCCCGGGCCATGGTGCGCTTGGAGTAGGCCAGGTGTCGGGGGTCGGAGGGCGGTTTGTCGCTGTCCCCGTAGCCGCGCAGGTCCGCCAGGACGACGCTGAACCCGTCGGCCAGGAGCGGGGCGACCCGGTGCCAGATCAGGTGGGTCTGGGGGTAGCCGTGCAGGAGGAGGACGGGGGGTCCTTCTCCGGCCCGGCGGACGTTGAGGCGCAGCCCCCCGACCTCCACGTCGTGCCGGGTGAATCCGGGGAGGAGTCGGTCGTTCATGCCCTGATCACAGCAGCCCGGCACGGTGTCCGTCCAAGACCGGTTGTCGATAGTGCTGATAGGCCCGGCCTATAGGATCGGACGGGAGAGGACGAACCGGACGGAGGGGCGACGTGGACGTGCGTCAGCTGGAGTACTTCCTGGCCGTCGTCGACCACGGCGGGGTCAACCGCGCCGCGACCGCCCTGCACCTGTCCCAGCCCTCCCTCTCCCAGGCGATCCGCACCCTGGAACGCGACCTCGGCAGCGACCTCTTCCACCGGATCGGGCGTCGCCTGGTGCTCAGCGACGCCGGGCACGCGCTCGTCGAACCCGCCCGCGAGGCCGTGCGCGGACTCGACCTGGCCCGCTCCGCCGTGGAGGCGGTCCGGGGGCTGCGCCGGGGCCGCGTGGACGTGGCCGCCCTGCCCACCCAGTCCATCGAACCCCTCACCGGGCTGGTCGCGGGCTTCACCGAACGCCACCCCGAGGTGTCGGTGTCCATCCGGGGCGCCCTGACCAACCGGGACGCCGTCCAGATGGTCCGCACCGGTGCCTGCGAACTCGGCGTTGTCGCCACCGACACCCCGCTCCGGGACACCGAGGTGCACGTCCACCCGCTGGTCCGGCAGGCCTTCGTTCTCCTCGCGCCCCGGGACGGTCCCTTCCGCCCGGGAGCCTCCGTCCCCGTCCGCGAACTGAGCGGACGGCGCCTGATCGTCGGCCACGAGGGCTCGGGCATGCGGCGGTTCGCGGACCGTCTGCTGGCCGAGGGCCTGGACGCGCGCATCGCCGTGGAGAGCGAGCACCGGGTGTCGATCCTGCCGCTGGTCCTGGGCGGCGCCGGACTGGCGGTGGTCACCGACGCCTGGCGCGGGCTCGCGGAACAGGCCGGGGTGCTCGTCCTCGAACTGGACCCCACCGACCACCTGCACGTGGCCCTGATCAGCCGCAAGGGGCCGCTCACGGCCGCCGCCCGGGCGTTCGTCGAGCACGCCACCGCCCCGGCGTGAACCGCCCGGTCAGCCGATCATGTTCATCTCGGCGATGACGCGGGTCGGACGCACCCGCACCACGAGCTCACCGGCGACGCCGTTGCGGCGGCCGTACTCCTCCGCGACCTCCGCGCTCACGTAACGGCGGGCGATCGCGGTGGCCGTGCGGACCAGTTCCCCGGGGTCCTCGGACAGCTCGGCCACGCCTTGGACCTGCACGAAGCCGTACGGCTCCTCCTCCAGGTCCACCACCAGCGTCAGCCGGGGGTCACGCGCGAACGCCCGCCCCTTCGCGGAGTCGCGCCCGGTGTTGAACACCAGCCCGTCCTCGTCGATGGTGAACCAGATCGGGGCCGCCAGCGGGCGGCCGTCGGAGGCCGTGTAGGCCACCTTGCCCGTGCGGGTGCCGTGCAGCAGGAAGTCGCGGACCTCGGGATCAGTCAGGGAGCTCATGGCCCCAACGTAGGCCGCGACCCGCCCGCCCCTCCGGTCCGACACGCTCAGACCGGTGCGGGCAAACGCCGGGGCAGGGCCCCCACCCGTGGCGCCCGCCGCACCCGCACGTGGGCGTCGGCCCTGGTCGGACCGGAGAACACCGCCTCCAGCGGCAGGCCCAGGGCGTCCGAGACCGCGTCGGGCGCGTCCCCCGGCACCGGCTCCAGCACCGGACGGGCGGCGCCCAGCAGACCGGTGAGCCGGGCCTGGCGGGCCAGGTCGGGGGAGGAACCCGGCGCGATCCGCACCGGGCTCCCGTCCGCGAGCTCGTACCCCACGCACCAGCGCAGGCGCCGCCCGAGCCGGGCGGGGGCGTCCGCGTGCGTGACCACCAGCGCGTCCACCCCCGCGGTGGCCTCCAATGCGTACCGCAGCGCCACCAGGTCCAGGTGACCCACCCGGAACCCGCCCTGCCACGGGTGCGTCCGGTTGTGCCGGTCGGCCAACCGTTCGGTGAGCCCGGCGTCCTCGGTCACCAGAGGACCCGCCCCGTGACGGGTCGCGAAGGTGCGCGTCACCCCGATCCGGCGGGCCCGCCCCGCCATCCCCGCCTCCGCCAACAGCGCCAGCGGGTTCACGGCGGTGGTGGTGGACCAGGTGGTGTACGGGTGGAAGCCGTGCCACTCGTCCAGCAGCACGCCCTGCGCGCCCTCGAACACCACCGGAGTCCGGGCCAGCAGCCGGGGCAGGTACCGCTCGTCCACCAGCCGGACCCGCTCCGCGAAGGCCCGGTAGGCGGCCAGGCACGCGTCCGGGTCGGGTCGGGGCTCCGGGGTCGCGCCCCCACCCCCGTCCGCCGACCCGGACAGTACCGACGCCAGCCGCTCCGCCAACCGGTCCAGCTTGCGGCGGAGCACCGCCGGGGACGCGCAGTCACCCACGGTCGGCGCGTCCTCCGGGTGCTCCAGGGAGTAGGCCACCGTCTCGCCCACGCCCATCCCGCACGAACCGTGCCGGTCCCGGCCGCGCGCCCGCTCCCGGGCACGGTTGGCGGCCGCGTGCCAGGGGGTGCTGATCAGCGCGCGCCGGTCCACCGTCACCAGGGAGAGGGGATCGGCCACCCCCAGGGAGGACAGGTGCTCCGCCTCGGCGGCCAACGCGAAGGGATCCACCACCGCGAACCGGGACAGGTGCGTGGGCACCGGGCGGCCAGGGGCGAGCGTGCCCGCCCCGAACTGCGCGAACGTGTGGTGCCGACCGTCCGGGGTCACCACGTTGTGCGCCGCCTGCGCGCCGCCGTTGGCCCGCACCACCGCGCCGTACCCCCCACCCGAACACAGGAGGTCCACGGTCACGCCCTTGCCCGCGTCCCCGAACCCCAGGTCCACCACGATCGCGTGGTCGTCGGGCGTCGTCCTGTCGTTCACAGCCGGTCCACCCCCGGGCCGTCACCGGCCAGCCCCTCCAGGCCCGTGGAGGTCGCGACCGCGCCGCGCCCGCGTGCCAGCGGGCGCAGGGCCCGCCCCACCACGTCGGCCTGGTCCGACCCGGCGTCGGCCAGGTCCCGCAGTCCCTCCTCCAGGTCGATGGCCTCCTCACCCAGGCCCACCGTGACCGCGATCGTCTCGCAGACCGCGTCGAGGTCGTCCAGCAGGACGAGGTTCTGCCCCAGGTGCCGCTCCCAGAACTCCCGCACCCGGCCGTTCCGGAAGTGGTGGCTGCCGGTCGGCATGAGGAAGTACACCTCGTACTTGCGCCGGAGCTCCTCCAGGATCGCCGGGAGGGTGACGTCCTCGTCGAGGTCGTCCCCGATCACGTCCCGGACCTCACGCGCCTTGACGGAGCCGTAGGCCATCTCGTCGCCCACGATGAACAGGTAGCCGCGCCGACCCCGCTTCTCCAGGCAGTCCAGCGCGGTGTGGCGGGCCATGAAGTACATCGCCAGCTCGTAGGACTCGGTCGTCTGGCCGCCGCCCCCGCCCTCCAGCACGATGTTGCCGAGGTCGTCCTCCAGCTCGTTGCCGGACTCGAACTGGCCGACCTGGAGCGGCACGCGGTCACAGGTGGCGTCACCGACCGCACCGAACAGGATCTGAGGGTCCGCCACGTAGCCCCGGCGGAGCAGCAGCCCGAACAGGTCGGGAAGCTTGGTCTGGAGGGCGCGGGGCACACGCCCCATCGAACCGGTGACGTCGAAGAGCACCGACACCGCCAGCGAGTTCGGGTGGGCGTCGGAGTCGCGGCTCTCCCGGACGCCCACGCCGCGCGGGTCGAGTGAGGGGTGGGCCCGCCACTGGTCGCGCGGGGCGGAGGTGACGTCGTCGTGGTAGTCGAACCCGCTGCTGCCGGCGGAGGCCTGGTAGGCCCGTCGGGCGTGGTGGGCGTCGGTGGACCAGCTGCTGCTTCCCATGGTGGTCTCCTTCTTCTCCCGGGTGGGGTGGGGTGGGGGTCAGATCGGGGCGGGCATGTGGAAGGGGCGGAACCGGCGTGGGCCGAAGCACCGCTCCAACGCCCCGTCGAGCTCGTCGAGCAGAGCGAACGCGTCCGCGGGCCGTCGGTCGGGGGAGGGGAGCGTGCACCCGCGCGCCAGGGCCCGCAACGGCCCGGGCAGGCGGCCGCGGGTCACGAACTCCACGCACCGGGTGGCCATGTACACGTCCGTCGCGGGCACGGCCGGGCGGCGCCGGGCGACCTCGGGCGGATACGTGTCCACCCGGTGCGGCACCATCGCCGGAACGTGGGGCGCGGTGCGCGACTCTCCGAAGGTGACGGAGTAGCACCAGTCCACGAGGACGAGACCGTGCGCCTCGGGGTGGATCAGGACGTGCTCGGGGACGACCGCGCCGTGCACGACCCCGGACCGGTGGGCGTCGCCCAGCGCGACCAGCAGGCGCCGCCACATCCACGCGGCGTCGCGCGGGTCGATCCCGTCCGGGTGGGCCCGCCGCACCTCGGCCAGGCTGTGGAAACCGGACAGCAGCCCCAGGACGTTGCCGCGCCGCTCCACCCCGGTGGCCGCGTCGCGGTGGCGGACCGACTCCACCAGCTCCGGGAAGAACGCGCGGAACGCATCGTCGCCGCGTTCCCCGATCCGGCGCAGCGCGGTGGCCTCGGCCAGGATCAGGTCGTTGTCGCGCGGGGCCCGGGGGAGCTTGAGCACCCCGTCCCGCCAGGGACCGCCGACGCAGTCGCCCTCCCGCCACCGGACCGGGTGGAGGTCGGCCACGTCGCCGCCGGCCAGGGAGCCGCCCCGGCTCACGTGGTAGGTCCGGGCCCGGGTCACCAGGGTGAGGTCGTCGAGGCCCAGGCCCCCCTCGGCCGCCAGCCGGTAGCGCCGCCACGCCTCGGTGAGCCCGGAGAACCCGGCCGCGGCCTCGGCCGCGCGGGAGGGGGGAGCGGAGTCCGGGTGGAGCAGCCGGGCCAGGCGCCGGTACGCGGCCGTGGCGGCTGGGGGCACCGCCCCGCCGTCGACCGGCAGGGGACCGAACAGCGCGGTGGGGTCGGCCGCGAGACCGAGGTCGCGCAGGGCGGAGTCGAATCCGTCGTGGGGGTGCCGCTCCTGGTCCATGCCTCTCCTCTCCGGGGATGTGGTGCGTCGGGGGCGCACCGGGGTCGGGATCACTGGGAGCCGCGCAGCAGCGGCGGGTGGAGGAGGGCGGCCCCGCCCGCCCGGTACAGGCGGGCGCGGCGTCCGCCTCCCGCGCCCCCGCGCTCGGCCAGCTCACCGGTGTCCTCCACGAACCCCGGGGTGGCCTGGATCTTGCGGTGGAAGTTGGCGGCGTGGAGGGTGCGGCC
The DNA here is from genome assembly GCF_965344335.1 of Nocardiopsis eucommiae. Classification (NCBI taxonomy): domain Bacteria; kingdom Bacillati; phylum Actinomycetota; class Actinomycetes; order Streptosporangiales; family Nocardiopsidaceae; genus Nocardiopsis; species Nocardiopsis eucommiae. Next base: position 7,235 of record NZ_CBDRIY010000016.1, read on the forward strand.
CCACACCGCCTCGTACACCCCGCGCAGCGCGGAGACGGTGAAGGTGGGAGGGAGGAACGCGGCGGCCAGAGCGGTGTACTCCAGCTTGGAACGGGCGCGTTCGACCGCGTCGCCCAGGACGCGCGCGTGGTCGAAGGCGAGTTCGTGCCGCTCCCGGGACCCGTCGCCGTGGCCGAGCGCGGTCCACGGCACCCAGGCGGCCTCGGCCGTGTCGCGGCCGGTGTGCGGGTCGGGCAGGTCGGGGGCGAGCACCATGTACGCCACCGAGACCACCCGCATGCGCGGGTCCCGGTCGATCGCCCCGTAGGTGCCGAGCTGTTCGAGGTGGAGCTCGGCGGGCAGCGGGGTCTTCTCGGTGAGTACGCGCAGGGCGGCGTCGGGCAGGTCGTGGTCGGCCGGGCCCCCGGGGCCGTCCTCCGCCCGCACGAACCCGCCGGGCAGGGCCCACCGCCCGAGCTGGGGCTGTCGGGTGCGCCGTCCGAGCAGGACGTGGGGGAGGCCGTCGCGGATGGTCATCGCCACCACGTCGACGGTGACGGCGACCGGCGCGAAGGCGTGCGGGTCGTAGCCGTCGAGGTACCTGCGCTCGTCGGCCGCGTCGTAGTGGCCCGCCTCCGTGCCGGTCGGCCCGTCGATCCCCTCGGACACCGCGTCCTCCAAGTTGTTCTCAAGATGAGTTTTTCTCGATGTGAGTTGAACTTAGCATCGCTCGCCCCGTCCGTCCACCCCCGCCCGGGCTGCGGCCCGACACGCCGCCCGTCGCGGACGATCCCGTCGTCGCCCGCCGCTAGCATGGTGCGAACGGACGTTCGAGAGCGGCGTCCGCCGGACGACCGAGCGAAGGACCGGGTGGAGACGTGCGCGTGCTGGGGATCGACCCGGGGCTGACCCGCTGCGGGGTCGGAGCCGTGGAGGGCGCCATCGGCCGCCCCCTGCGCCTGCTGGCGGCCGACGCCATCCGCACCAGCCCCGACACCCCGCTCCCGCAGCGCCTGGTGGAGGTCGAGCGCGGCATCGAGGAGTGGCTGGACACCTACGAACCGGACGCCGTCGCCGTCGAACGCGTCTTCGCCCAGCACAACCTCAGCACCGTGATGGGCACCGCCCAGGCCAGCGGCATCGCCCTGGTCTGCGCCGCCCGGCGCGGCCTGCCCGTGGCCACCCACACCCCCAGCGAGGCCAAGGCCGCCATCACTGGCAGCGGTCGTGCCGACAAGAAACAGGTCGGCGGCATGGTGGCGCGTATCCTCGGACTCGACGGGCCGCCGAAACCGGCCGACGCCGCGGACGCCGTGGCCCTGGCCATCTGCCACATCTGGCGCGGCGGGGCCCAGGCCCGGGTCGCCCAGGCCCAACAGGACTTCGCCCGCAAGGTGGAACTGGCCCGCCGCACACGCGGCCGCTGACACCCGGGCGGCGACGCCCACAGCAGCAGCACCCCCAGGAAGGAGACGGGCACCCCTCCCGGTGTCCCACACGAGATGATCGCGTTCCTCACCGGCCGGGTGGCCGCACGCGGCGCGGCCAGCGCCGTGATCGACGTCGGCGGCGTCGGCATGAGCGTCCAGTGCACCCCCTCCGCCCTCTCCCGACTCCACGTGGGGGAGGAGGGGACCGTGGCCACCAGCCTCGTCGTGCGCGAGGACTCCCTCACCCTCTTCGGGTTCGCCGACGACGACGAGCGGAACCTCTTCGAGCAGGTGCAGACCGCCTCCGGCATCGGACCCCGCATCGCCCTGGCCATGCTCGCCGTGCACAGCCCCGACAGCCTCCGCCAGGCCGTGGCCACCGAGGACACCACCGCCCTCACCCGGGTGCCCGGCATCGGCAAGAAGGGCGCCCAGCGCATCGTCCTGGAGCTGCGCGGCAAACTCGACGCCCCGGTCATGACCGACGGCACCCTGCCCCCCGCCGACGGACCCGGCATGGAACCCCACGGGGCCTGGCGCGGACAGGTCGTCTCCGGGCTGGTCAACCTCGGCTGGTCCAGCAAGGACGCCGAGGCCGCGGCCGCCGCCGTGGCCGCCGAGGCCGAGGACACCGACGACGTCACCGTGCTGCTGCGCAGCGCCCTGCGCAGGCTCAGCCGCGCCTAGCCCCCAACGGGAACCGGAGGGAGAACACCCGTGTACGAGCGTGACGCCGTCTCGCCCGAGGCCGACGTCGAGGAACACCAGATCGAGGGTGCGCTGCGCCCGAGGAACCTGGACGAGTTCGTCGGCCAGCACCGGGTGCGCGAACAGCTCTCCCTGGTCCTGCACAGCGCCCAGCGCCGGGGCCGCGCCCCCGACCACATCCTCATGTCCGGCGGCCCGGGCCTGGGCAAGACCACCCTGGCCATGATCATCGCCGCCGAACTCGGCGCGCCCCTGCGCATCACCTCGGGCCCGGCCATCGAACGCTCCGGTGACCTGGCGGCCGTGCTCTCCACCCTCCAGGAGGGCGAGGTCCTCTTCCTCGACGAGATCCACCGTATGGCCCGCCCGGCGGAGGAGATGCTCTACGTCGCCATGGAGGACTTCCGCGTGGACGTCGTGGTCGGCAAGGGGCCCGGCGCCACCGCGATCCCGCTCGACATCGCCCCCTTCACCCTGGTGGGGGCGACCACCCGTGCGGGCATGCTTCCCGCGCCCCTGCGCGACCGCTTCGGCTTCACCGCGCACATGGACTTCTACGAGCCCGACGAACTGGAGCAGATCCTGCACCGCTCCGCCGGGCTGCTCGGTGCCCCGCTGGACGGCGACGCGGCCCACGAGATCGCCGGTCGCTCGCGCGGCACGCCCCGGATCGCCAACCGCCTGCTGCGCCGCGTGCGCGACTACGCGGAGGTCCGCGGCGGGGGCCACCTCACCCTGGCCAACGCCCGGGCCGCCCTGGAGCTGTACGAGGTGGACGCGCTCGGGCTGGACCGCCTGGACCGTGCCATCCTGGACGTGCTCATGAACCGCTTCCGGGGCGGGCCGGTGGGACTGTCCACGCTCGCGGTGTCCGTGGGCGAGGAGGCCGAGACGGTGGAGGTGGTCGCGGAGCCCTTCCTGGTGCGTTCCGGCTTCCTCGCCCGGACCCCACGCGGGCGGGTGGCCACCCCGATGGCCTGGGCGCACATGGGGATCACCCCGCCGCCGGACGCCGCCTTCGGCGCCGCGGCCGACCCCGCCGCCAACGCCGCCGGACGGGCCGGTCACGGCACCCCGGCTTCCTGACCGGGGCGGGAACCCCACAACGGGCCTCGGGCGGGTGGCGTGAGGCGCGTGCGCGAACCGGGTCCGAACCGTTAGCGCACCGACCCCCGGGCGGTGGGGCGCCGGTGACCGGCGCCACGTAAACTGGGCCGAACCAGCCAGGACGGGGCAGCGCCCCCGACTGGTGTCGTCGGACACCGGCGGAACGAGTTGGCTCCCCCGAGCGTTGTAGGCAACGGGTACGACTCCGGCCGCCGTGGTCGGTCGGCCCGAGAAGGTGGTCGTCGCGGTGTCCGAACCGGCAGACGTCGGCCACACGAAACGTCAGGAAGGACGCCCCCGTGCAGGGCATTTACACTCTCGCCGACGCGGCCCAGCAGGAGGGCAGCATCTTCAGCATGATGCTCCCGTTCGTGCTGATCCTCCTGGTCTTCTGGCTCCTGTTCTGGCGCCCGAACCAGAAGCGTCGCCAGCAGGAGACGCAGATGCAGAGCTCCCTGGTCCCCGGCGTCGAGGTCATGACCAAGGCGGGCATCTTCGCCACGGTCGTGGAGATCCACGACCAGGACGTGCTGCTGGAGATCTCCCCGGGCACCCGTATCCGGATGCTCAAGGCCGGTGTCGGCGAGGTCATCACGCCCGCCGCCGACGACACCCCGGTCGAGGACCGTCCCGACTTCGGCGACGACGACAAGCCCAAGGGATAACACCGGGCCGGGCGCGACGCCGCGCCCCGGCTCGCCACAGACTTCGGTACCGGCCCCCACCCGGGGCCGGTACCGCTGCTGTCCCGGCCACCGCCGCACACAGCTCCGCCCGCGCCGAGGCCCGAGCGGACCCACCACAGAAGGCCCCGCCACCCATGTCCCACGACACCGCGACCCCGGACGTCCCGGACGCCGCCGACCTCGACCTGATCAGCGCCCACGTTCGCGACGTCCCCGACTTCCCGCACCCGGGCATCCTCTTCAAGGACATCACGCCCCTGCTCAACCACCCGGAGGCGTTCGCCGTCGCGGTGCGGGCGCTGGCCGCTCCCTTCCGCGACAGCGGGATCGACCACGTCGTCGGACTGGAGGCGCGCGGGTTCATCTTCGGCGCCCCCGTCGCCATGGCGCTCGGCGCGGGCTTCGTTCCGGCGCGCAAAGCCGGGAAACTGCCCTCGGACACCATCGACCAGGCCTATGATCTGGAGTACGGCACCGCGACCGTCGAGATCCACGCCGACGCGATCACCCCGGGCAGCCGTGTGCTCGTCGTCGACGACGTCCTCGCGACCGGCGGGACCGGCAGGGCCGCGGTGGACCTGGTCCGCAAGGCGGGTGGTACGGTCGTGGGATTCTCCGTCCTGATGGAGCTCTCCGCACTGCGGGGGCGGGAGAAGATGCCCGACGTGGAGCCGCGCACCCTCCTCTCGGTCTGAGGCCGACCTCGCCTGACAGTCGCCCCCCACGGGGGAATACCCCGACGGGGCGTCCTTGTTCACGTACTCCGGCACTCGGCGTGACGTACCTGGTGACCTGTGTCACCAGGCGTACCCACGCGTCGGTATCGGGGACACGAGGCGCCCGACCGCTCCCCGCGCAGGTGGGGAGTGGTCCCCACTAGACTGGCGGGCGAGGGGACCGCGGCGGCCGCGTCAGCGACTGGCCCTGATGACACGCACGTGCACCGGAGGCGAGCCGGACGGCGACGTCGGCTCCACCCGGAGGAACCGCGGGAGGTAGGCATGCCAAGCGAAGTGGTCTCGACCGGGGCCGTGTCCGAGCAGGGGTCGGACGGGCAGACCCCCGGGACGCCGACGGCCGCCACCCCCCAGGAGGAAGCCACCACGCGGGCGGAGCGTGTGCGGGGCACCGACAGACCACAGAAGGACCGCCCGGAGGGCGCCGCGCGCGACGCGGCGCCCTCCGACGTCTCGGGGCCGGGTGCCCCGGGGGGTCAGGCGGCCACCACACCCTCCACCGTGCGAGTACGCCGAAGGCTCGCCCGACTCGGGGCCCAGCGGGGAGTGACGATGAACCCGGTGCTCGAACCACTGATCAAGACCGTGCGCGCCACCCATCCCAAGGTGGACGTGCGGCTGATCGAACGCGCCTACGAGGTCGCGGCCCACCATCATCGCCACCAGAAACGCAAGAGCGGCGACCCCTACATCACGCACCCCCTCGCCGTGGCCACCATCCTCGCGGAGCTCGGCATGCAGGAGGCCACCCTGGCCGCCGCCCTCCTACACGACACCGTCGAGGACACCGACTACTCCCTCGACGAGCTGCGCGCCGACTTCGGCGACGAGATCGCGGAGCTGGTCGACGGCGTCACCAAGCTGGACAAGGTCAAGTACGGCGAGGCCACCCAGGCCGAGACGGTCCGCAAGATGGTCGTGGCGATGGCCCGCGACATCCGGGTCCTGGTCATCAAGCTGTGCGACCGCCTGCACAACATGCGTACCCTGCGCTACCTCCCCGCCCGCGCCAAGCGGGAGAAGAAGGCCCGCGAGACCCTGGAGATCTTCGCTCCGCTCGCCCACCGCCTGGGTATGAACACCATCAAGTGGGAGCTGGAGGACCTGGCGTTCGCCACCCTCTACCCCAAGCGCTTCGACGAGATCGCCCGTCTTGTCTCCGAGCGGGCCCCCCGCCGCGACGTGTACCTCCAGGAGGTCATCGAGGCGGTCTCCGCCGACCTGCGCGAGTCCAAGCTCAAGGCGACCGTGCGCGGGCGGCCCAAGCACTACTACTCGATCTACCAGAAGATGATCGCCCGCAACGTGGGCTTCGACGAGATCTACGACCTCATCGCGGTGCGGGTCCTGGTGGACAGCGTCCGGGACTGCTACGCGGCCCTGGGCACGATCCACGCGCGGTGGAACCCGGTCCCCGGCCGGTTCAAGGACTACATCGCGATGCCGAAGTTCAACATGTACCAGTCGCTGCACACGACGGTCATCGGTCCCTCAGGCAACCCGGTCGAACTCCAGATCCGCACCCGCGCGATGCACCGCCGCGCCGAGTACGGCATCGCCGCGCACTGGAAGTACAAGGAGGACCGCAACTCCTCCGGCGCCGAGGCCAAGCCCAAGGGCACCACCGACATGCAGTGGCTGCGCCAGCTCATCGACTGGCAGCAGGAGACCAAGGACCCGGGCGAGTTCCTGGAGTCGCTGCGCTTCGACCTGTCCGTGCAGGAGGTGTTCGTCTTCACCCCGGGCGGCGACGTCATCTCCCTGCCCCAGGGCGCCACGGCGGTCGACTTCTCCTACGCCGTGCACACCGAGGTGGGCCACCGCACCGTGGGCGCCCGGATCAACGGACGCCTCGTGCCGCTGGAGAACGAGCTGCACAACGGCGAGACCGTGGAGATCCTCACCTCCAAGGACCCCGACGCCGGGCCCAGCCGCGACTGGCTCAACTTCGTCAAGAGCGCCCGCGCCCGCAACAAGATCCGGCACTGGTTCACCAAGGAGCGCCGCGAGGCCGCGATCGAGCAGGGCAAGGACGAGATCGCCAAGTACATGCGCAAGCAGGAGCTGCCGGTCAAGCGCCTGTTCAACGGGGAGGCCATCATCGCCCTCGCCCGTGACCTGCGCTATCCGGACGTCGACTCCCTGTACGCGGCCGTGGGCGAACGCCAGGTCAGCGCGCAGAGCGTGGTCGGCAAGCTGGTGGACTCCATGGGCGGGCTGGACAGCCACGCCGAGGACCTCGCGGAGTCCTCCCTGCCGACCAAGGTGGCCACCAGCCGCCAGCGCGCGGGGAACCCGGGCGTGGTCGTGGCTGGGGGCGACGCCGACGTGTGGGCGCGCCTGTCCAAGTGTTGTACGCCCGTGCCCGGAGACGAGATCGTCGGCTTCGTGACCCGGGGCAACGGGGTCTCCGTGCACCGCGCGGACTGCGTCAACGCCGCGAGCCTGGACCGCGAGCGCATGGTGGACGTCGAGTGGCGCCCCACCGAGGACTCGATGTTCCTGGTGGCGCTGCACGTGGAGGCTCTGGACCGCTCGCGTCTGCTGTCCGACATCACGAGGGTGCTCTCCGACCAGCACGTCAACATCCTGTCCGCCACGGTGCAGACCAGCCGGGACCGGGTGGCGCAGAGCAGGTTCACCTTCGAGATGGCCGACCCCACCCACCTGGGCAGCGTGTTGCGCGCCGTCCGCGGGGTGGACGGCGTGTACGACGTCTTCCGCGTCCGCAACTGACCCGGGCCGTCCCTCGGGGCGCGGCTCGGGCGCGGAAAACCAGTGGAGCGGGGGCGGTCCCCGGCGCTAGCGTGCCCAGGACCACTTCGAGGGAAGGCAGCCCCCCATGCTCGACATCCGTCCGTTCCGCCCCGAGGACGGGCGTGCCCTGGAGGCCCTGGCCCAACGACTGTGGCCGCGGGCACCGCACCCGGGCGGGCTCGGGTGGCAGCTGGCCACCGAGGAGTTCACCGCCGAGAACACGACCGTGGCCGAGCGCGACGGCGGGATCGTGGGCTGGGCGGTGATCGAGGGACCCAACGTCCTGCACTCCCTCGCCACCCTCACGCTCACGGGCGCGACCGAGGACCCCGACGCCGAGTCCGCGCTCCTGGACCGGGCCCTGGCCCGGACCGGTGACGCCGCCGTGGAGCTGCTCGTCTTCGACGGTGACGACGCGCTCCGGGACCTCGCGGAGAAGGCGGGGTTCGCCCTCGGCGAGAACAACACCTTCGGTGAGTGGATGAGCCGCGCCGCCACCGAGGAGGAGATCCGCCTCCCCGAGGGCTACCGGATCCGCCCCGTCCGCGAGGACGAGCGGGAGGCTCGCGTGGAGTGCCACCGCACCGCCTGGCGGCCCTTCGACCTGCCCTGGCCCGAACGCGCGGGCACGGTGAACCCGGACCTCACCAGCCGCTTCAGCCGGAAACGGTACGACAACACCCGCGCCGCGCTGCTGTACGACCGCGAACTCGACCTGGTGGTGGAGGCCCCCGACGGATCGCTGGCCGCCTGCTGCGTCGTGTGGTGGGACGCGCAGAACCGCTGCTCGGAGATCGAACCCCTCGGTGTGGTCCCCGCGCACCGGCGCCGTGGCCTGGCCGTCGCGCTCGCCCTCACGGCGTGCGCCCTGACCGCGCGGCGCGGCGGGGACCGGGTGTACATCAACACCACACCGAACGAGGCCTACCCGACCCCGGCCATGACGTACGCGACGGTGGGCTACACGCCGCTCGACCGGGGCACGGTGCTGCTGCGCCCCGCGCGCTGACACACCGCGCGGTCGACACCCCACGGCGGAGCCCCGGTCACCTGGGTGACCGGGGCTCCGTTCGCGGTACTACAGACGGATCGTCGTGGACCGCACGATCTGGAAGACCGGGTGCCGGTCGGCCTCGGCCTCGAACGCCTGCTCCGGTGCCTCCGGCGGGGCGTCGAAGTACGGGCCCACGACCGCGGACCGGGGGTTGTCCAGGTACTCCTTGAGTACCGGAGCCGCCTCGGCCGGGCCCAGCTCCCGCACGCTCACCAGCTCGATCCAGCCGCCCTGACGGAGGGTGGCGAATCCGTCCTTGCGGATGTTGCGCACCCAGTCGACCTCCCCGTACGGGGAGACCAGGTACCGGCCGCTCTCACTGTCCAGGACACTGAGCGGGATGGTGCGCAGGAAACCGGAGGTGCGCCCACGCGTGGTGAGCAGGTGCAGCTCCGGCGGGCAGGCCCCGTACTTGACGAAGCCGCTGACGAAGGCGTTGGCGGTCCGCCGCAGTTTCGTCATCTCGAACCGCTTCGTCGGTTCGTTCACCATCTTCGGCAACTCCCTCGATCGGATGCTCCCATTGTGATGGTTTCCGGCCACCGATGGCACCCGTGGGCACGCCCCCGGTCTAGCGGAACGCGGAGACGCCGGTCACGGACTGGCCGATGCTGAGCGCGTGGATCTCCTCCGTGCCCTCGTACGTGGCCACGGTCTCCAGGTTCACCATGTGCCGCATCACCGGGTACTCCAGGGTGATCCCGTTGGCGCCGTGGATGCCGCGCGCCGTCCGGGCCACCCGCTGGGCCGCCGCCACGTTCGCGAACTTGCCGAAGCTCACGTGGTTGTGGTGGCAGTTCCCCTCGTCCTTGAGACGGCCGATCCGCAGCGCCGTCATCGAGGCGTGGTTGACGTCCACGACCATGTCGGCGAGCTTGCGCTGGGTGAGCTGGAACCCGCCGATGGGCTTGCCGAACTGCTCACGCGTCTTCGCGTAGTCCAGGGAGGCCTCGTAGCAGGCGCGGGCGGCCCCGGCCACACCCCACACGATCCCGTACCGGGCCTCGTTCAGGCAGGACAGCGGGGAACCGAGCCCCTTCGACGCGGGCATGACGGCGTCGGCGGGCAGCCGCACGTCCTCCAGGACCAGCTCGGAGGTGATCGACGCGCGCAGCGACAACTTCTTGTGGATCACGTTGGCGGAGAACCCGGGGGTGTCCGTGGGCACCACGAAACCGCGGATCCCGTCGTCGGTCGCGGCCCACACCACGGCGACGTCGGCGACCGATCCGTTGGTGATCCACATCTTGGTGCCGTTGAGGACCCAGTCCGCGCCGTCGCGGCGGGCGCGCGTGCGCATGGAGCCCGGGTCGGAGCCGGAGTCGGGCTCGGTCAGTCCGAAGCAGCCGATCGCGTCACCGGCGGCCATCCGGGGCAACCACTCGTTCTTCTGCTCCTCCGAGCCGAACTTGTGGATCGCGGCCATGGCCAGCGAGCCCTGCACGGACACGAAGCTGCGCAGCCCCGAGTCCACCGCCTCCAGCTCGCGGCAGGCCAGGCCGTACGCGACGGCGCTGGAGCCGCCGCAGCCGTACCCCTCCAGGTGCATGCCGAGCACGCCCAGGTCCCCGAAGGCCTTGGCCAGGCCGCGCGGGTCGGGGAGGGTTCCGGCCTCGAACCAGTCGGCCACGTGGGGCAGGAGCTCACGGGTGGAGAACTCGCGGACGGCGTCACGGATGTCGCGCTCGGTGTCGGAGAGCTCGGCGTCCACCGCCAGGAAGTCGAGGGGGTCGGGTGCGGCGGCCCTGCGCTGGGAGTCGCTCATGATGGGTGTCCCTTCGTCGTGCTTGCGTGTGTGGGGTCGGTGCCGGGGCGGGAACGGCTCAGCCGACGTCGGTCTGCTGGACGGCGCCACTGGTCAGGAGCGCCGCGATCCGCTCCTGGGTGAGGCCGAGTTCGCTCAGGACCTGAGCCGAGTGCTGCCCGAGCAGCGGTGGAGCGGTCATCGGTACGGGGGTGTGCTTCATGCGGAAGCCCGCACGGACCTGCTCCAACGGTCCGGCGGTGGGGTGCTCCACGGTGCGCAGGACGTCGTCGCCGTTGGCGTCCGCGGTGCGCAGGGCGTCCAGCACCCCGCGTACCCGACCGGCGGGGACCCCGGCCTCGACCAGGACCCGCATCCAGTGTTCGGCGGGCCGCTCCCGCAGCGTCGCGGACAGCTCCGCGACCAGTTCCCCCCGGTGCGCGACCCGCTCCGGGTTGGTGGCGTACCGGGGGTCCGTGCCCAGATCGGGGCGGTCGATCGCGGAGCACAGGCGCTGGTAGAGGGCGTCGTTCCCGGCCGCGATCACCACCTCGGCGTCCTTCGTGGGGAACACCTGGTACGGCACGATGGTCGTGTGGGCGTTGCCCACGCGCGCCGGCTCGGCCCCGGTGACCAGCGCCTGCTGCGCGAGGTTGACCAGGCTGGACAGGGTGGAGTTGACCAGGGAGACGCTGATGTCCTCGCCGCGCCCGGTCACCCGGGCCCGCATGAGCGCACCGAGGATGCCCACGGCCGCGTTCAGGCCGGTCAGGACGTCGGTGAGCGCCACACCCACCTTGCTCGCCGGACCGTCGACGGGACCGGTGGCGGCCATCAGCCCGCTCTCGGCCTGCACGACGATGTCGAACCCCGGACGGGTGGCGGGTTCGTGTTCGGGGCCGAAACCGCTCACGGAGCAGTACACGACGGCCGGATTGCGCGCGCTGACCTGCTCGTATCCCAACCCGAGCCGGTCGATCACCCCGGGCCGGAAGTTCTGGATCACCACGTCCGAGGTGGCGCACAGCTCCTGGACGGCGGCCAGCCCCTCCGGGTCCTTCAGGTCGACGGCCAGGCTGCGCTTGTTCCGGTTCACGGACAGGAAGTACGCGGCCTCGCCGGGGGAGTGGTCCGCCCGGTGCTCCTCCGTGGGCTCCGCGTAGGGCGGGCCCCAGGAGCGGGTGTCGTCGCCCCGGCCGGGCTGCTCCACCTTCACCACCTCGGCGCCCATGTCCGCGAGCAGCATGGTCGCGTAGGGGCCCGCGAGCACCCGGGACAGGTCGGCGATCCGCACCCCGGCCAGGGGGAGCGGTGCTCCCTGACCGGGACCGGGGTCGGGCTGAGGACGGGTCTCACGCATGGGGGGTCACTCCTTGCCGTCGGACGGGCACTCGGGATCCACGGGGCCGCCGGGCAGCTGGTCGCCGTCCCGCAGCTGGTAGTAGGTCTCCAGGCAGCGGCGCAGCGCGGTGGTGAGCGCGGCGCCGGACTGGCCCGCGTAGCGCGTCTGGACCCGCTGGACGATCTCCGCGATGTCCTCGGTCACCGAGGCGCCCTCGACCAGGGCACGGAAGAAGTCCTTGGCCAGGTCGGTCAGGAGGGTGGTGTCCGCGGCCACGATCCGGCCGTCCGCGGAGTCCACCGCGAGCACGACACCGAGCCGCTGGTACTGGGAATGGCTCGCCACCGAGTCGGGAAGACGGGCGTAGCCGGAGATGAGCACGACCCTGGGGTCGCGGAGAAGCTGCTGAACACGGTCGTCGCCGTACAACGGAAAAGCACCTCTTGTCTGCGGGCACGCGAAAACTCCAACTGACTGGAGTCTCGCGTCTGAAGGGCGGCCGGGGGAAACCGGACACCCGCGACGTGAGGGCAGTTCTCGATCAGTATGGCCCAGCCGGGACGGTCGGTGTCAAGGCGGGGGGTGGTCCAGGGCACACGCGCGCACGGATGCGCGCTCCGGGAACCCTGTGTTACATTTCCGCTCAGGTCACGAGTACCAGCGACAAGCCCCGGCTAGCTGGTCGGCAACCCTCCTTCCGCGGTGGGGTGCCCCGGGTGAGGACCAGGTCCCGACACGACCGTGTCAGACAAGCGCGGACCCCTGAGGCGCAGCCGTCATCGGCGTACCCCGTGGGTCCCACGACCCGCAGAAGAGGTGCCCCATGACCACCGTCATCCCGTTCGACTCCACGCGCTCCAGCCGTTCCGCCGCCCGGGACGCGGCCCGAGAGGCCGAGGCCCGCACCGAGTGCGCGATCGTCACCGCCGAGGGCGGGGTCCCCCTGGTCGACGGTGAGTACGTCGACTACGCCAACTTCGACTACGCGGCCAGCGCCCCCTGCCTGACCAGCGTCGCGGACGCGCTCTCCGCCGCTCTCCCGTACTACGCCAGCGTCCACCGGGGCGCCGGGCACCACTCGCAGGTCAGCACCGACGCCTACGAGCGCGCCCGCCGCAGCGTCTCCCGGTTCCTGGGCGTGCGCACCGAGGCCGACGCCCACGGTTCCGCCGACGCGGTCGTGTTCGTGCGCGGCACCACCGACGCCGTCAACCTGCTGGCCCGCGCCGTGCCCGAGGGCTGCACCGTGGTGGTCTTCGAGTCCGAGCACCACGCGAGCCTCCTTCCGTGGGAGCACCCGGCCGCACGCGCCGGACAGGTGATCCGCCTTCCCCTGCCCGCGTCGCCCGAGGAAGCCGTCGCCTCGGCCCGCGCCGCGCTCGCGCGGGCGCCCGAGGGTCCCCGCCTGCTGTGCGTCACCGCCGCCTCCAACGTCACCGGCGAGATCTGGCCGGTCGAGGAACTGGTCGAGGCCGCCCACGCTGAGGGGGCCCGTGTGGTGGTGGACGCGGCCCAGTACGTGCCGCACCTGCCGTTCAGTCTCACCGGCACCGGGGCCGACTACGTGGCCCTGTCCGGGCACAAGCTCTACGCCCCCTTCGGTTCCGGAGTGCTGGCGGGCCGTGCCGACTGGCTCAGCGACGCCGCCCCCTACCTGGCGGGAGGGGGCGCGACCCGCCGGGTGACCGAACACGACGTCCAGTGGAACGACCTGCCCGCGCGCCACGAGGCGGGCAGCCCGAACGTGCTGGGAGCCGTGGCGCTGGCGGCGGCCTGCGACACCTTCACCACCGAGACGCTCTCCCTCCAGCACATCCGTGAGGCCGCTCTGCTGGAGCGCCTGCGCTCCGGGCTGGGCGAGATCGAGGGCGTGCGCGAACTGTCCCTGTGGGACGCCGAACACGCCCGGGTCGGGATCGTGTCGTTCGTGGTCGACGGCCTGCCCGCCGACCTCCTCGCCGCCGCGCTCTCCGCCGAGTACGGGATCGGGGTGCGCGACGGCCTGTTCTGCGCCCACCCGCTCACCACCCACCTGCTGCCCGAGGGGCACGAGCAGGCCGTGCGGGCGAGCCTGGGCGTGGGGACCACCGAGGAGCACGTGGACCGGCTGGTCGGCGCGGTCACCGACCTCGTGGCCCACGGCCCGCGCTGGGAGTATGCCGACTGCGACGGCCGCCTCGCCCCGGTTCCGGACCCCCGCAACGTCCTCTGAAGCGTCGGATCCCGCCCGGAGTGTCTGGAATCTGTGTGTTCGGGACCTCGGACTCATGGAACTTCACTACGCATGACCCCCCATTCGACGCACTGGGTCACATTTCACGCGGGGGTGTGCTGGGGATCACGTTCCCAGGCGGTACTATCGGGCCCTGACGGCGGGGCGCGCCGTCGCCGGACCCGACCGGTCCGTACCGACGCGACGTCCCGCCTCCCGCGAGCGAACCGGCTGGGGGAGCGTGATCGTGACGGACGTACGAGGACCCAAGACAGGTCCCCTCACGGCCGTGTTCCGACCCACCGAGCCCCCGCGCGTCCCCGAGCAGCCCTCACCGGTGGTCAGCCTCGGCCCGCGCACCCGACCGCCGGACCCGGCCGACGCCGAGCGGGTCCGCCTGCACCAGGCCTTCCTCGGCCGCGTCGTCGACTACCTCTGCGCGGACGCCGGGATACGCCAGTTCGTGGACTGGGGCTGCCCGGTGCCCGGCACCGCCGAGCGCGTACGCCGGGCCAGCGCCGACGCCACACTGGTGCACCTGGCCCCGACCGGGACGGCCGGGGTGCTGGCCGCACCCGCCTCCAACGCGACCGTCCTGGCCGGGGACGGCTCCGGCGGCACCGGTACGGACTCCGTGCTCCGACGCCTCCACACCAGCGGGCTCGTCGACTTCGACGAGCCCGTCGCCGTCCTGATGACCCGCCCCGGCACCGAACAGGACCCGCCCGCCGGTCTCGACACCCTGCACCGCATGATGCGCGGCGGCGGATACGTCGCCCTCACGTCCACGGCTCCCCGCCCCACGGCGGAGCGGGCCTTCGCCCCCTTCCTCCCCGTCGAACCGGGGGTCGCCGACCTGACCTGGTGGCCCTACCCGGACGAGGACGTGTCCGCCCCGGGGTGTGGAACCCTGGGCGGACTGGGCCGCGCGCCCGGGCGAGGAAGGGGAGCGACGCGATGGCGCTGAACTGGAACGGTGAGATCCAGGCCCAGATGAGGTTCTACTGGGACTTCTCGCTGTGGCCCAGGCTGGAGGGGCTGACGGACGCCGAGTTCTACTGGGAGCCCGTCCCCGGCTGCTGGACGGTGCGCCAGCTGCCCGACGGCCGCCACGCCCCGGACGGTGCCTACCCGGAGCCCGTCCCGCCGCCGGTCACCACCATCGCCTGGCGCCTGGGACACATCGTGGTGGACGTCCTGGAGGCCAGGATCAACTGGCACTTCGGGGACCGCACCGCCAGCCGCGACAACATCGACTGGCCCTCCAGCGCGGCCGAGGCCAGACAGCGCCTGCGCAGGGCCTACCTCACCTGGTCCGAGCACGTCCAGGAACTCGACGACGACGACCTGGCCGAACCGGTGGGCGGCGCCGAGGCGCCCCAGTGGGCGGACTTCCCGCTGGTCGTGCTCATCCTGCACCTGAACCGCGAGTTCATCCACCACGGCGCCGAGGTCGCCCTCCTGCGCGACCTGTACCGGGCCCGCTTCGGGGAGAGCGCCGGTCCGTGGTCGGAACCGGTCGCCTAGAGCACGTGCGGGGGGTCCACCCGGACCTGCACCAGGTGTTCGTCCCGCCGCGCGCTGCGCGCCGAGGCGGCCGCCTTCAACGCCCGGGAGAGGTCGCCGATCGCCCCCCGTGGCACCCGCAACAGCGCCCGCTCGGTCACGTGGTCACCGTTCTCGCCGGTCTCGGACCCGACCGGGACCGGTCCCAGCAGCTCGGCCGACTCGGGCAGCTGGATCTGGTCCAGCAGCTCGCGCACGTGCTCGGGGGCCCCGGTGATCGAGGCCATCGACACCGCTGGAGGGAAGCCCAGCGCGCGCCGCTCGGCCAGCTCCCGTTCGGCGAAACCGCCCGGGTCCCAGCGGACCAGTGACTGCACCACCGGCAGGGACGCGTCGGCCGAGACCACCACGGTGCCCCCCGGCCGCACGAGCGCGGCCGCGTTGAACCAGCGGCGCAGCGCCTCCTCCGAGGCGCGCAGGTCCGCCCGGTTGAGCAGCGCCCAGCCGTCCAGGAGCACCGCGGCCGCGTACCCCCCGTCCGGGACCACCGGCTCCGCCCCCGGAGTGGAGACCACCAGCGAGGGCTGGTTCGGCACCTCCGCCAGGACCTCGTCCCGGCCGGAGGTGCGCACCGTCAGGGACGGGAAGGCCCGGCCGAGCTCCTCGGCGGTCCGGCGGGCACCCACCACCACCGCCCGCATGCGGGTCACTCCGCACTCGGGGCACGCCCACTGACCGGCCACCCGCCCGCACCACCCGCAGGAGGGCACCGCGTGCGCCTCCCGGATGGCCAACGGCCCGTGACAGGATCCGCAGCGGGCCGGTTCGCGGCAGCCAGCGCAGGCCAGGGCGTTCAGATAGCCCCGCCGCGGCACCTGGAACAGCACCGGGCCCTCCCGTGCCCCCTCCCGCGCCGCCTTGAGGGCCAGGCTCGGAAGCCGGGCGGAACGCGCCGCCTCGTCCCGGGCCAGTTCGCGGTCGTCCCCGGCGGGTTTGACCACCGGTGCCCGGCCGCGCAGGGTCGTCCGGTCGGAGACCAACGGGAGCGCCCACCCGGATTCCACCAGGAGCTGGGTGTCGGTGGTGCGGGTGTGTCCGCCGAAGAGCGCGCCCGCACCCGCCATGTGCGCGCGCATCGCCAGGACCGTGCGGGCGTGCGGATAGGGCGCGTGCGGATCCACGTGCACGTCGTCCCCGTCGTCCCACAGCACCACCAGGCCCAGGTCGCGCACGGGCGCCAGCAGGGCCAGGCGCGAGCCCACCACCACCCGCGTCCGCCCGTGCAGCACCGACAACCAGCGCCGGTAGCGCGGGGTCGGGCCGAGGTCGGCGGGGAGCGCGGCGTGGCGCCCCTCGCCCAGGACGCGGGTCAGGGCGGCGTCCACGGCCTGCACGTCACGGCTGTTGGGGACCACGATCACCGTGCCGCGACCGGCGTCCAGCGCGGACCCGGCCGCCACCGCGATGGCGTCGGCCCACTCGGGGCCGGGCAGGGCGTTCCAGACCGCGCGGGCCGGACGCCCCTCGCGCAGGGCCTCGACGAAGGCCGGACCCTCCGGATAGTCCCGCCAGGGGCCCGGGTCCGTCGCTGATCCGCCGCCCACCGGGGCACCCTCCTCCTCGGGCGGGGGCTCCCGTTCCACCTTCACCCTGCGCGGCGGCACGGCCAGCTTGGCCACCTCGTTGAGGGTGCCCGCGTACCGGTCCGCCACGGCCCGGGCCAGCTCCAGGATCTCCGGGGACAGGACCGGCTCCGAGGAGACCACCGAGTCCAGGTAGGCGAGCCGCCCGGCGAACTCCGACCGCTCCACCCGCTCGGCGAGCAGCCCCGCCAACAGGCGCCCGTTGAACACGACCTTCACCCGGCAGCCGGGCACCGCGTCGGCGTCCTGGTCACTGGAGACCTGGTAGTCGAAGTAGCGGTCCAGGTGGGGGAGCGGGGTGTCCACGATGACGCGCGCCACCGGAAGGCTCGCGGCGGGCCTTCGGGGTTCGGGGCGGGACGCATCCCTGGCCCGGGCCTTGGCCAGCGCCTTGGGGTCCAGCAGTTCCGACACGTCGAAGAGGCCGTCGTCGGGCTGGTCGGGCTGCTCAGTCATCACCCTTGGTTTACCAGAACCCACCGACAACGCCGCCTTTCCCGCTCGGGCGACCCCGCAGGTACTGGTAGAACAGTGAACCGTAGGCGCAGCGGAGGGGACCCGAACATGAAGCTTGTCTTTGCCGGAACGCCGGAGGTGGCGGTGCCCTCGCTCCGGGCGCTCATCGACTCCGGGCACGAGGTCGCGGCGGTGGTCACCCGGCCCGACGCGCGCTCCGGCCGTGGTCGGAGCCTCTCGGCCAGCCCCGTCGCGGAACTCGCCGAGAGCGAGGGCATCGAGGTCCTCAAGCCCGCGAAGGCCGGGGACCCCGAGTTCCTGGCCCGCCTGGCGGAGATCGCCCCCGACTGCTGCCCGGTGGTGGCCTACGGCGCCCTGCTGCCGCAGTCCGCGCTGGACGTCCCCAAGCACGGCTGGGTGAACCTGCACTTCTCGCTGCTGCCCGCGTGGCGGGGTGCCGCCCCGGTCCAGCACGCCCTCCTGCACGGCGACGACGTCACCGGGGCCTCCACCTTCCAGATCGTCAAGGAGCTCGACGCCGGGCCGGTCTACGGCACCCTCGCGGAGACGGTCCGCCCCACCGACACCAGCGGCGAACTCCTCGGCCGCCTGGCGGAGTCCGGCGCGGGGCTCCTGCTCCGCACCATCGACGGCATCGCCTCCGGAGAGCTCGTCCCGGTCCCGCAACCGGACGCCGACGTGTCCTACGCGGGCAAGCTCACCACCCTGGACGCCGAACTCGACTTCACCGCGCCCGCCCAGCGGGTGGACCGCGTCGCCCGCGCCTGCACGCCCGCGCCCGGCGCCTGGACCACCTTCCGGGGCACGCGCCTCAAGCTCGGCGCGGTGCGGCCCGTCACCGACGCCGACCGGCCCGACCTCGACCCCGGCCAGCTGCACGCGGACAAGAGGCGCGTCATCGTCGGCACCAGCACCCACCCCGTGGAGCTGGGCCTGGTGCGGCCGCAGGGCAAGAAGGAGATGGCCGCCGTGGACTGGGCCCGTGGGGTGCGTCCCACCGAGGACGACCGACTCGGCCGCTGAGCTGCCGTACTCTCGGATCTGGCGTGCGTGAGCGTGCGTCGGCACCCGTCCCCGGCTTGTTGAGGCAGAGCACACGTTGAGCGAGCAGTCCCGGTCCCGGAACCAGCGCCCCCGCAAGGGTGGAAAACCCAGGCAGGGCGGTGGCCACCGGACCGCTCCGCCCCAGCCCCGGGACCCCGCCCGGCGGGTCGCCTACGACGTGCTGCGCGCGGTGGAGCAGCGGGACGCCTACGCGAACCTGCTCCTGCCCGCCCTGCTCGGCGAGCGCGGCATCCACGGCCGCGACGCGGCGCTGGCCACCGAGCTCACCTACGGGACCCTGCGCCACCAGGGCACCTACGACGCGATCCTGGAGACCTGCGTCGACCGTTCACTGGCCTCGGTGGACGCCGAGGTGCTGCCCCTGCTGCGGCTCGGATCCCACCAGCTGCTGTCCACGAACATCCCGCCGCACGCCGCCGTCAGCGAGACCGTGGACCTGGCCCGCCGCGTGGTGGGCCAGCACCGGGGCAAGTTCGTCAACGCGATCCTGCGCAAGGTGAGCGCGCGCGACCTGGACGCGTGGATCGCGATCGTCGCCCCCGACCGCGAGCGCGACCCCAGCGGCTACCTGTCCGTCGTGCGCAGCCACCCGCGCTGGGTGGTCAAGGAGCTGGCCCGTGCCCTGGGGGAGCGGGCCAAGGACGGCCTGGAGCAGACCGAGAGGCTGCTGGTGGCGCACAACGACCGCCCGAGGGTCACCCTCGTGGCCAAGCCCGGCCGGGCCAAGGTCGCGGACCTGGAGGAGTCCGGGGCGCTGCCGGGCCGCTACTCGCCCTTCGCCGCCTACCTGCCCGAGGGGGACCCGGGGCTGATCCGCGAGGTCCGGCAGAACCGTGCCGCCGTCCAGGACGAGGCCAGCCAGCTCGTCGCCCTCGCGCTGACCCGGGTGGACGCCGGGGGCCGCGACGCCCTGTGGCTGGACATGTGCGCGGGCCCCGGCGGCAAGGCCGGTCTGCTGGCCAGCATCGCGGGTCAGGGCGAGGCCCGCCTGGTCGCCTCGGAGCTCCAGCCCGCCCGCGCGGGCCTGGTCGCGAGCGCGGTGCGCCGCGCCCCCCGCGACGCGGGCCGGGCCGTCGTCGCCGACGGCACCCGCCCGGCCTGGAAGCCGGGCTCCTTCGACCGCGTCCTGGCGGACGTGCCGTGCACCGGCCTGGGCGCTCTGCGCCGCCGCCCCGAGTCCCGCTGGCGCCGGGGCCCGGAGAACGTCACCCAGCTCGCCCCGCTCCAGCACGAACTGCTCACCCGGGCGGTCGAGTCCGCGCGCCCCGGCGGCGTCGTCGCCTACGTGACCTGCTCACCGCACCTGGACGAGACCGACGTGATCGTCCGGAGGGTGCTGGCCGAGCGCGAGGACCTCGAACTCCTGCGCGCCCCGGACTATCTCGACGAGGTCCCCGACCTCGCCGCCGGCCCGGAGGGGAAGTACGTCCAGTTCTGGCCGCACGTCCACGGCACGGACGCCATGTTCCTCGCCCTCCTGCGCCGCAAGCCGGAGTAGCGGACCGACACGCGCCCCCGGGACTCTCACCCGGGGGCGCGTGTCGGACATATCAGAATCTACGTCGTAAAGGCGCCGGTCACGCGACGCCCGTCGCGACCACCACGCAGATCATGCAGGAGTTCCCCGCCTCCCGCAGCAGGTACCGGTACGACTCGCCCCGGACCTCCTCGCCGCGCGCGTCCCGATAGGACCAGCGCACGTCCGCCCACACCAGCCTCGCGGTGAGCTCCTCGATCCGCCGGATCTCGGGGACCGCGTCCACCATCCCCTGCTCGCGGTAGCTCCCGGCCGCCCCCGCGAAGGCCTCCCGCACGTCCGCGGGCGCGGCCACCGCGATGCTCTCGAGGTCCCCCGCGACATAGGCCGGGTATCCGTACCGCGCCGCGATCCCGTCCAGATCGCCCCCGACCAGCTCCCGGCTGTAGGCCTCCAGGAAGTCCCGTAGCCCGTCCTCGTCCAGCATGTCTCCCCCTCGGTCCGTGGTACCCCCGAGGCACACCTGCCCCGAACCCGCCCGGATACACTGCTGACGTGGCAATTCAGATCTCTCCCAGCATCCTCAGCGCCGACTTCGCGCGCCTCGCCGACGAGGCCGCCCGCGTCCCCAACGCGGACTGGCTGCACGTCGACGTCATGGACGGGCACTTCGTCCCCAACCTCACGCTGGGCCTGCCCATCGTGGACTCCCTGCTCAAGGCGACCACCACCCCGCTGGACTGCCATCTGATGATCGAGGACCCCGACCGCTGGGCACCCGCCTACGCGGAGGCGGGTGCCGGGAGCGTCACCATCCACGCCAGGGCCGCCAACGCCCCCGTGCGGACCCTGCGCGAGATCCGCAGGCACGGCGCCCGCGCCGGGCTGGCCCTCAACCCCGCCGAGCCGGTCGACCCCTACGAGGACCTCATCGGTGAGATGGACATGCTCCTGCTCATGACCGTCGAGCCGGGGTTCGGCGGCCAGCGGTTCCTGGACCTGGTGCTGCCCAAGATCCGACGGGCCCGGGAACTCCTCGACAACCGCGACGCGGCGGTCTGGCTCCAGGTCGACGGCGGCGTGAGCGACGAGACCATCGAGCGTGCCGCCGAGGCCGGGGCGGACGTGTTCGTGGCCGGATCCGCCGTCTACGGCGCCCAGGACCCGGACGGCGCCATCGAGTCCCTGCGCGCCCAGGCCCGCAAGGCCAGCCCGCTCGCCTGACCCCCCGGTAACGATCGCGGCGCGCCGGGCCGGGGGGCCTGGCCACCGTGGGACGGTCCGCCCTATGCTGCCCGCTGTAGTCGTCGATTTCGCTTGGTCGCGGCTCCGTCTTCCCCTCGGGGGAGCGGCGCGGCGTGAGCGCGTTGCCAGGCGCGGACCCGTGGAGTACGCGTGAACGCTTGGACCCCCGAGCACCTGGCCATGGACGCCCTCTGGGAGGCGGAGAGCGAGGCGATCCGCTGGTTGCAGGGCCTGGCCGGGTGGCTCGCCCCTCCCTTGGAGGCCGTCACCTTCCTGGGCTCCCAGGGCGTCATCATCGTCCTGCTGGTGACCGTCTTCTGGTGTTTCCACGCGAGCCTTGGCGCCCGGCTCTTCGTGGCGGTCATCGCCTCGGCGGTGGTCAACAACCTGCTCAAGTCGGTGCTCTACGGCTCCCGGCCCTACTGGTTCGATCCGCGGGTCACCGGATACTCCCAGCACAGCAGCTTCGGGATGCCCTCGGGTCACAGCCAGGCCGCCGTGGTGACCTACGGGTATCTCGCGGCCAGATCCGGCCGCAGGAGCCTGGCGTGGGCGGCGGTCGCGGTGATCGCCCTGGTGGCCTTCTCCCGTGTCTATCTGGGCGCGCACTACTTCAGCGACGTCGTGGTCGGTCTGGCCGTGGGCGGTGCCGTGCTGTGGCTGGTGCTGCGCTACGAGGAGCGTGTTCTGGCCTGGTGGCGCTCCCTGGACACGCTGCGCTGGGTGTCGTGGCTGCTGGTGGTCTCGCTGGTGCCGTGCGCGGTGGCGACCGCCTGGCAGTTCGGTGTGCGCGGGGACTGGGTGGTCCCCACCGCCGAGTGGATCGGCGCGACCCCCTCCGATCCCGCCGCCCACACCCTGGCCGGGCTCTACACCACCTGCGGAGCGCTGCTCGGCGGGGTCCTGGGCTTCACCCTGCTGCACCGGCGCGGCTGGTACAGCGCGGCGGGCACGCCCACGGCGCGCGCGGCGCGGTTCGCCCTCGGGATCTCCGTGGTCCTGCTAGTCCTCGCGGTGGAGCGGGTCCTCTTCCGGGACCTGGCCGGGCTGCCGTCGGCCCTGGTGTCGTACGTGGTCTACGCCGCAGTGGCCTTCTGGGCGTCCTTCGGGGCGCCGGAGATGTTCGTGCGCGCGGGTCTGGCCGCCCGCCCGGACCGGTCGACGGACCCCGCCGAGCAATGAACCCCGTCACACGGGCTATGCGCCGTGTGGGGGAGGGGTTAGGATCGGGTCGTCAGACAACAGTCAGACGCGTGCTCCGGGGTCGGTGAAAGTCCGAACCGGCGGTGACAGTCCGCGACCCGGTCGATTCCATCGACCGGTTGAACCGGTGGAATTCCGGTACCGACGGTGAAAGTCCGGATGGGAGGCAGTGCGCGTTGGGGCGGGTCCGAGCCGTGCCGATCCCTTGGTGACGGCTCCGTGCTCCGCTCCTGTCGTGGACCCGTTTTCCACACCCTTTTCCCCGGAGCCGTACCAGGCGAAGGGATGTAGGGCGTGTTCACCGGAATCGTCGAGGAACTCGGCAAGGTCGTCTCCATCGAACCCGCTGGGACCAACGGTGAGGCGGTCCTGCTCACCGTGGACGGCCCCCTGGTCAGCTCCGACGCCGGTCTCGGTGACTCCATCGCGGTCAACGGCGTGTGCCTGACCGTCGTCGCGCGCGGCGAGGGCACCTTCACCGCCGACGTGATGAAGGAGTCCCTGGACCGCTCCTCCCTCGGCGCCCTCACCCCCGGCGCCCCCGTGAACCTCGAACGCGCCGCCCGCAGCGACGGCCGTCTGGGCGGCCACATCGTGCAGGGCCACGTCGACGGCACCGCCACCCTCCTCTCCCGGAACCCCGGTGACAACTGGGACGTCCTGAGGTTCGGCCTCTCCCCGCAGCTCTCCCCGTACGTGGTCGAGAAGGGGTCCATCACCGTGGACGGCACCAGCCTCACCGTGTCGGCTGTGAGCGCTCCCGGCGCCGAGGACGAGTTCTTCGAGGTCAGCCTCATTCCGGCCACCCTGGAGGCCACCACCTTGGGCGGCCTCGCGGTCGGCGCCACCGTGAACGTCGAGGTGGACGTCATCGCCAAGTACGTGGAGCGCATCACGGCCGTCTCCCGGGCCCGAGCGCAGGACGGCACCCGCGCCTAGGACCAGGCACCCACCACCCACCAGACCCACCCACGACGCACCTTCAGGAGCGGGCATGACCGTCACCGACACCACCCCGGCCGCCGACACCACCCCGGCCGTCGTCCTCGACCGCATCGAGGACGCCATCGCGGAGTTCGCCCAGGGCAGGGCCATCGTGGTGGTGGACGACGAGGACCGTGAGAACGAGGGCGACATCATCTTCGCCGCCGAGCTCGCCACCCCCGAGCTGCTGGCCTTCATGATCCGCTACACCTCCGGAGTGGTGTGCGTCCCCATGGAGGGTGAGGACCTGGACCGCCTCGACCTGCCGCTGATGACCGCGCGCAACGAGGAGAGCCTGCGCACCGCCTACACGGTGACGGTGGACGCCCGCGAGGGAGTCAGCACCGGCATCTCCGCCGCCGACCGCGCCCGCACCATCCGCCTGCTGGCCTCCGACGACAGCCGCCCCGTGGACTTCGTGCGCCCCGGCCACATCCTGCCGCTGCGCGCCCGCCCGGGCGGTGTCCTGGCCCGCCGCGGCCACACCGAGGCCTCCGTGGACTTCGCCCGCCTGGCCGGTCTGCGCCCCGCCGGCGTGCTCGCGGAGGTGGTCAACGACGACGGCACCATGGCCCGCCTGCCCCGGCTGCGCGAGTTCGCGGACGAGCACGGCCTGAAGCTGGTTTCCGTCGAGCAGCTGGCCGCCCACCGCGCCTCCCTCGGTGAGGCCCTCACCGAGGAGGAGGCCAACCCCGCACTGGTCACGCGCATGGTGGAGACCCGCATGCCCAACCAGTACGGCGAGTGGCGCGCGGTCGGCTTCAAGGGCACCGCCGACGGCGCCGAGCACGTCGCCCTGGTCCTCGGTGACCTGTCCGACGGCGACGACGTCCTGGCCCGCCTGCACTCGGAGTGCCTGACCGGCGACGCCTTCGGCTCCCACCGCTGCGACTGCGGCGCCCAGTTGGACGCCGCCATGGCGGCCGTCGCGGAGGAGGGGCGCGGGGTCATCGTGTACATGGGCGGCCACGAGGGCCGGGGGATCGGTCTGCTGCACAAGCTGCGCGCCTACAGCCTCCAGGACGAGGGCGCGGACACCGTCGACGCGAACCTGCGTCTGGGGCTGCCCGCCGACGCGCGCGAGTTCGGCGCCGGGGCGCGCATCCTCACCGACCTCGGGGTGGCCTCGGTGCGGCTGCTGTCCAACAACCCCGCCAAGGCCGAGGGGCTGGAGCACCACGGGGTGCGGGTGAACGAGCGGGTGGCCATGCCGACCTTCGTCACCGACGACAACCTCTCCTACCTGCTGACCAAGCGCGACCGGATGGGTCACGACCTGGCCCGCGTCGCCCAGTAGGACCACCACCCCCCGACACCACCATCACTCCATCCCAGGAAGGGCCGGTCATGAGCGGCACAGGACGTCCGGACGAACACCAGATCGACGCCTCGGGGCTCTCGGTGGGCCTCGTCGTCACCCGCTGGAACGAGGCGATCGTCGAGCCGATGCTCGCCAACGCGCTCGCCGTGGTGAAGGCCTCGGGGGCCTCCGAGCCCGTCGTGGTGAGGGTCGCCGGGGCGGTGGAGATCCCGGTGGTGGCCCAGGAGCTGGCCCGCAGGCACGACGCGGTGATCGCCCTGGGAGCGGTCATCCGTGGCGGAACCCCGCACTTCGACTACGTGTGCCAGTCGGTCACCCACGGTCTGACCGAGGTGGCCCTGCGCGAGTCCACCCCCGTGGGCAACGGTGTGCTCACGTGTGACACCCTGGAACAGGCGCGTGACCGCGCCGGACTTCCGGGAAGCGTCGAGGACAAGGGCGCCGAGGCCGCGCTGGCCGCCCTGGACACGGCGGTCGCGCTGCGCGGACTGCGTCGCTGATCCCACCCTGCTGGTGCGCGCGACCGCGCCTGGCCGGACGGTGACCGGGGTGAGTCACGCCTGAGCGCGTGGAGATGGAGCAGCTGGTGCGGACGAGGGAACTACCTGTGGACGAGGCGTCGAGCAAGGCGGCCCTGCCGAGGACGTGGCGGCCCCGCGCGGTGCGGTTGGTCGCCTACGGCCTGGGCCTGCTGATCGTGGCGACCATGGTCGTGCTGGCCGTGATCCTGCCCGCCGAGTGGCGCATCATGGACCGTTTCCTGGTCGTGGGCCTCGGGTTGGCGGTGGCCGCGGGGCTGCACATGCTGGGCCGCCCCCGGCTGATCGCCACGGAGCGGAACGTGGTGGTCATCAACGGCATCCGTACGCACCACCTGGCCTGGCCGGAGGTCCTGGACATCCGGATGCCGGAGGGGGAGCCGTGGCCCTGCCTGGACCTGTCGGACGGCACGTCGCTGCCGGTGATGGGCATCCAGAGCACGGACGGCGAGTTCGCCCGGCGCGCGCTGGCCGAGTTCCGTTCGATGCTGGGCCGTGGCGAGGGCCGCGAGCCCGACCTCCCCGGTGAACCGCGTTCGTAGACGAGACCGAATCGAGCCCCCGTTTCCTGGAGGAACGGGGGCTCTTCCGTGTCGCGTTGGGCACATAGGTTGGTACCAGGGCCCATGAGCGGACCGTCGCGGCCCGCCGGAGGAGTCGTGGAAGAGGTGCCTCGTGCGTGATGTCCGAGCCAGCGTGTCCGATCTGTACGCCGCGGGGGAGACCTTCGCGGTGGCCACGGTGATCGACACCTTCAAGAGCGCGCCCCGTGACGCGGGCGCCGCCATGCTGGTGAGCGCGTCCGGTGAGGTCACCGGTAGCGTGTCGGGCGGTTGTGTGGAGGGGGCCGTCTACGAGGAGGCCCTGGAGGCGATCCGCACCGGTGTGCCGGTGCGCCGCACCTACGGGGTGAACGACGACGACGCCTTCAGCGTGGGACTCACGTGCGGGGGGACCCTGCACGTGTTCGTCGAGCCGGTGAGCCGCACGACCTATCCCCAGTTGGGCGCGGTGCTCGGTGCCGTGGACGAGCACCAGCCGGTGGCGGTGGCCACCATCGTCGCCGATCCGTCCGACGCCTCCCGGGTGGGCCGCCGCCGGGTCGTGTGGCCCGGTCACGCCGAGGGTGACCTGGGTGCGGGCGGTGAGCGCCTGGCCGCGGCCCTGGACGACGACGTGCGCGGCATGCTGGCCCAGGGCAGCACGGGGCTGCTGCACTACGGGGTGGACGGTCAGCGGCGCGGTGACGAGCTGGAGGTGTTCGTGCAGTCGTTCGCCCCGGCGCCCCGCATGCTGGTGTTCGGCGCCATCGACTTCGCGGCGGCCGTGGCCGATCTCGGCTCCTACCTGGGCTACCGGGTGACGGTGTGCGACGCCCGCCCGGTGTTCGCCACGCCCAGGCGGTTCCCGACCGCCGAGGAGGTGGTGGTGAAGTGGCCGCACGTGTACCTGGACGAGATCGCCGACGAGATCGACCAGCGCACCGCGATCTGCGTGCTCACCCACGACCCCAAGTTCGACGTGCCCGTGCTCAAGCGGGCGCTGTCCACCGGGGCCGGGTACATCGGCGCGATGGGTTCGCGCCGTACGCACGAGGACCGGCTGGACCGGCTCCGCGAGGCCGGTGTGGAGGAGGAGGCGCTGGCGCGCCTGCACTCTCCGATCGGGCTCGACCTGGGCGCGCGCACCCCGGAGGAGACGGCGGTGTCCATCGCCGCCGAGCTGGTGCGCAGCAGGTGGGGCGGGAGCGGCAGGGCTCTGAGCGAGACCCGGGGCAGGATCCACCGCGACACTCCGCCGGTGCCGCTGGTTCCGGCCGGATTCGGCCAGACCGAGGGGTGAACCGAAACCGCCGTGGCGGTGAATCCGCAGTTCACGGCGGTGGTCCCTGCTCGGGTGCCGGTCCGTGGCCCGCGACCTCGCCGAGGTGGCCCACCCGGGGAGCGCGTCCGTGGCATCATCGCGTCATGGGTACGGGGGAGCGAGGAGACGGGCGTTCGGGCGCGGTGGCGGGCCTGCTGCTGGCGGCGGGTTCGGGGAGCAGACTCGGCCGCCCCAAGGCCCTGGTCGAACTCGCGGGTGAACGCCTCGTCGACCGGGGCGTGCGCACGCTCTCGGGAGGCGGCTGCGCCCCGGTCCTGGTCGTCCTCGGCGCCGCCGACACCGGCGTGTCCGGGGCGGTGACCGTGCACAACCCCGACTGGTCCACGGGGATGGGCTCCTCGCTCCGCGCCGGGATCGACGCGATGCCCGACACGGTCGACGCCCTCCTGGTCGCCCTCGCGGACCAGCCGCTCGTCACGTCCGAGGCGGTCCGACGCCTGGTCGAGGCCTACGCCCAGGGTGCCCGGGCGGCGGTGGCCACCTACCACGGCAACCCGCGCAACCCCGTGCTGCTGGGCCGCGAGCACTGGTCCACGGTCTACTCCATGGCCGAGCGGGACGTGGGCGCCCGCCCCTTCCTGCGCGCCTACTCCCACCTGGTCACGACGGTGGCCTGCGACGACGTCGCCAGCCCCGAGGACATCGACACCGAGGAGGACCTGGCGCGGCTGACCGAGACGCTCGGGGGAGTGTGAGGGAGAGGGGCCCGGGGCCTCCGGGTAGGCTGGGCGCCATGTCCTCCTGAACGTGTGCTCAGCCCTCCCCGCCACCGGGCCCGTGCCGACGCGCCTCACGCGTCCCGCCGGTGGTCCCACACGTGAACGAGGAACACCGTGAACCCACTCTTCGCCGCGCTCTCCGACATGGCCGAGCGCCCCGCCCCCTACGCCCGCGTCACCACCGCCGACCTGTGGACCGACGGCCACATCTCGGAGCGGATGCTCGCCAACCACCTGGCCCCCGAGGTCGACGCCGCCTCCCACCGCGCGGAGTTCGTGGACCGGGCCGCGGACTGGATGGTCGGGCACTTCGGCCTCGGCTCCGGATCGCGCGTGGCCGACCTGGGCTGCGGGCCCGGTCTGTACACCGCGCGGCTGGCGCGCGCCGGGGCGAGCGCACTCGGGGTCGACATCGCGTCCCGGTCCGTGGAGCACGCCGAAGGAGTCGCGCGGGAGGAGGGCCTGGACGCCCGTCACCTGTGCGGCGACTACCTGGCCCTCGACCTGGACGAACGCTTCGACCTGGTCGTGATGGTGATGCGTGACTACTGCGCGATGGCGCCCTGGGACCGGGTGCGGCTGCTCGGGGTGGTGCGCCGTCACCTGGCCGACGGGGGCGCTTTCCTGTTCGACGTCGACGCCGAGCCCGGACTCGACCTGCTCCGTGAGGGCGCGGTGTACGCCCCGGATCTCATGGGCGGGTTCTGGTCGGAGCGCCCCTACCACGGTTTCCAGCACACCTTCCGTTACGAGGAGGAGCGGGTGAGCCTGGACCGGTACGACGTCGTCACCGAGGACGGCACCCGGGTGTTCCACAACTGGGTCCGCTACTTCACGCCGGACACGCTGACCGCCGAGCTCGCCGGGAGCGGGTTCACCCCGGACGAGGTCCACGGGGACCTGACGGGGGCGCCGTACGACCCCGCTTCAGGACAGTTCGCCGTGGTGGCCCGGCCCTCGCGCTGATCAGTCCAGCGGCTCGGCGAGGATGCCGAAGGTGTGCTCCACGCTCTCACCCGGAGCCAGGACGATCAGGTCCGTGCCGCTGTTGAGGGCGTCGGGCGGGCAGGTCATGGGCTCGGCCGCCAGGTGCGCCCGGTGGAGGTCGCCGCCGAGGGAGTCGGAGCTGAACAGCTGGAGCCAGCCGTAGCCCGCTCCCGCCCACAGGCACACCCGGTGCTCGGGGCCGCTCAGCCGCACCCAGGCGCGTCCGTTCCGGTCGCGGTCGAGGTCGGTGAAGGCGGTGTCCAGCTCCGTCGCGCCCGGGTTCCGGCCGGGCGGACGCAGGTCGTACGCGGTCCCGGACACCGGGACCGGGTCGCCCACGGGAATCAGGTCGGCGTCGGCCGGTTGGCGGCTGCCGACCGTGGCCTCCAGCCGCACCTGGTCCCGCTCGACCAGGTCCCGGAAGGGTGCACCCAGGGTGAGGTAGGGGTGGAAGCCGAGACCGTACGGGGCGTCGGAGTCGCCGGTGTTGCGTGCCGTGACGGTGACGGTGAGCCCGTGCGCCTCCGAGGCCTCGGACACCAGGCGGTAGGTGGCCGTCAGCTCCAGCGGGAACGGGTACCCGGGGGTGCCGGGGAAGTCCAGGCCCAGGGTCACGTCCTCCTCGGACCGCTCCTGGGTGCGCCACACCACCTCGCTGACCAGGCCGTGGATCGCGGACCCGGTCTCCGGGTCGTTGACGTCCAGCCGGTGCTCGGTGCCCTGGAAGGTGTAGCGGGCCGAGGCCACCCGGTTGGGCCAGGGGGCCAGCAGCTGCCCCTGGGAGGCGATGGGGCCCGACTGGCGCGTGTACGGCCAGACGAGGTCGTGCCCCCGCCAGGTGAGCGCCTGCAACCCGGCCCCGGTCCGGTCGACGCGCGCCCGGTACTGACCGGCGCGCAGCTCGAACACCTCAGCCACCCGTCCACCCCTCTTCCCGTGGTCCGGCACACCGCCGAACCGGGAGATCATAGCGTGTCCAACGCCTCACCCGGGGTGCCGGCCCGCGGGGCTCAGCCGCCCAGGAGCCCGTCGAGGGGGATGAGCACACCCGATCCCAGAGCCAGCAGCCCCGTGGAGAACAGCACCACGAGCATGAGCAGGGATCCCGCGACGGCCAGGCGGAAGGCGCCCAGGCGGCGGCGGGC
Source organism: Nocardiopsis eucommiae (assembly GCF_965344335.1). Lineage (NCBI taxonomy): Bacteria > Bacillati > Actinomycetota > Actinomycetes > Streptosporangiales > Nocardiopsidaceae > Nocardiopsis > Nocardiopsis eucommiae. The sequence goes on from NZ_CBDRIY010000016.1 coordinate 37,186, forward strand.
CTTGACCGTGGACTTCGCGGCGGTGCGGCCCAGCGTGATCAGCGCCACCGACAACAGGACCGGGAACCACCAGGCCGCGCCGATCCCGCCGGGCAGCAGCCCGGTGAGCGCGGCGGCCCCGTCGCTCAGGGGGTTGTCACCGAACTCCAGCAGGCCCGTGTAGGCGTCGGTCACGAACGCGCTCTCGGGGAAGAAGCCCTCCCCGGGCCGCAGCGCCCGACCCAGCCCGTCCAGCAGACCCAGCAACGCCGCCGGGTACGCGAACCTGCGGCACCGGCCCGCCCTCATCGCGCGCTGGATCTGGCCCATCGTCCGATCGACGCGCCGGGTCGCCCGCTCCTGCTGACGCCGCTCCTTGGCGGTCGCGGGCTCCTGCGGTCGGGCGGGATCGCCGGGAAGCGCGGGGTTGTCGGGCCGGGTGGCGGCGACCCCGCGGCGCTGTCGGGCCGTGGCCACCTTCTCCTGGGCGCCCTCCCAGCGTGCCCGCGCGGAACCGGCGAGCGCGGCCCAACGGTCCTGACGACGGGCCCGGCCGTCGGCGCGCTCGCGCTCGGCGATCGAGCCGCCGACCCGCGCGGCCTCCGGGAGCAGGAGCAGGGCCGTGAGCGTGGCGCTCCGGCTGGCCAGCTGGTCGCCGCCGTCGCGCAGGGCCGCCCTGCGCTGTTCGGACCACCACGGCGCGTTCGGCGCGGAACTGCGCTGTTGCGGGTGCCAGGACTGGCGGCGCAGCAGGGACCGGTGCTGTGCGGCGGTCTCGGGGGAGAGCACCAACTCCACCGCGCGTGCCCAGGTGGAGTCGATCTCGTGGGCGGCGGGGTGCCGGGGCGCGTCGGGGCTCCGGGTCGTCTCGGGGCGCGCGTCCACCACGCGCTCCAGGGTCTCGTTCACCCGCGCCATCAGCAGCGGGACCTCGTGCTGGACCCGCTCCAGCAACGCGCAGCGGCCGGAGCCGCCCGACCGGCACTCGGGGTGCGGGCACCAGTGCTGGGCGCCCAGGCCCACCACGCCCGACTCCACGGCCTCGCGCACCACCGAGTGGCGGCTGGCGTCACCCGCCGCCAGGGCCAGGAGGCCGTCCGCGCTGATCTCGTGCCCCCGGAAGCGCGGCGGCATGCCGGGCACGTAGCGGGCGGCCAGGGCGCTGATCGCCACGTGTGCGAGGTCGGGGCGGGCCTCCAGGCCGGTGAGATAGGCGCGGTCGAAGGTGTAGTCGTTGACCTCGCGGTCCAGCCAGGTCCGGAGTTCGGGCCAGTGGCTGCGCAGCCACATCGCGCCGGTGTCGGAGCGGTCCAGCAGGTCGAAGGCGAGGCTCGGCGGGTCCTCGTGGGAGGTCCCGGCGAAGTTGATGGGGCGCCGACGGCTCGCGGTGCGGATAGGCGGGCGCTCACCGGCCAGCCACGCGGCGACCTCCTCGTGTCCCCAGCGGGCGGAGGGCGCCAGGGTGAGCAGGCCCCGGGCGAGCAGGCGCCAGCGCTCGTCGGTGATGGCCGAGATGTCCACCTCGGTGTTGCGTGCGGTCAGCCAGTTGCCGCCGCGATCGGGGCGGCGGCCGGTGACGAGTTCGTGCACCATGACGCCCAGGGACCACCAGGCGGCCGGGGCCTCGCGGCGCCCCTCCACCACCTCGGGGGAGGCGTAGGCCTCGGTGACGGCCTGGCCGCCGTAGACACGGCTCATGGTGGCGCGCACGGCGCCCCCGAAGTCGGTGAGGGCGACCACCGGCGGGTCCAGGGAGCGGACCAGGAGGTTCTCGGGTTTGACGTCGGTGTGGTTGTGCTGGAGCTCGCTCTGCCAGTGGTGCAGGCAGTCGGAGACCGCGCGGACCACCGCCCGGGCGCCCTCGTCGTCCAGGGGTGCCTGGTTGATGACCTCGCGCAGGGTGCCCAGGGAGAAGTACTCCTGGGCCTCCCAGGCCAGGTCCTCGCCCCAGGAGCTGGCGGCGGTCCCGTAGCCCTGGATGGCGGGCGTGTGGGGGGAGGCGGTCCCCCGTGCGCGCAGCCGGTCCAGGAGTTCGCGGTTGATGTCGTGGCCGGGCCGGTACACCTTCAGCGCCAGTCGGCGCCCGGGTGAGTCGGTGGGTTCGGCCAGGTAGACGACGGCCTCACCGCCCGCGCCGATGTGGTCCAGGACCTGGTAGCGGCGGCGGAGCTCGGCGGGCACGGCGTAGTCGAGGTCGCCCGCGGGGCCCACGACCACACGGGAGACCAGACGCGCCGTCCAGTCCAGGAGGGGGCCGAGGAGCACCCGCCACCACGGGGCACGGCCTCCGGGGGGTGCGCCCGGTGTGGGTCGGCCGGTGCCCGGACGCGCCGTGGGGGCGACGGGAGGCTGGACCCGGGTGCCGTCGACGGGAGCGGCGCCCAGGGCCGCGTCACCGGGCAGGACGGTGGTGCGGTCCGCCCCGGACGGCGCGCCCGGCGGGACCACCCGGGTGGGTGCGTCGTCGGACACGGGGGGCGGGCCCGGATGGGCCGAGCCCGGCTCGGGCGGAGGGGCGGCCCCCGGTCGGAACACGCGTGTGACCCAGCGCGTGGCACCCACCGCCGGATCGGCTCGCGTGGTGGGTGTCGTGGGGTCGATCCGCTGGGTGGGTGCGTTCTCGTCACCGGGGTCGGGCGTGACCATCGAGGCCGGAGCCATCCTTCGGATAGGTGGTCGTCTGCGGGCGTCCGGGGGAAGCCGTGGCGGGGCGGACCCCTCCAGGTTAGGTCGTTCACGGGCCCGGTCCGGGTGGTGGAGCCCACCGGTTCCGGTCCCGTGAACGGTCTTCCCCCGTCACCTGGTGGGACTCCTCCGAGGCCGTTCGGGTTCCCGTTTCCGTGACCCTTCGTCACCGGACCCCTCGGTGGCGTCCGCGGGCGGGTGACTCAGTGCTGGCCGCGCGGGGTGATCCCGAGGGCGGCGCAGGCCTCCTGGTACATGCGGACCACCTCGACGCGGATCTGCGCGCGCTCGGTCAGCGGTGTGGCCCAGGGGATGCGCACGTCCTCCTCGGCGCCGTCCACGGTGACCGCGTAGTCTCCTCCGTCACCGTCGAGCCCGGTCATGCGGGCGGCGGTGGCCTCCGGGCGGCCGCCCAGGGCACGGCAGATGATCAGGGTGTCCTCGGGGTGGTCGCCGTTCATGTGGGCGGTGACGGCGGAGACGACCTCGGGGGCGAAGGGCTGGGACGGCACGGTGCTTCTCCTGCGGTCTGTGGGGTGCTGCCGGACATACGAGGACGGGGGAGGGTCCGTGGACCCTCCCCCGTCGACGATATCCGAGACCTCACCGGGTTACTGACGGAGTGTCGTCAAAACCCGGGGTGGTGGTCGCTCCCCTCGGGCGACCACACCCGGACACCGCCCTCCCCCGTCGGAGCCGGTGCGGCTCAGGCCTGGCGGGTGAACTCGGCGTCGATCTCGATGGAGATCTTGTCGCCGACGACCACGCCGCCGCTCTCCATCGGCATCTCGATGTCGACGCCGAACTTCTTGCGGCTGATGGTGGTGGAGGCGGCGAACCCGGCGCGGTCCAGGCCGTAGGGGTCGACGGTGGAGCCGTTGAACTCCAGGGCCAGCTCGACCGGGTGGGTGTTCTTCTTGATGGTCAGGTCACCCTTGAGGACGAAGTCCTCGCCCCTGGCCTCCAGGCCGGTGGAGCGGAAGCTGAACTCGGGGTGGTTGTCGGCCTCGAAGAAGTCGTTGGACCGGATGTGGTTGTCACGGTCGGTGTTGTCGGTGTTGATCGAGCTGGCCTCGATGGTGGCCTCGACGGAGGACTGGGTGGGGTCCTCGGGCACCGTCAGCGTGGCGTCGAAGCTCTCGAAGCGGCCGCGGACCTTGCTCACCATCATGTGGCGGACGGAGAAGCCGACCACGCTGTGGGCGACGTCGATCTTCCAGGTGCCGGGCTTGAGTTCCTGAGCTGCCATGGTGTCTCTCCCTGAGTTCGGGCGACCCGGGTCCTGGGCCGTCCAGCGGTGCGGTTCGTTGTCTAGCAACAAAGTACCTTAGAAGTATCTTCCTGGGAAGTAGATTAGGTGTTCCTCCCCGAGGACGCAAGGGCCCCGTCTCACCGGGACCCCTCCCCGGGCCCGCCGGGGCTAGAATCAGGCCATGGAGAAGGCCTGGCTCGAAGCCGACGAACAGGACGTCTGGCGCGGGTTCCTGCGGATGAACGCCTGGATCTACGACGAACTCGAACACGACCTGCGCTCCCGGGACGGCCTCTCCCTCATCGAGTACGGCATCCTCGCCCACCTCTCCGAAGCTCCGGAGCAGCGCATGCGGATGCGCGACCTGGCCGAGACCGTCATCGTCTCCAAGAGCCGCCTGTCCCACCAGATCGCCCGCCTCGAACGCGACGGCCACGTGCGGCGGGAGAGCTGCGAGGACGACCGGCGCGGGCTGTGGGCGGTGCTCACCGAGGACGGCGCCAGCGCCCTCCGCGCCGCCGCGCCGGGCCACGCCACCCGTGTGCGCTCGCTGATGTTCGACCGGCTCACCCCGGAACAGGTCGACCAGCTCAGGGGGATCGTCGACGCGCTCGGCGGCGCCCGCCCCTGATCCACGGCGCACCCGCGGGGCCGGAAACAGGGGAGAGGTCACAGGGTTCTGTCCGGGAAGCGACCCCGGAACGGACCCGCGCCCCGGGTAGAGTCGGGGCCCGTGAGCAGACCATCGATCATCGGCGCCCAGAACTTCCGTGACGACGACGGCAGCGCCGACCCGGACGTCGAGGCGAGCCTGCGCGAGCACGCCGCGGGCCGGACCGGCGACCGGCAGGTCCTGGCCGCCCTCAGCAGCTCCCGGGTCCTCATCCCCGTGGTGTCCGTCGCCACCGAGACCGAGCAGGGCGTGGGGGGGCTCACCAAGGACAAGAACAGCGAGGTGGCCATCCCCATCATGACCGGCAAGGACGGTCGTCGCGGAGTCCTGGCCTTCACCTCCGTGGACGCCGTCCGGCGCTGGCGCCCGGACGCCCGACCGGTGCCCTTCACCACGCGGGACGCCTGCCAGGCCACCCTGGAGGAGAACGCCGACGCGCTGGTCATCGACGTGTCCGGGCCGGTCCCGCACACCATCCAGGGCCGCTTCCTCACCGTGCTCGCCGAACAGGGGTCGGTACCCGAACCCCAGGACGACCCGCAGGTCCTGTCGATCGTCCACCGGGTGACCCACGCCGAGTTCGGGATCGAACGCGTGCGTATCCACCCCTCCGAACGCGCGGACCTCGGCATCCGCCTCGAACTGGACGAGCGCGACGACGAATCGCTGCGCCGGGTCGCCGAACGGCTCGGCACCGAACTCCAGCACGTCCTGCCCGGCGGCGTCGAACTCAGCGCGGTCGTGCGGGCCCGGCGCGACGACGCCTGACCGCGGGGTTGTCCACAGGCGGCCGCACACCCTGTCGCCGAACCCCGCCAGCAGGTAGTTTCCGAACATGCCCACCCCCCTGGCGCTCACGTCGTCCCCGCTCCCGTGGGCGGTCCTCGCGGCCGCCGTGCTCCTGGCCCTCGGCGTCGCGCTGGGCCGCGTCGGCGGCAGAGTGGTCCACCTCTTCGGTCCCGGGCTGGCCGCTCACCAGGACGTTGTCACACGTGGAGTCGGTGAACGGGCAGGCGCGCCCGACACACCGGCGACCGCCGCCACCGCCACGGTCCCCGACCCCGAGGAGGAACACGACGGGCCGCCACCGCCCCGCTGCCCGCACTGCCTGACCCGGCTCCGCTTCGCCCGGGGCCTGCCCGTCGTGGCCTCCCGTGAGTTCCGGAGAAGCGGCACCTGCCCCCACTGCTCGGAACGGGTCCGCCCCGACCCCGCGGTCGTCGGCACCACGGCGCTGCTCTTCGCGCTGGTCGGCGCCCTCACCCCCACCCACCTCACCGACTGGTCACCCTTCGGGCTCCTCGCCGTGCTCTGGCTGGTCGCTCTCGGCGTCCCGCTCTCCGCCGTCGACCTGCGCGTCATGCGCCTGCCCGACGCCCTCGTCGCCCCCGCCTACCCCGTCGCCGCGCTCCTCCTGGCCGCGGCGGTCCTCCTCCCACCCTTCGGCCCCGACCTCGAACGCGGCACCGGGGCCCTGGTCGGCATGGCGCTCATCACGGTCCTCTACTGGCTGCTGTGGCGGATCAGGCCAGGCGGGCTCGGCTTCGGGGACGTCAAGCTCTCCGGCCTCACCGGCCTCTACGCGGGCTGGGCCGCCGGACCGGTGGGCGCCCTGGTCGCCGCCTTCTGGGCCTTCGCGGCCTTCTCCCTGCTGGGAGTGGCCCTGCTCCTCCTGCGCCGGATCACCCGGGCCGAACCGCTCCCGCTCGGCCCGTTCATGCTCGCCGCCACCCTCGCCACCGTCCTGGCCGGTCACCCCCTGCTCCCGCAACCCTGAGCCCGGTGACCACGCCTCCCCCCGATCCGTGGGAGGATCGTGGACATGTTGCGTTGGCTGACCGCGGGGGAGTCCCACGGACCTGCACTCGTCGCGATCCTGGAGGGCCTTCCGGCCGGTGTGTCCGTCACCTCTGACGACATCGCCGCCGCGCTGCTCCGACGTCGCGCCGGGTACGGTCGGGGCGCCCGGATGAAGTTCGAGAAGGACCAGGTCTCCGTCATCGGGGGGATCCGGCACGGCCTCACCCAGGGTGGGCCGGTCGCGATCGAGGTCGGAAACACCGAGTGGCCCAAGTGGGAGAAGGTGATGTCGCCCGACCCGGTTCCCGCCGAGGAACTGGACGGCGTGGCGCGCAACGCGCCGCTCACCCGCCCCCGCCCCGGGCACGCCGACCTCGTGGGCATGCAGAAGTACGGGCACGAGGAGTCCCGCCCGATCCTGGAGCGCGCCAGCGCCCGCGAGACCGCGGCCCGGGTCGCGGTCGGTGAGGTCGCCCGGCAGTTCTGCCGCCAGGCGCTCGGGATCGAGATCCTCAGCCACGTGGTCTCCATGGGCCCGGTCGCCGTCCCCGAGGGCGCCGCCGAGCCGCGCCCCGAGGACCTCGCCGCGATCGACGAGGACCCGCTGCGCTGCTTCGACCCCGAGACCAGCGCCCGCATGGTCGAGGAGGTCGACGACACCAAGAAGTCCGGGGACACCCTGGGCGGCGTCGTCGAGGTCCTCGCCTACGGCCTGCCGCCCGGTCTGGGCAGCCACGTGCACTGGGACCGCCGCCTGGACTCCCGTCTGGCCGGGGCCCTCATGGGCATCCAGGCCATCAAGGGCGTGGAGGTCGGTGACGGCTTCCGCACCGCCGCCCGACGCGGATCCGAGGCCCACGACGAGATCGAGCCCGGCCCCGACGGCGTCCGCCGCCGCACGAACCGGGCCGGCGGGGTCGAGGGCGGCATGTCCACCGGCGACCCCCTGCGGGTCCGTGCCGCGATGAAGCCCATCGCCACGGTGCCCCGGGCGCTGGACACCATCGATACCGAGACCGGCGAGCCCACCAAGGCCCACCACCAGCGCAGCGACGTCACCGCCGTCCCCGCCGCCGGTGTGGTGGCCGAGGCCATGGTCGCCCTGGTCATCGCCGAGGCCGCCATCGAGAAGTTCGGCGGCGACTCGGTCCCCGAGACCGCCCGCAACCTCCGCGGTTACCTGGACTCGCTGACGATCCACTAGCACCGCCTCACACTGGTCCGCGCTCCCCCGGAGCGCGGACCAGTGGGCTTTCACGCCCGTTCCCGCGCCGGGTCCACCAAGGCGCTCTGGGGTGAGCCCCTCCCACGTGTGAGGAGGGCCGCGCTGGTTCGTTCGTCCACTCGGACGCTTCGCGGGTCCCGCCCACAGGGGCGTGCCTGACCGGTCGGCCCCTCTCGGGCGCCCCAGTGGTGGGCCCGGCGCTCGCGGGGAGGGCCCCGTCCCTCGGCGACGGAGTGCCTCGTGTCCAGCTGCTCCCCGCCCACGTGGGATGGCCCCCGCGACTACCGGTAGCGTTGGACGCGCAGAGCCTGCTCCCCGCGCACGCGGGGCTGGGCCGCCGTCAGGCGCGGCTCTGAGCAGGCGGTCAGAACGTTCCCCGTGAGTACGGGGATGACCCCCAGAGGTAGGCAGAGCGTGGCAAGAGCGATCGCGGTGCTCATCGGTTCGCCCGGTTCGGGCAAGTCCACCGTCGGTGAGGCCCTGGCCCGCCGGTTGGACACGGACCTGTTGTGCACCGACACCGAGATCGAGAAGCGTGCGGGGAAGCCCATCAGCGACATCTTCGTCCAGGACGGCGAGGAGCACTTCCGCGCCCTGGAACGCGAGGTCGTCGCCGAGGGCCTGCGCTCCTGGGAGGGGGTCATCGCCGTCGGCGGTGGCGCCGTCCTGAACGAGGACACCCGCGAGGACCTCGCCGACCACCACGTGGTCTACCTCCAGGTGGAGTTCGGTGAGGCGGCCAAGCGCGTCGGCATGGACGTCGCCCGCCCGCTGCTGTCCGGAAACCCCCGCACCCAGCTGCGCAAACTCCTCAACGAGCGGCTCCCGGTCTACGAGAGCCTCGCCTCGGTGACCGTGCCCACCACCGAGTACCACCCCGAGGAGATCGTGGACGCGATCGTCGACTCCCTCCCCACCGGAAAGGCCGCCCAGTGACCGTGACCCGGATCGGTGTGGGGGAGCCCACCGGACGCTACGACGTGGTGGTCGGCAGCGGTGTCCTCTCCGAACTGCCCTCCCTGGTCGGCGGCGCCGCTCAGGTGGCCGTCATCCACCCCGAGGGCCTGGGCGAGATCGCCCGCCCCGTGGTGGGGGTCCTGGAGGAGGCCGGGTACACCGTCCGGCCCATGCCCGTACCCGACGGCGAGGCAGCCAAGACCGCCGCGGTCGCCACCGGTCTGTGGTCGCGGCTGGGCTCGTTCAACTTCACCCGCACCGACGCCGTGGTGGGCGTGGGCGGCGGGGCCGCCACCGACCTCGCCGGGTTCGTCGCGGCCACCTGGCTGCGCGGCGTGCGTTCGGTCCTGGTGCCCACCACCCTGCTGGGCATGGTGGACGCCGCCGTGGGCGGCAAGACCGGCATCAACACCCCCGAGGGCAAGAACCTCGTGGGCGCCTTCCACCCTCCGGCCGGGGTGCTGTGCGACCTCGCCACCCTGCCGAGCCTGCCCCGCGCCGACTACGTCGGCGGGCTGGCCGAGATCATCAAGGCCGGGTTCATCGACGACCCCGTCATCCTCGACCTGGTCGAGGACGACCCCGAGGGCGCCGCACTCCCGGAGGGCGCGCACACGCGCGAACTCATCGAGCGCGCCATCCGCGTCAAGGCCGACGTCGTCTCGGGCGACCTCAAGGAGAGCGGCCGCCGCGAGATCCTCAACTACGGCCACACCCTCGCGCACGCCGTCGAACGCGCCGAGAACTACACCTTCCGGCACGGCTACGCGGTCTCCATCGGCATGGTCTTCGTCGCCGAACTCGCGCGCCTCGACGGGCGGATCGACGAGGACCTGGTGCGCCGTCACCGTTCCGTGCTCACCTCGGTGGGGCTGCCCGTCAGCTACGCCGCCGAGGCCTGGCCGGAGCTGCGCGCCACCATGGCCGTGGACAAGAAGGCCCGTGGATCCACACTGCGGTTCGTGGTCCTGGACGGTCTGGCCAGGACCGCGATCCTGAGCGGGCCCGCCCCCGAGCTGCTGGACGAGGCCTACCAGGCGGTCGTGAACGGTTCCTGAGTCCTCGGGAGCCACTAGACTGACCGAAGGCGAGGAGTGCCCGGGTGCCGGTCGGCACAGCCACCGGCGGCCACGGGAACCACGCCTCGCCCCACTGACCACCGACCGGACCAGCGAGTCCGGTCTCCGACGTGTCACACCCCTGGGAGAGACGACCGAAGTGGCCACGACGAACGACATCAAGAACGGCACGACCCTGCGGCTCGACGGCGGCGTCCTCTGGAACGTCCTGGAGTTCCAGCACGTCAAGCCGGGCAAGGGCGGCGCGTTCGTCCGCACCAAGCTCAAGAACGTCCTCACGGGCAAGATCGTCGACAAGACCTTCAACGCCGGCTCCAAGATCGAGTTCGCCAGCGTCGACCGCCGTGACATGGAGTACCTGTACCACGACGGTGACTCCTTCATCTTCATGGACACCCAGACCTACGACCAGATCCCGGTCGGCGACGCCGTGGTCGGTGACGCCAAGGGCTTCCTCCTGGAGAACACCAAGGTCACGGTGGCCACCAACGAGGGCAACCCGCTCTACATCGAGATGCCCGCCGCCGTCGAGCTCGAGATCTCCGAGACCGACCCGGGCGTCCAGGGCGACCGCTCCACCGGCGGCACCAAGCCCGCCAAGGTCCAGACCGGCGCCACCATCCAGGTGCCCCTGTTCGTCACCACCGGCGAGCGCGTCAAGGTCGACACCCGCACGGGCGACTACCTCGGGCGTGTCAACTGATGAGTGGTGCACGGCGCAAGGCCCGTCGGCGCGCGGTGGAGGTCCTCTACGAGGCCGAGGTGCGCTCCACCTCCGTGGAAGACGTCATCAAGCGTCGCCGGGCCCAGCCCGAACCGCCGATCAACGAGTTCACCGAACTGCTGGCCCGCTCCGTCGACGAGCGGCGTGAGCGCATCGACGCGCTCCTCGACGAGTACGCCATCGGATGGACCCTGGAGCGCATGCCGGTCGTCGACCGCAACATCCTCCGGATGGGCGCCTACGAACTCCTGTGGGCCGAGGACATCCCCGACGGCGTGGCGATCGCCGAGGCCGTCGGCGTCGCCAAGGAGCTGTCCACCGACGAGTCGCCCAACTTCATCAGCGGACTTCTGTCTAGGCTGATGGAGAACAAGTCGACGCTCTCGCTCTGAGACCTCGCCGAGGCCGGGCACTAGCTGATTGAGGGAACGCAGGTGACTGACAGGAGCGGCACGCCCGCGACCGGTTTCGGTACGGGGACCGGCCCCGCGCGGGCGGCCAACGCGGCCCGGACCGCCGTGGTGTGGGACGCCCTCTCGCGGCTGCTGGACCGACTCTTCGACGGTGAACCCCTGGAGATCGTCGACGCGGGCGGGGGAACCGGCGGCGCCGCCGTCCCGCTCGCGGAGCTCGGTCACCGCGTGACCGTCGTCGAGCCCAGCCCCGACTCCCTGGCGGCCCTGGAGCGCCGCGCCGCCGAGAGCGGTGTCATGGTGCGCGGCGTCCAGGGGGAGACCCAGGACCTGGCCTCGCTCTTCCCGGCCGCCAGCGCCGACCTCGTGTTGGTGCACAACGTGCTGGAGTACGTCGACGACCCCGCCGCCGCGCTGGCCGACGTCGCCGGGGTGACCCGCCCCGGCGGCGCGGTCAGCCTGCTGGTCACCAACGCCGTGGCGGGGGCCCTGCACCGGGTCCTGGCCGGGCACATCACCGAGGCCCGCCACCTGCTGGAGGACCCCGACGGCCGCTGGGGCGGAGCCGATCCCATGCCCCGCCGCTTCACCCGACAGCAGCTCCTCGACCTGATCGGCCACTCCGGCCTGACCGGGGAGAGCGTGCGCGGGGTGCGCGTGTTCGCGGACATCCTGCCCGGACAGGCGTGGGAGGGCGACGCCCAGGCCGGACAGCACCTCGTGGAGCTGGAGCGGGCCGCCGCCGACCACCCGGAGCTGATCGGCGTCGCCACGCAGCTGCACGCCGTCGCCCTGAAGCCCTAGGGCCGGGGCCGGTCGCTGTGGACAGGGCATAACCTGGCCTTATGAGCCGACGTCAACTGGAGCGCGGTGCCGCTCTGCGGGGTGTGGTCACCCCCGAGGGGATCACCCCCCTGCGGTCGGACTTCCCCTTGGACGGCTCCGGTCCGGACGACGACTGCAACATCCTGCACCTGGACATGGACGCGTTCTTCGCGAGTGTGGAGCAGCTGCGCCACCCCGAGGCCCGGGGGCGTCCGGTGATCGTGGGTGGCACCGGCCCGCGCAGCGTGGTCTCCTCCGCCGACTACATCGCCCGCCGCCACGGCGTGCACTCGGCGATGCCGATGGCCCAGGCGATGCGGCTGTGCCCGGAGGCCCTGGTCTACCCGCCGGACGGTGCCGCCTACCGGCAGGCCTCCGAGGCGGTCATGGACATCCTGGGCTCGGTGACGCCCCTGGTGCAGCCGTTGTCGTTGGACGAGGCCTTCCTGGACGTCTCCGGTGCCCGCCGTCGACTCGGCGGTCCCGTGCGCATCGCCGCGATGATCCGCGAACGCGTCCGCCGCGAGCAGCGGCTCACCTGTTCGGTCGGGGTGGCCGCCACCCGGTTCGTGGCCAAGCTCGGTTCCACCCACTGCAAGCCCGACGGCCTGCTGCTGGTGCCCACGCGGGAGGTGCACGGCTTCCTGGACCCCCTGCCGATCGGTGCCCTGCCCGGGGTGGGGGACAAGACCGAGCGCACACTCGTCCGGCTGGGGCTGCGCACGGTGGGCGCCCTGTCCCGGGCCGACCCCGACCTGCTGCGCATGGAACTCGGGGAGAAGGCCGGTGCCCGCCTGACCGCGCTGTCCCGGGGCGAGGACCCCAGCGCGGTCGTCCCCGACACCCCGGACAAGAGCGTCGGCGCGGAGGAGACCTTCGCCGAGGACGTGGACGACCCGGGCCTGATCGACCGAGAGCTGCTGCGGCTCTCGGAGAAGGTGGCGCACCGTCTGCGCGTCTCGGGACAGGTGGGGCGCACGGTGAGCGTGAAGCTGCGCCGGGCCGACTTCTCCACGATCACCAGGGCGCGGACCCTCTCCGAGAGCACGGACGTGGCCCGGGAGATCAGCGCGGTGGCGCGCGCGCTCTACGCGGCGTCGGGCCTGAAGGGCACACCGCTGCGGCTGGTGGGGGTCCGTCTGGAGGGTGTGGCCCCGGTGGAACAGGCGCACCACCAACTCGCCTTGGGAGAGGAGGACTCTGGTTGGCGGGACGTTGAACGGGTTATGGACAGGGTGAAGGCCCGTTTCGGTCCAGGCGCGATACAGTCGGCAGTATTGGCCAAGCGTGACGAAAACGACGTATGATGCGGCAACTTCCGGGGGCCTCTGAGCGTTCTCAGAGTACAACCGGAGTAAGGGTTAGAAGAGAGGCATGGAAGCCGGTGTTTCCGATACAGGGCGAGGGTATCGTGGCCGTAGTGGGTCAGGTACACACGCAGCTTTTCTTTCCACTAGGCGCTAGTGCACCGTATTCTGGGCATACCACTGACCAAGAGACTGTTCATCAGTACCCGTCACCCCAACCGGGGACTGCCGTAGGGAGGCGCCGTGCCGCTCTCTGAACACGAGCAGCGCATGCTCGACCAGATCGAGCAGGCGCTGTATGCCGAGGACCCGAAGTTCGCGAACACTGTTCGGCAGACGAACCCCGGAGTCCATTACAAGCGCTGGATCATCAAGGCCGTCATCGGCTTCGTACTCGGTATGGGGTTGCTCCTCCTGGGGCTGCTGCTGAGTAGCCCGGACTCGTCTCTGGCGGTTCCGGTCACCATCAGCGTCCTCGGGTTCATCTTCATGCTGGCCTCCTTCCTGCTGGGCGCCAACGCCTGGCGCAAGGCCGCCGGGGGCGGCGCGGAGGCGATGCTGGCCGAGGCTGAGACGGAGACCAAACACAAGCGCAGGGGCGCCAAGCGTCCCGGGATGATGAACCGCTTCGAGGAGCGGTGGCGCCGTCGCCAGGAGGGCGAGGAGTAACAGCTCGCTCGGGACGGACACCGGTCCTCCCAGGTGACGGATGCCCAGAACGCTCGCCCGTTCGCAACGGTGGGGCCCACACACGCCAGTCGTGTGTGGGCCCCACTGCTTTCCGTGCCTGCTCCCTGCGGGGCGGGAGCCCCGCCCCGGCCCCGCGCCGCCCGGACCGGGTGGGTCAGGCGGTGGCGGGGACGGCCTCAGCCGCGGTCCGGGGGCGGTGCCACGGGGCGAGCGACCGCGGTAGCAGGAGGGCCCGCCAACGGTCGCCACGTGTGGCGGTGCCGTGCGCCCCCGACCGGGCCGTGGCCAGGTCGGCGGCGATCCGCGCGCCGTCGGTGTGATGGACGTCCCCGGGGTCCGGTGCGTAGCGCGCGGCCTCCTCCGCCAGGGCCAGCCGCCACACGGCGGCGTGCGCCTCGGAGGGCAGCGACGTCCCGTCCGGGCGGACGGTGCCCAGGCGGGCGGCGGTCGCCCGGGGACTCTCGGTGAGTGTCCACTCCACCCCCAGGTCCAGACAGGTGTCCCGCAGTTCCCGCCAGGCCGTGTGCGCGGCGGCGACCCCACCCGACGCCACCGCGGCCCGCCGCGACCAGCGGATCACGGATCGGACCAGGGCGGGAGCGGCCAGCAGCAGGAGCCCGCCGAGCAGACCCGCCGCCACCGGCCACCACGGGGCCGCGCCGGATCCCGCTCCGTCCTCCGAAGCGCTCGCACCGGAGTCGCCGGACTCCTCCTCGTCCTCCTCCGGGGTCGGACTCGCGGCCTCGGAGGGACTGGCGGAGGGGTCGTCCTCGGGGGACTGGCTGGGCTCGGGGGAGTCCGAGGGGCTGGGGGCGGAGTCGGGCGTGCCCTCCGGCACCCCGTCGCCCCCGGCGTACTCGGGGACCGACGCCGTGCCCTGCCCCTGCGAGGAGGCGGGAGTCGGCTCGAAACGCACCCATCCCGAACCCTCGAAGTACAGCTCGGGCCAGGCGTGCGCGTCACCGACCGACACCGACCACTGGCCGTCGCCGCGCTGCTGTCCGGCCGTGTAGCCGACCGCGACCCGAGCCGGGATGTCCGCCTGGCGGGCCATGACCGCCATCGCCCCCGCGAACTGCTCGCAGTAGCCGACCCGGTCATCGAGAAGGAAGTGGGAGAGCGGGTCGGCGCCGTTCGGGACGGCGGGCGGGCTGAGGTCGTAGGTGAAATCGCCGCCGGTGAAGAAGTCCTGGAGCGCGAGGGCACGACCGTAGGCGGAGTCCGCGTCCGCGGTCAGGGAGTCGGTGAGCTCCTGGACGCGTCCGTCGAGGTCGCTCGGGAGGTCGAGGAGGTCGCCGGACAGGCCGGTCGGTTGCCCGGCGTCGGCCAGATCGCGGGCCTCGGGGTTGTTCTCGGCGGACTCCACGGTGAAGCCGAACCCGCTCGGCGGAGTGTCGGTGCTGAAGACCATCAGGGTGTCGGGGTCCACGTACCAGTCACCGGTCACGTCCACCGAGCGTGCAGGATAGGGGAGGGGCAGGAACTCCGTGCCCGGTGCGTCGGAGGCCATCGTCACCTCCGTGGTGACCGAGGCTGCGGAATCGCGGCTCCAGCCGGGGGGCAGCGGGAGCGGGTTCCCCAGAGCGGAGTCACGGCCGGTGTGGACCGGCGACATCGTCCAGTTCTCGCCGCCGAACTCGTCCAGGACGTAGGTGCGCAGGTAGTCGGGGGCCTCGGCGTCACTGCGGTAGGTGAGCACCGTGCGGTCGGAGGAGGCGGCCAGGTCGCGGCGGAGCGAGACCAGCGGGTGGGTGGTGGTCACGCTGCCGCTGGCACCGAACTCCACGCCGTCCGCCATCGTGTGGACGGCGTCAGTGCGCAGGGACGGCACCATCAACGGCAGGGACAGCGCCAGGAGGATCGCCACGGAGGCGGCGACGACCACGGTGCCCAGCTGGGCGGCGCCCGCCGCGAACCGGCTCCCGGGGGTGTGCCCGTCCGGGACCCGGACCCCCCACTCACGCCCGCGGACCCACATGTCCGTGGCCAACAGGGAGACGTAGCCGGCCGCGCAGACGGCGGCCTGGGCCCAGCTGAGCCCGGCGCCGTTCACGGCCAACGGCACCACGATCAGCGCCAGCACCAGCCCGCCGACCATCCCCGGGCAGCGCGCGGTCACGGCGAGGAAGTCCGCCGTCATCATGAACACCAGGAACGTCAGCGCGACGATGAGCTGGAGCCCGGTGGTGGTCGGAATCGGCGGAGTGCTGGTGTTGATGCTGTTGACACCCTGCTCGAACAGCACCCAGGCCCGCTCGACGGTGGCCGAGGTCGGCACGACCCCGAGGAACCCGGTGCCCGGGGTGAGGATCGGGGTGAACAGCAGCGCCGCCACCACCAGCTGGAGGAACGGCACCGGGAACGAGGTGCGGCCGGTCAGACGGTACAGCGCGGACACCAGGGTCACCGCGACCATGAGGACGACGGCCGGCCCCCACCAGCCCTCACCACGAATGAGCCCGCCCAGCAGCGGCAGCGCCGCCAGCATGGAGACCAAGGCGGCCAGGGGCATCAGTGTGTTGATCAGTCTCAACGGGAACCCTCCCAGGAACCACGGGCGCCGGTCGGGGCCAGGGGCGACCCACCGGTGACGGCCCGCCGCCACAACGGAGGGAGCTCGGCGGCCTCGGCGACCTCGACCACCCTCCACCCGTTGGCGGTGAGCAGTTCGGCGGTGCGCCGTGTGTGTTCGGTGTCGGTCCACGCCGCCCGCGTGCACAGGACGGCCACGTGCAACCCGGACCCGCGCACCCGGGACAGGGCCGAGGCGTCCTCGGGCGACACCGCGCCCAAGACCGCCACCACCAGGCTCGACGAGGAACTCCGCGCGCCCTGCAGCGTGCTGATCCCGCCGTACAGGCCGTCCGCCTCGGAGGCCTCCACGGTGGCCAGACCGTCCAGCACACCGGAGGTGTGGGCGGTGTGCAGCTGGCCCCGTTCGGTGTGCAGACGAAGTTCGTGCCCGCTGTCCAGCAGGTTCACCGCCACGGAGGCGGCCACGCTGACCGCCGTCTCCAGCGAGTTCCAGACGCCCTCACCGGCGTGCGCGGCGAACCTGGTGTCCAGGAGGAGGGTGCTGTGCTCACGCCAGTGCTGTTCGTCCCGGCGCACCATGAGCTCGCCGTGCTTGGCCGTGGAACGCCAGTGCACCCGCCGCATCTCGTCGCCGTAGCGGTACTCGCGGGGGATGGGGTCCTGTTCCCCGGCGCCGGACACCGAACGGCGCGGGGAGTTCTCTCCCTGGGAGCCGTCGGAGGCACTGAGCGTGGAGAGCGGCACCACCGGCGGGGTCACCAGCAGGGGGGTGGGCGCGCCGACCTGGCGGGTCACCCGGACACAGCCCAGCGGATCCACCACGCTCACCCGCAGCGGGCCGACCGGATACCGGCCACGGACCGCCGGACGCACCAGGTAGGTGACGTCGCGGACCGCTCGCGCGGCCAGGAACCCCACCGTGTAGCGGGGTTCGTACCCCAGCCGGACCGGCAGGGTGTCCTCGACCCGCACCCAGATCACCGGCCAGGTGGTGGAGGAGTTCCCGATCCGCACCAGGACCCGGGTGTCGGTACCGGCGGGGATACGGTTCGGTTGCAGCGCTCGGCTCTGCGCCACCCGACCGGTCGCGCCCAGGATCGTCAGCGCCGAGATCGGGGGCGCCAGGAGCAGGAAGAAACCCACCCCCGCGAGCTCCCGCTGGCCGATGACGAACCCGCACACGAGCAGGACGACACCGGAGAACAACATCAGACCACCGCGTGCGGTGAGGGTACGTTGCGGGCGCATGGTCCGTCTCTTGTGGTTCCGAGGGGCGGAGGGTCAGCGGGGGCCGGGCACGGGCAGCCGGGAGACCAGCTTGGCGACGATCTGCTCGGCGCTGAGCCGCTCCATCTGCGCCTCGGGTCCGGGCAGCAGCCGGTGGGCGAGGACCGGGACGGCCAGGGCCTGCACGTCGTCGGGAACCACGTAGTGGCGGCCCTCCAGAGCGGCGTGCGCCCGCGCGGCGCGGACCAGGTGCAGGGTGGCGCGGGGCGAGGCACCCAGCTTGAGCTCGGGCGCGGTCCGGGTGGAGTTCACCAGGTCCACGACGTAGCGGCGCATGCCCGGAGCCATGTGCACGTTGTGGACACGGTCCACCAGGGAGCGGATCTCCGCCGCGTTGGTGACCGGGGCCAGCTGGTCCAGCGGCGAACCGGCACTGTGGCTGTCGATCATGTCCAGCTCGGCCTGCGGGGAGGGATAGCCCACCGAGACCCGGGCCATGAAACGGTCCCGCTGCGCCTCGGGAAGCGCGTAGGTGCCCTCCATGTCGGCCGGGTTCTGCGTGGCCACGACCATGAACGGCCGCTCCAGGGCACGGGTCTGGCCGTCCACGCTGACCTGGCGCTCCTCCATGCACTCCAGGAGTGCCGACTGTGTCTTGGGGGAGGCGCGGTTGATCTCGTCGCCCAGGACGATGTTGGCGAAGACCGGGCCCGGGTTGAACTCGAACTCGTTCCGGTCCTGGTGGTAGACGCTCACTCCGGTGATGTCGCTCGGGAGCAGGTCCGGGGTGAACTGGACGCGCTGCACCGAGCAGTCCACGGCTCGGCCCAGGGCCTTGGCCATCATCGTCTTGCCCACACCGGGGACGTCCTCGACGAGAAGGTGGCCCTCCGCGAGCAGGACGGTCAGCGCGATGCGCAGCACGTCGGGCTTGCCCTCGATGACCGTCTCGATCGCGTCGCGGACGCGTCCGGCGACGGCGACAACGGCACCGACGTCCCCTCGGACGTCGCCCCCGTGACCGTCATGCTGTGTGCCGAGTGACACGAGAACCCTCTCGCTCGGTGTGCCTGCGTGTTTCGCTCCGAGGCTAGGCCCAATCACATCCCTTGCAAACCAAAATGCCGGAATCGGTCGTCGAACGGCCTCCCGGGGGACGGCGGAGAGGCGCGACGCACGCGGACGTCACCGTGCCCCATTCGGCCACCACTCCCAACCCATCTGTTTGACCTGCGCATTTGTCGATTCTTCAGCGTCTGAATACGGATTGAAGCTGTTGACGGTGGGGAAGAGTGGAGTAAGGTGGAGCACCGTGGAGAGGGTGAATTCTCCGCATAGGGGTGAGGGGGTGAGTGCGTGTTCCTCGGCACCCACACACCTCGCCTCGACCAGAAGGGACGGCTGTTCCTTCCCGCGAAGTACCGCGACGAACTGTCGGGGGGTCTGGTGATCACGAAGGGCCAGGAGCGCTGTCTCTACGTCTTTCCGACGGACGAGTTCCGCCGCGTCACCGACGCCCTGCGCTCCGCACCGGTCACCGCCAAGGCGGTCCGCGACTACAGCCGCGTCCTCTTCGCCAGCGCGTCGGACGAGTCCTGCGACAAGCAGGGCAGGGTCACGATCCCGTCGAAGCTGCGCGTCTACGCGGGCCTGGACCGCGAGTGCGTCGTCATCGGGGCCAACACACGCCTGGAGATCTGGGACGCCGCCGCGTGGTCGGAGTACGAGACCGTGCAGGAGCAGGCGTTCTCGCAACTCTCAGAGGAGGTGCTGCCCGGGGTGCTGTGACGGCGGGGCGGGCGCTGGAACGCCCCGAACCACCAGCACGCAGTCCATGCAACGCCGGGACCGGGGGCGGTCTCCGGAGACGGTCACACGAGCTGGCGCGACTTCCCCGGCGCCAGGTCGTGAGCGTTCGTCCGCTGAAAGGTGGACAATAGCGGCCGTGTCCGGAGGCCCTCCGGTTACTTCGGAGGGGCCACGCGAAGGACACCGTGAGGCGCACCCGGTGCGCCGCACGGACCAGGGGGAGATCGCGACAGCGTGGAGGAACAGCAGCGCATGGGGGACAACCGGCAGCACGAGCGGCCCGACAGGGACGGCTCGGCGGACCAAGGGGCCACACAGGACGACATCGCCGCCCGCGTCCGGGCGGCGAGAGCGGGAATCGACCCGTCGCACGTACCGGTCATGCTCGACCGGATCGTGGAACTGCTCGCACCGGCGCTCAGCAGGCCCGGGGCGGTGTTCGTCGACGGCACCCTCGGACTGGGCGGCCACTCCGAGGCCCTGCTCAAGGCCTGCCCCACCATGCGACTCGTCGGTGTGGACCGGGACACCACCGCTCTGGAGCGCAGCGCCAAGCGCCTCGCACCCTACGCGGACCGGACCCACTTCGTCCACGCCGTCTACTCCGAGATCCCGCGCGCGCTCGACGAGGCGGGCACGGAGCACGCCGACGCGGTCCTGCTCGACCTCGGTGTCTCCTCACCGCAGCTGGACGAGACCGAACGCGGGTTCGCCTACGCCCACGACGCCCCCCTCGACATGCGCATGGACGGTACCCAGGCACTCACCGCCGCCGAGGTCGTCAACGACTACCCCGTCGCCGAGCTCACCCGTGTCCTGCGCACCTACGGTGAGGAGCGCTTCGCCTCCCGCGTCGCCAGGGCGATCGAACGCCGCCGTGCCCAGGGCCGTATCGACTCCACCCGGGAACTGGCCGAACTGGTGCGCGAGGCCATCCCCGCCGCCACCCGCCGTACCGGCGGTCACCCCGCCAAGCGCACCTTCCAGGGCCTGCGCATCGAGGTCAACGCCGAGCTCTCCATCCTCAAGGAGACCCTCCCCGCCGCGATCTCCCGCCTGGACGTCGGCGGCCGCATCGCGGTGCTGTCCTACCACTCGCTGGAGGACCGGATGACCAAGAAGGCCCTCGCCGCCCTGGCCACCGACACCACACCCGCCGACCTTCCGGTCCCCCTCCCGGACCGCCAACCGGAACTCCGGCTCCTCACCAGGGGCTCGGAACTCCCCACGGACGAAGAGAACGAACGCAACCCGCGCGCACAGTCGGCACGCCTCCGGGCGGCCGAACGCGTGCGCTGGCCGTCGCGGCAGTAGGGAGACCAGAGATGGGCACGAAGACGGACACACGCCGCACCACCACCAAGGGGCGCGCGACGACCACGAGGCGCACCGGGGCCACCAAGCGCCCCACGGCGCCCAAACGTCCAGCGCGTCCTGCGGCGACCACACGCACCACCCGCCCAGACGGTTCCGGCCCCGCGCCGAAGATCCCCTTCGTCCTGCTCATCCTGTGCCTGCTCGGCGGCGCACTGGTGGCGCTGCTGGTACTGCGCAGCGTCGTCGCCCAGGAGGCGTACACCATCACCAGTCTCCAGTCGGAGAACCGGGAGATGTCCTACGTGGAACAGGAGCTGGAGAAGTCGGTGGCCCACCTGGAGACCTCCGAGCGGATCGCCAACGACGCCGAGGAGATGGGGATGGAGCAGGGGGACGCTCCGCTCTTCCTGGACCTCGACAGCGGCCAGATCAG
Source organism: Nocardiopsis eucommiae (assembly GCF_965344335.1). Classification (NCBI taxonomy): domain Bacteria; kingdom Bacillati; phylum Actinomycetota; class Actinomycetes; order Streptosporangiales; family Nocardiopsidaceae; genus Nocardiopsis; species Nocardiopsis eucommiae. The sequence continues at coordinate 58,116 of NZ_CBDRIY010000016.1, forward strand.
CGGTGACAACGGTACGGACACCGGGAACGCTGGGAGCGGAGAGTGAGCAACCCCCGGGACCGCCGCCCCCGTGACCCCCGAGGCCCCGGAGCGGCGGGACGCTCCGGGTCCCGGCCCAGCAAGCGTCCCCAGCGGGAACCCCGGCGCCCCGCCAGCGGGGCCCGCGCGAGCTCCGGATCGAACCGGGGAGGGTCCGCGCGCGAGGTGAGAAGGGGCGGCGAGCGGCCACGGCGCAGGAGCCCGGCCCCGCCGCCCCCGCCGCCGCTCCTGCGGCGCACCTTCCGGCCGGGTGATCCGAACAAGCGGATCAGGATCGGCGGGGCGATCATCGTCGTGATCCTCATGCTGTTCGCCGGGAGGCTTACCCAGATCCAGGGGGTGGACGCCGAGCGCTACGCCGAGGCCGCCGCCAACCTGAGACTCCAGACCATCGACATCCCCACCCTGCGCGGACAGATCACCGACGCCGAGGGGAACCCCTTCGCCCTGTCCGCGGAGGTCCGCACCGTCTTCGTCGACCCCGAAGAGGTCAAGGAGGAGGAGCGCGACCAGCTCGTGGACGAACTGGTCACCCGCTTCGACCTGGAGCAGGAGGAGGTCGAGGCCAAGGTCGACGCCGCTCCCAGCCGCTACCAGGTGGTGGCCAACAAGGTGTCGCCGGGGGACTGGCAGGACATGCGCGACCTCGGCCTGTCCGGGGTGGGCGCCGAGGTGGACTACGAACGCGTCTACCCGGAGGAGACCGGTGCCGCCGACCTGGTCGGTTTCACCGGTTCGGAGGGTCACGGCCTTGAGGGGCTGGAAGGCTACCTGGACTCCACGCTGGCCGGTGAGGCCGGCAAGCGCCAGGTCGAGGTGGGCAACGACGGGACGCAGATTCCCATGGCGGGCGGTCTGGTGCGTGAGCCCGAGCCCGGTCAGGACGTGCGCCTGACCCTGGACCGCGACCTCCAGTGGTTCGTCCAGCAGGCGCTGGCGGAACGCGTGGAGGAGTTGGACGCCGAGGGCGGAAGCGCCATCGTCACCAACACCGACCAGGAGATCCTCGCGATGGCGGACTACCCGTCCTACTCGCAGAACGACATCGCCGCCACCGGGCCGGAGGAGTGGTCCAACGGAGCCGTGGCGGAGACCTTCGAGCCGGGCAGTACCAACAAGGTGATCACGGTCGCCGCCGCGCTCGAAGAGGAACTGACCACACCGGAGACCGTCTACACCGTCCCGTACACCCTCCAGTACTACGACCAGACCTTCCGCAACTCCACCAACAACGGCACCCAACGGCTGACCGTCAACGGCATCATGGCGCAGTCCAGCAACGTGGGCACCATCAAGATCGCGGACCAGGTCAAGGCCGGGGTGCTGCACTCCTACATGAAGGACTTCGGCCTGGGACAGCCGACCGGCCTGGCCCTGCCGGGAGAGGAGTCGGGGGTGCTCACCGAGCCCGACGACTGGTGGGGGACGCAGCTACCGTCGGTGTCCATCGGACACGGCCTGTCGGTGAACGCCGCCCAGATGGCCTCGGTCTACGCGACCATCGCCAACGACGGGGTACGGGTGGAGCCCCGGCTCATCGCCGGGACCGTCGACACGGACGGGGAGTTCACCCCTTCCGAGGAGCCCGAGAAGACCAGGGTGGTCAGCAAGGAGACCGCCGACAAGCTCGCTCTGATGCTCGAAGCCGTCACGGGCGACGAGGGCACCGCGCCCCAGGCCCGCATCGACGGCTATCGGGTCGCGGGCAAGACGGGTACCGCCAACCGGATCAACCCGGAGACCGGCGGCTACGACGGCGGCGGCTACACGGCGACCTTCGCGGGCTTCGCCCCCGCCGACAACCCCGAGCTCGTCGTCCAGGTGGTCCTGCACAACCCGAAGGAGACCTACTACGGAGGCGAGGCCGCAGGACCGGTGTTCAACGACATCATGTCCTTCGCCCTCAAGACCATGAAGGTCCCACCGACGGACACCGAGCCCCCGGCCATCCGCCTCTTCGAGGAAGAAGAGGACCGCTGACCCAGAGGCGGGAGCCGCCACTCAGCGGCTCCCGCCACCCCGGCTCTGGCGGCGCGGGGCGCAGCCGAGGGCGTTTCCGTCCGCCGCGCCATGACCGGGTCCATCCCCGCGTGCGCGGGGAGCAGCCCTGTCGCCGGGGATTGGTGATGCCATGGGCGGGTCCATCCCCGCGTGCGCGGGGAGCAGGGGGGACCGACTTGGGCCCGATCCCCTCCTGACGGTCCATCCCCGCTTGCGCGGGGAGCAGTCAGACGGCGCAGGGGGGACCGACTTCTTCTCGGGTCCATCCCCGCGTGCGCGGGGAGCAGGATGACCAGACCGACCAGTACGACTCGCTGCCGGGTCCATCCCCGCGTGCGCGGGGAGCAGCCATCATAGCCGACGCGTGCGCGTCTGTCCCAGGGTCCATCCCCGCGTGCGCGGGGAGCAGACTCTTTCACCTGGCAACTTACCGGCGGCAAGTGCCAGTATTTCCAACTTGTCGAGAAACAGACAAATCCGGCACCACTCGTCACTGTCGCTGTCCCAGATGAGCCCACGACCACGGCGATGTGGATCCTTCTCGCCTGTGCGGAACGGGCTTCGTGTCGCGGCTGATCAAGCTTTCCACCGGACTGCGGCGGCGAGGGTGGGCTGTGGGCCGGGGTGGGTGGTCTTCGCCGGGTGGATGGGGGTGGAGGCCGACCCGGCTCCGGTCGCGGGGGTGAGGGCCTTCGCGGCGGTGAGGGTCATGGGTCGGCCTCCTTCCGGGGGTGGCGGGTGGGGTGTGTGGGCCTGCGGGGAGAGGGAGTTGCCGCTCATTCGCGGGGCGGAGGTGGTTCCGGCTGTGGGGGCGGGTCCGGGCGCCGGTGGGCGGGGCGGCCCTTCCAGGTGGCGCGGTGAGGGTTGTTCTCGCGGCGCCATTTGAGGCGGTTGTGGGTGGAGCACAGGGGCTGGATGTTCTCGGCGCTGGTGCGGCCGCCCCGGGAGTAACTGGTGACGTGGTCGGCCTCGGTGCCGCTGATGGGGACGTCGCAGCCCTGGGGCCAGGCGCAGGTGGTGCGGCCGTGGTGGGCGACGGTGCGGATCTGCTCGGGGGCGTTGCGCATCCCTCGGCCCACGTCCAGGGGCTTGCCGGTGGCGGGGTCGGTGATCACCCGGCGGAGCACGCTGCCCGGGGACAGGGCGCGGACGGCTTCCATGGCCAGGAGCATCCCGTCCTGCGTGGCCGCACCATCACCGTCACCTTTGGGCACGGTGGCGCGCTGGCCGGTGTAGACGTCCAAGGGCACGGTCACGTTGATCATCGCGAGGGGACCGGGGGGTTTGGTGCAGTTCTGGTGGCCCAGCGCGGACCTGATCAGTTTCATGAAGGCGTCGTAGGAGCGTTCTGCCTTCGACTGCCTCGGGCCGGTGGGGTTGAGGGGCTTGGTGAACGCGGCCACCGCCTTCTCCAGGAGCTCGGCGTCCACCTCGGGGCCGGAAGCCTGGAGGTAGAAGGAACCCTCGAAGCTACGCAGCACGTCCAGGCGACGGTTGCGGTGGGCCCTCCTGTGCTCGTCCTCCACCAGGGTGGGGTGGAGTTGAACGGAGATACGTCGGCCGAGCCGGGCGAGTTGGGAGGCGGAGAGGGCGGGGTTGTCGGCCTTCACGGCCATCATCCCGGAATCCATCAACTGCCGGAAGGCGTCCGGGTCGGGGAACTCGGTCTCGTCCCGGGTTTTCGTCGCGGCCTCGACCGCCTTGGCGGTGGCGGTGGCTTCTCCGAGGGAAAGCAGTCCCGAGTCGAGGGCTTGACGTGTTTCGGGAAGCCTTTCATGAAACAGTGAATCTGCCAGGCACGCGAGGGACCGGGCTTCTGCCGGACTCGTTCCGAGTGCTTGGGTGATCCACCCGGCCAGAGTGCGCTGACCCCCCACTTCCAGGAGATTTCCGGTGGAGTGGATGTGCGCCAGCCGCATAAGGATGTGCAGTTTGGCCTGATCCATGTCGTGCCACACCTGGCAGATGTCGTCCAACACCTCGGCCACGGCACCGGCTGAGGGTGTGGCCTCGAAGGTGTGGGTGACCTGCTCCCTCGCTTTGCGCATGGCGGCGACGGCGGAGGAGTGTCCCATTGTCGCCGTGTCACGCGTGGAGGAGAAGGTCATGCCTCCACTGTAGGGGTGAATGGCGGAAAAGAGAATGGGAGTTGAGAATGAATTCGACCTGGAACGCCAGGTTTCTTGGTTGCCAAAAAGGTCCTGTGGATAACTCCGATAATGGCCGAGGCTCTGCTATTTAATGCCCTGGGCCTGAACCCTCTTGGTCCGGAAGGGCGTCCACGAGGGTTCGGAGGGCGCGGACGTGTTCGGGGCCGGTGCGGCAGCAGCCCCCGACGAGCACCGCGCCGTCGGTGATCCACTGGGCGGCGGCGTGGCCGAAGTCCCGCGGGTCGGTGGTGCCGGTCCACCTCTGGGTCTCTGCGTCCCAGCGTTCGCCGGAGTTCGGGTACGCGACGGTGGGCAGGCCGGTGCCGGCGACCTCGCGAAGCAGGCCGGGCACGTCGCTGGGCGGCACGCAGTTCACGCCCACGGCCAGCAGCTGGTCGCGGAGCGGAGCGAGCTCGGCCGCGACCTGGCGGAGGGGAGTGCCGTCGCTGATGTGCTCGGCATCGGCACAGGAGAAGCTGAACCACGCGCGGACGTGGGGGGTCTCCTCCAGGAGACGGGCGAGGGCTCGGGCCTCCTGGAGGGAGGGCAGCGTCTCGCAGGCCATGAGGTCGGCACCGCTGTCCGTGAGGATCCGCCAGCGTTCGCGGTGCCAGTGGTGGAGCTGGTCCTCGGTGAGGCCGTAGGCGCCCGTGTACTCGGAGCCGTCCGCGAGTGAGGCGCCGTAGGGGCCCACGCTGGCGGCCACGAGGCCGCCGCCGAAGGCGTTACGTTCGGTGCGGGCGAGTTCCACGGAGCGGGAGAGAAAGCCCTGGGCCTCGGCGCGGGAGTGGCCGCGTTCGATGAGGGCGGTGACGCTGGCCTGGTAGCTGGCGGTGATCGCGACGTCGGCGCCCGCCTGGAAGTAGTCGCGGTGGACCCGGGAGACGAGTTCCGGTTCCTCGACGAGGAGACGGGCGGACCACAGGCCTCCGCTGAGGTCGCGTCCGTGCGCCTCCAGGCTGGTGGCCAGGCCTCCGTCGAGTACGAGTGGGCGTGTCATGGCGGCACCTCCTTCGGGTGAAGTATCGCCCGCGGGCAGCGTGGAAATTACCGAGAGGTCCCCCGCAGCCGTTAACCTCCACACGTGCCACCGGTAATGCGACCTGAACACGCCAAACTCCGTCCACTGTCCGCCCTCGCAGCGCTGCTCGGGCCGGACGCCACACTCCTGCGCCCGGATCTCGGCGCGGACCGTCCAGCGGACATGCCCGATCGGGAGATCCATGTCCGCGGTATCACCCATGACTCCCGCAAGGTGCGACAGGGTGACCTGTACGCCGCCCTGCCGGGGACCCGCGCGCACGGCGCCGACTTCTCCAAGCAGGCGGCCCAGGCCGAGGCCGCGGCGATCCTGACCGACGCCGCTGGCGCCGACCGGGCCGTCGAGTCCGGCCTGCCCGTGCTCGTCGTGCCGGACGCGCGCGCGGCGCTGGGCAAGGTCGCGGCCTGGGTCCACGACGACCCCGCCGAGGACCTGCTCCTGGTCGGTACCACGGGGACCAGTGGCAAGACCACGGTCACCTACCTGATCGAGTCCGGCATGCGCCAGGCCGGGATGAGCACGGGCCTGGTCGGCACCGTGGAGATGCGTGTGGGCGACGAGCGTGTCGCCTCCTCGCTGACCACGCCGGAGGCCACGGACCTGCACGGTCTGTTCGCGGTCATGCGCGAACACGGGACGACGGCCGCCGCCATGGAGGTCTCCAGCCACGCCCTGGCCCTGGGCCGCGTGGGCGGGACCCGCTACGACGTGGCGATCTTCACGAACCTGTCCCAGGACCACCTGGACTTCCACTCGGACCTGCGCGACTACTTCGACACCAAGGCGCGCCTGTTCTCGCCCGAGTACTGCGACATCGCCGTGGTCAACGCCGACGACCGGTTCGGCCGCGCGCTGGTGGACATGGTGCAGGGGCGCGGCGCGGTCCCGGTGACCACCTTCGCGGTGGAGGGCGCCTCGGACGCGGGCCCGGAGAACGCCATGGCGGCGGACTGGACCGCGGTGGACGTCGTCCTCGGCGCCACCGGCAGCACCTTCCGCATCGTGGGTCCCGGCGGTATGGAGGCGCGTGCCTCGGTGGCGCTGCCCGGCCCGTTCAACGTCTCCAACGCCATGGCGGCCGTGGTGGGCCTGGTCGAGGCGGGCATCCCGATGGAGACGGCGATCGCCGGTGTGGCCGCCGCTCCCGGAGTGCCGGGCCGCATGGAGCCGGTCGAGGTGCGCGGCGCGTCGGGGTCGCAGGACTTCGCGGCCCTGGTGGACTACTCGCACAAGCCCGGCGCGATCGAGGCCGTGCTCAGCGCCCTGAGGGAGACCACCGACGGGCAGGTCACCATGGTGGTCGGCTGCGGCGGCGACCGGGACCGCGCCAAGCGTCCGCTCATGGGCGAGGCCGCCGCGCGCCTGGCCGACCAGCTGATCATCACCAACGACAACCCGCGCACCGAGGACCCGGTCTCCATCGCCTCCGCGATGCTGGACGGGGTCGCCAAGGTCCCCGAGGACCAGCGGGCCCGCGTGACGGTGGAGTTCGACCGAGCCGAGGCGATCGGCCTGGGCGTGCACCGGACCGGCCCCGGCGACGTGGTGGTGGTCGCGGGCAAGGGCCACGAGACCGGTCAGTACGTCAAGGGCGAGGTCCTGCCCTTCGACGACCGCGAGGTCCTGCGGGGCGCCATCGAGGACGCCCTGCGCACCCGGGCGAGCGAGCGGCTGGGCAACGCCCTCCAGAACGTCCACCGGGTGCCTGACGAGGGCTGACCCACGACACACCCGAGGTGCGCCGAAACTTGGTGCCGTCCTCTTTCCGGGACGCGGTCCCAGACCGCGTCCCGGTGGTGTGCCCCTCCGTGACGTGCACGAATCACACGCGCGGTGCGTGTCGACGGTCACGAAGTGGAGCATATTGCTCTGGACAGGGCCCTGCCGGGACCCCAGACACCCCAACATGTTCTAAGGTAGGTCCGGCAATCGCAGCCCGACACGTGCCGCCCACCCAGGCGCCCGCGGCCCGGTACCAGCCGGAGTTCGTGGCCCGGCGCGGCACCGCGCGCACGGTATCCGCGGTGCCATCCCCTGACCCGATCCCGAGGCCGGGTGGCCAATGCCCCTGGGGCGCCGTGGGCCGGGCCTGACATGAGGAGTGGATTTGATCGCGCTCACGCTCGATCGGATCGCTGAGATCACCCAAACCGCCATCGGCGGATCAGCGCGCCCCGACGCCGTCGTCGACGGCCCCGTCGTCATCGACTCTCGACAGGTGGCGCCAGGAGCGCTCTTCGTCGCCCTGAGCGGTGAACGGGTCGACGGTCACGACTTCGCCGCGACCGCCGTGGCGGCCGGAGCCGTCGCGGTCCTGGCCTCGCGCCCGGTCGACGCCCCCCACCTGCTGGTGGACGGCGGCGACGACGAGGTCGTGGCGGCCCTGGCCCGACTCGCCCGGCACGTGGCCACCGAACTCAGCGACCCCGCGCGCGGAACGGCCACCACGGAGGTCGTGGGGGTCACCGGCTCCTCCGGGAAGACCACCACCAAGGACCTCATCGCCCAGGTTGTCGGAGAACTGGGCCCCACCGTCGCCCCCGCGGGCTCGTTCAACAACGAGATCGGCCACCCGCTCACGGTGCTCCGCGCGGACACCGGCACCAAGAACCTGGTGCTGGAGGTCGCCGCACGGGGGATCGGGCACATCGCCCACCTGTGCCGCGTCGCCCCGCCCCGGATCGGTGTCGTCCTCAACGTCGGCAGCGCCCACATGGGCGAGTTCGGCGGCCGTGACGCCATCGCCAAGGCCAAGGGCGAACTCGTGGAGTCCCTGCCGCCCGGCGGCGAACGGCGCGGAGTGGGCGGCGTGGCCGTCCTCAACGCCGACGACCCGCTGGTGCGCGCCATGCACTCCCGCACCGAGGCCCGCGTGGTGTTCTACGGCACCGCCGAGGACGCCCAGGTGCGCGCCACGGACATCACCATCGGTACCGACGGCGCCCCGTCCTTCACCCTGAACCTGCGCGGTCGTACCGCCCCGGTCCAGCTGGGACTGGTCGGCGCCCACCAGGTCAGCAACGCGCTGGCCGCCGCGGCCGTCGCCGACGACCTCGGGATGGACATCGAAGACATCGCCGCCGCCCTCGGCGCGGCGACCCCGGTCAGCCGCTGGCGCATGGAGGTCACCGAACACCACGGTGTCACCCTCGTCAACGACGCCTACAACGCCAACCCCGAGTCGATGCGGGCGGCACTGACCACCCTGGGCGCGCTCGCGCGGGACCGCCGGTCCATCGCGGTGCTCGCGCACATGGCCGAGCTCGGTGACGACGGCGGGGCGGAGCACGAGAACGTGGGTGAGCTGGCCGCCGAGACCGGCGTGGCCCACCTGGTCGTGGTCGGAGCGGCGGCCGAGGGGATCGCAGTCGGCGCCGAACGCGCCGCCCAGCAGGGGCGGTGGCGCGGTGAGAGCATCCGGGTTCCCGACGCGGAGGCGGCAGCCGACGCGGTGCGCGAACGGATGCGCACAGGAGACGTTGTCATTGTGAAGGGATCGCGCGTGGCTGCGCTCGAAAGGGTCATCGACCTCATCACCAAGGGTGATGTCCAGTGATCGGCATCACCATAGCGGCGGGGCTCTCGCTGATCATCTCCATGGTGCTGATGCCGCCGCTCATCAAGCTCCTGTACCGGTTCAAGTTCGGCCAGGAGGTCCGCGACGACGGACCCGAGGGCCACAAGACCAAGCAGGGCACGCCCACCATGGGCGGCATCGTGATCATCCTCGGCGCGGTGGTGGGCTACTTCGGCTCCCACCTGCTGCTCTGGGCGATCCAACCGGCCGCCTCCGGGCCCACGGCCTCCGGTCTCCTGGTGATGTTCCTGTTCGTCGGCATGGGCTGTGTCGGCTTCCTGGACGACTTCATCAAGATCTACAAGCGCCGCAGCCTCGGTCTGCGCAGCGGCGCCAAGATGGTCGGCCAGGCCGTCATCGGTGTCGGCTTCGCCTACGGCGTCACCCAGTTCCCGAACGGCTACGGCTACACCCCCGCCGCCCCCCAGCTGTCGTTCCTCCGCGACTTCGGACCGCCGCTGATGATCGGCGTGTTCGTGATCTGGGCGCTGTTCCTCATCGTGGGCTTCTCCAACGCGGTGAACCTCACCGACGGTCTGGACGGTCTGGCCACCGGCGCGACCATCCTGTCGCTGGCCGCCTACGTCATCATCGGCAACTGGCAGCTGCGCCAGTCCTGCGTGGAGGCGCTCACCTCCAGCTGCTACACGGTCCGCGACCCCCTGGACCTGGCCGTGGTGGCCTCCGCCGTGCTCGGCTCGTGCATCGGCTTCCTGTGGTTCAACGCCCCGCCCGCCAAGATCTTCATGGGCGACACCGGTTCGCTGGCCCTGGGCGGACTCATCGTGGGTCTGGCCATCACCACCCGCACGCAGCTCCTGCTGCTGCTCATCGGTGGCCTGTTCGTCATCATCACCATGTCCGTGATGATCCAGATCACCTCGTTCCGCCTCACCGGCAAACGGGTGTTCCGCATGGCCCCGCTCCAGCACCACTTCGAACTCAAGGGTTGGGCGGAGACCACCATCGTCATCCGGTTCTGGATCATCCAGGGCCTGTTCATGGCGATCGCCATCGGGCTCTTCTACCTGGAATGGATGCCAAGCTAGAGGCATGCCGCACCTCCATCCTTCCGACTCGTCCCGCTCCGCCGCCCCCGCAGGGGGAGACGATCCCTTCGTGGGCGCGCGGGTCTGCGTCGCCGGTCTGGGTGTCTCCGGGCCCCCCGTCGCCAGGGCTCTCCTGGCCCGGGGGGCCCGCGTGGTCGTCGTCGACGGCCGTGACGACGACACCACCCGCCCGGTCGCCGCCGCCCTGACCGAGGCAGGCGCCGAGGTCGTCCTGGGCGACACCCCCCTGCCCGAGGGCTGCGACCTCGTGGTCACCTCGCCCGGCTGGCGTCCCGACTCCCCGCTCCTGGTCCGCGCCGCCGAGGCCGGAGTGGAGGTCATCGGGGACGTGGAGCTGGCCTGGCGGCTCAAGCCCGCCGACCAGGTGTGGCTCGCCATCACCGGTACCAACGGCAAGACCACCACCGTGCGCATGCTGGAGTCCATCCTGCGCGCGGACGGCCGTGACGCGCTCGCGGTGGGCAACGTCGGCACCCCGATCGTGGACGCCGTTCTGCCCGACGCCGACGGCCACGTGCACGACGTCCTCGCCGTGGAGCTGTCCAGTTTCCAGCTGCACTGGTCCAACAGCGTCCGCCCCCACGCCGCCACCGTCCTCAACGTCGCCCCCGACCACCTGGACTGGCACGGCGGCCTGGAGCCCTACGCCCGCGCCAAGGGCAAGGTGTTCGCACGCGGCACGATCCGCGTGGTCAACACCGCTGACGCGTGGTCCGTCCGCCTGGCAGAGGAGGAGGGCGACCCGCACACCCCGGTGGTGGGCCTGCGTCTGGACACACCGGGCGTCGGTGAGTTCGGTGTGGTCGAGGACCTGCTGGTGGACCGCGCCTTCGTGGACGAGCCGCACAGCAGCGCCGAGGAGCTCGCCACCCTGGCCGACGTACGGCCCGCCGCTCCGCACAACGTCGCCAACGCCCTGGCCGCCGCGGCCCTGGCCCGATCGCTGGGGGTCGCGCCCGCCTCGGTCCGGGCGGGGCTGACCGCCTTCGTGCCCGAACCCCACCGCATCGCTTACGTGGCCTCGGTCGCGGGCGTGGACTACGTGGACGACTCCAAGGCCACCAACCCGCACGCCGCCGCCGCGTCGCTGAACTCCTACGACTCCGTGGTGTGGATCGCGGGCGGCCTGCTCAAGGGGGCCGAGGTGGACGGACTCGTTGCCGGGGCCGCCGCCCGTCTGCGCGGCGCGGTGCTGATCGGCGCCGACCGCGAGCGCATCCGCGAGGCCCTGGCCGAGCACGCCCCCGAGGTCCCGGTGGTGGAGGTGGCGGGCCCCGAACCCGACGCGCCCGCCGGTCACACGGTGATGGACGCGGTGGTCGCCCGGGCCGCCGAGCTCGCCGAGGAGGGCGACACGGTGCTGCTGGCCCCGGCCGCAGCCTCCATGGACATGTTCACCAACTACCCCGAGCGGGGCCGGTTCTTCGCTGAGGCGGTTCACCGCCGGTCCTGAGGGGCACCGGACACGGGCCCGGACGAGCGGCGGCCCGATCTGTCACTGAGTCACCGGAGGTCACCCCTGCGTCATTTCGGACGTGCGGGTGGCCTCCTGTGTGTCGCGTAGCACCCCGCACACCGCCAAAGATGGCCAACACGCGGGAAATGTCCACGGTTCCCGACCCGCCGGTACGCAAGTATTGAGGCGCGAATCGTGCGGAGGGTGTGGATGGCGGCGACGACAACGGTTCCCGGGGTGTCCCGCACCCGGGAGCGCACGGCGGCCGGTGGCCGCGAACGGGGCCTCTGGCGTGAGTGGGCCCGGTCCCTGGACCGACCCCTCACCTCCTACTACCTGATCCTCAGTACCGCGGTGATGCTCATCTCGCTGGGCCTGGTCATGGTGCTGTCCTCGACGATGGTCAACTCCATCACCGAGACCGGCTCGGCCTTCTCCGTGGTCCAGCGCCAGATGGTGTCGGCCATGATCGGCCTGCCGCTCATGGTGATCGCCTCCCAGCTGCCCCTGTGGGTCTTTCGCATGGTCGGCTACCCGGCGATGATCCTGTCCGTGGCACTGCTGCTGCTCACCGCGTTCCAGGGCACCGAGGTCAACGGCGCCATGCGGTGGCTGGAGGTCGGCGGCCTGGTCATCCAGCCCTCCGAACCGGCCAAGCTCGCCTTCGCCCTGTGGGGCGCCAACATCCTGGCCCGCAAGGAGGAGCTCAAGGACCTCACCGAGTGGCGGCACCTGCTGATCCCGCTGGTGCCAGGCTGCGGACTCCTCGTGCTCCTCGTGCTGCTGGGCTCGGACCTGTCCACCTCACTGGTGCTGCTGCTCATCTTCCTGAGCCTGCTGTGGGTGGTGGGCGCGCCCGCGCGTCTCTTCGTGGCCATGTTCGGGCTGGTCCTGGGCCTGGCCGCGATCGTCATCGCGATCGAGCCCTTCCGCATGACCCGTATCGCCGTGTTCCTCGACCCCGAGTCGGACCCGAGCGGTTCCGGATTCCAGTCCCTGCACGGCCTGTACGCGCTGGGCACCGGAGGGCTCTTCGGGGTCGGCATCGGCGCCAGCCGTGAGAAGTGGGGGTTCCTGCCCTTCGCCGAGTCCGACTTCATCTTCGCCATCATCGGTGAGGAGTTCGGGCTCCTCGGCTCCCTGCTGGTCCTCGGCCTGTTCGGCATGCTGGGCTACGCCGGTCTGCGCGTGGCCTTCCGGGTCAGGGACCCGTTCTCCCGGCTCGCCGCCTTCGCCATCGTGACCTGGATCATCGGCCAGTCCATGATCAACATCGCGGCCGTCATCGGCCTGGTCCCCGTGACCGGCATCCCGCTGCCCCTGGTCTCCTACGGCGGCTCCGCGCTCATCCCGACGATGATCTCGCTCGGGGTGCTGCTCGCCATCGCCCGGAACGAGCCCGAGGCCCAGAAGGCCCTGGCGGCCCGGGGTCCCACGCGGGTCCAAAGGGCTCTAAGCTGGCTTGGCCTGGAGAACATCGTCGCTTCCGTCCGTAAACAGAGCGGTTCGACGCCCTCCAAGCGCACCACCGCGTCGCGCACCCCTCGCAAGTCGGGTGAGCGCGGGGCGAAGACGGGTGCCAAGACCACGGCCAAGAACAACAGCGGACCGGTCCCGGCGGGTGATCGGCCAAGGAGGAATCGGCGACGATGAGGGTAGCCCTCGCCGGAGGCGGCACGGCCGGGCATATCGAGCCCGCACTCTCCCTAGCGGACGCGCTGCGGCGCGTGGAACCCAACACGGAGATCCTCTGCCTGGGAACGGAGCGGGGCCTGGAGACCCGGCTGGTTCCCATGCGCGGCTACGAACTGGGCCTGATCCCGGCGGTCCCCCTGCCGCGCAGGCTCACCCCGCAACTGCTCACGGTCCCCGGCAAGCTGGCCGGGGCCCTCAGCGCGGCGGGCGAACAACTCGACAAGGTCCAGGCCGACGTCCTCGTCGGCTTCGGCGGCTACGTGGCCACCCCCGGCTACCTGGCGGCCCGGCGCCGTCGCATCCCCATCGTCGTGCACGAGGCCAACCCGCTCCCGGGCCTGGCCAACCGGCTCGGCGCGCGGCTCACCCCGCACGTGTTCACCGGACACCCGCACACCCAGATCCGTAACGGCCGGTTCATCGGCATCCCGCTGCGCCAGCAGATCACCTCGCTGGACCGGCTGGCCATGGGCGACAAGGCCCGCGCCTACTTCGGCCTGCGCCCCGACCTCCCCACCCTGCTGATCTTCGGCGGCTCCCAGGGCGCCCAGCGCATCAACGAGACCGCCTTCCAGGCCGCCGCGGCCTTCCGCCAGGCGGGCGTGCAGGTCCTGCACGTGGTCGGCCCCAAGAACGCCGACGAGCCCCAGGACCTCACCCAGGACGGCATCCCCTATGTCGCCGTCCCCTACGTGGACCGCATGGACATGGCCTACGCCGCCGCCGACGTGGCGATGTGCCGGTCCGGTGCCATGACCTGCGCCGAACTCACCGCCGTGGGACTGCCCGGCGCCTTCGTGCCGCTGGCCATCGGCAACGGCGAGCAGGCGCTGAACGCCGAGCCGATCGTCCAGGCGGGCGGTGGCCTGATGGTCGACAACGCCGACGTCTCGGTCGAGTGGATCACCGGCCAGCTCATCCCGCTGCTCACCGACACCGACCGAGTCGTGGCCATGTCGGAGGCGGCGGCTCGGATGGGTCGCCGCGACGCGGACACCGAACTGGCCCGGGAGGTCCTCGCGATCGCCCGCGGCGACAAGCCCACCCCTGACATGCAACTGTCCGACGACGACGGCGAAGACGCCTTCTACGACGACGGGAAGGACGCACGATGAGCCTGGTCACACCGACCGACCCGGTCCCCGTCGACGAACTCGGCCGTACCCACTTCATCGGTCTGGGCGGGGCCGGCATGTCCGGCATCGCCCGCGTGCTGCTCCAGTCCGGGGTCGAGGTCTCGGGCAGTGACGCCCGCGACAGCGAGACCCTGCGCGAACTCGAGCAGATGGGCGCCCAGGTCTTCGTGGGCCACGCCGCCGAGAACCTGGGCAAGGCCGAGACGCTCGTGGTCTCCTCCGCCATCCGTGAGGACAACCCCGAGCTCGCCGAGGCGCGCGCCCGGGGCATCCGCGTCCTGCCCCGCGCCGCCGCCCTGGGCGCCCTCCTGCTGGGCCGCGAGGGGATCGCCGTCTCGGGCACCCACGGCAAGACCACCACCACCTCCATGGTCACCGTGGTCCTCCAGCACCTGGGGGTCGACCCCGGGTACGTGATCGGCGGCAAGCTGGTCACCACCGGACTCGGTGCCGACGCCGGGATCGGAGAGGTCATAGCCGTGGAGGCGGACGAGAGCGACGGGTCCTTCCTGATGCTCTCTCCCAAGGTCGCCGTGGTCACCAACGTCGAGGCCGACCACCTGGACAACTACAGCGGCATCGACGAGATCCACGCGAACTTCGCGAGCTTCGTGGACCGGGTGGAGCGCACCCTCATCGTCGGGATCGACGACCCGGGCGCCCGCACGGTCGCGGAGCTCGCCCGTGAGCGCGGCAAGAGGGTGCTCACCTACGGCGAGGCCGAGGACGCGGACTACCGGATCACCCGCGTCCGCGCGCGCGGCTTCACCACGGAGTTCACGCTGACCACCGTCGACGGCGAGCCGATCGACGGCACCCTGGCCGTCCCCGGGCGCCACAACGTCCTGAACGCGGCCGCGTCCGTGGTCGTCGCCGACGAACTCGGCCACGACCTGGAGGTCGCGGTGGAGGGGATCGCGGACTTCGCCGGTGCCGCCCGCCGCTTCGAGCTCAAGGGCGAGGGCGACGGCGTGGGCGTCTACGACAGCTACGCGCACCACCCCACCGAGATCGACGCGGACCTGCGCGCCACGCGCGCCGCCCTGCGTTCCTTCTCCGAGGACTCCGACGAGGAGATCGCCGAGGGCCGGGTCGTCGCCCTGTTCCAGCCGCACCTGTACAGCCGGACCCGGATCTTCGCGGAGGAGTTCGCGACCGCCCTGAGCCTGGCCGACGAGGTCGTGGTGATGGAGGTCTACGCCGCCCGCGAGGACCCCGAGCCCGGGGTGACGGGGGAGCTCATCACGTCGAAGGTGTCCCACGACAACGTCCGGTACGTGCCGGACCGCGCGGACGCCGTGCGCACGGTGGCCGCGCTGGCCCGCCCCGGGGACATCGTCCTCACCATGGGCGCCGGTGACGTCACCGAGCTGGGGCCGCTGATCGTGGAGGAGCTGGCGCGGAACGCCGAAGGTACCGAAACCAGCTAGAGGAGCACGCACGTGGCCGCTGACCGTCAGAGGGCGAAGACCACGGAACAGGACGAGGCGGGGCCGGAGGCCGCCGTCCGCAAGGGGTCGGACCCCTGGAAGGTCGCCTTCGCGGTCCTGCTTGTCGTGTCACTGGTCTGCGTGGTCACGTGGGTGCTGCTCGGCTCCCGTCTGCTGGTGGTGCGCGACGTCGCCGTCACCGGCCTGGACCGGGTGTCGAAGGAGGAGGTGGTCGCGGCGGTGTCCGTCGAGACGGGCACGCCCCTGATCCGGGTGGACCTGGATCAGGGCCGCGACCGCGCCGAGGGGATCGACCTGGTCGAGTCCGCCGAGGTGAGCCGGGGCTGGCCCGCGACCCTCAGGGTGGAGGTGGTCGAGCGCCGCCCTCTGCTGGCCATCCGGATGGGTGAGGAGTACCGGCTCGTGGACGGCGACGGCGTCCGGATCGAGGACTCCGCCACGCGGCCCGGTACGCACCCGCTGGTCCGGGTCACGGGGGAGATCGAGGAGAACACGGCGGTCCGGGCCGCCGCCGACATCGTGGAGGAGGCCCCGGACTCCCTCATCGCGCAGATACAGCTGATCGACGCCACCGACACCGACGACATCACCGTGGAACTCGGTGACGGGTCGGTCGTGGAGTGGGGCGACGCGCGGGACACCGCCTCGAAGAGCGCGGTGCTGCGCGTGCTGATGCGCGAGCACCCGCCCGAGGCGGGGCGTGTCTACGACGTCGGAACCCCCGACCTCGCCATCGTCCGGTGAAGCGGGTCCCAAGGAACGGGATACTCACGCAGGAGTCAGGTCAAGAGGCGCGAGTGGGGACAGAGGGTACGAGTGGGAGCTCGACACCGCGAACCGAATCCCTCACGAGGACATTCCAGACGCGACGCGCCGAGTGCGCACTTCGCTTCCTCGCGTTATACGCCGTTAGGCTGAAGTCGTCACCGGTTGCTCGCACCCGACGGTCCGCTTACTGTCGGGAAGCACAACCAACGTCAACAACGCAGTAAGACACGCTTTCAGGGGTACACGGGAACCGTTCGAGAACGGTCTTCGGTGGCCCCGGGTCTCCCACACACGGTCGCCTCCGGGCGCTGTGCGAGGGTACCCGAAACGCACACTGTAGAACCGGATGCCGGACCGCCGGCGCACCCGCTGACCCCAGGGCCAGCGGACGCGGAGACGGAACGGCGTATGCGAGCGGAAAGGCCCCTCGTCGTGGCAGCACCGCAGAACTACCTCGCGGTCATCAAAGTCGTCGGTATCGGCGGCGGCGGTGTCAACGCCGTCAACCGAATGATCGAAGAGGGGCTCAAGGGCGTCGAGTTCATCGCGATCAATACCGATGCCCAAGCGCTGCTGATGAGCGACGCGGACGTCAAGCTCGACGTCGGCCGTGAGCTCACCCGTGGCCTTGGCGCAGGCGCCAACCCCGATGTCGGCCGCAAGGCCGCCGAAGACCACCGCGAGGAGATCGAGGAGGTCCTCAAGGGGGCCGACATGGTCTTCGTCACGGCTGGTGAGGGCGGTGGCACCGGTACGGGGGGAGCCCCGGTCGTCGCCAACATCGCCCGCTCCCTCGGCGCGCTCACCATCGGTGTGGTCACCCGCCCCTTCGGTTTCGAGGGCAAGCGGCGCGCGACCCAGGCCGAGTCGGGGATAGCGATGCTCCGTGAGGAGGTCGACACCCTCATCGTCATCCCGAACGACCGACTGCTGTCCATCTCGGACCGCCAGGTCAGCGTCCTGGACGCCTTCAAGGCGGCCGACCAGGTCCTGCTGTCCGGTGTCCAGGGCATCACCGACCTGATCACCACGCCGGGCCTGATCAACCTGGACTTCGCCGACGTCAAGTCGGTCATGTCCGGGGCCGGATCGGCGCTGATGGGAATCGGATCAGCGAGAGGGGACGACAGGGCCGTCGCCGCGGCCGAACTGGCGATCTCCTCACCACTGCTGGAAGCGAGCATCGACGGCGCCCACGGTGTGCTGCTGTCCATCCAGGGCGGCTCCGACCTCGGACTGTTCGAGATCAACGAGGCGGCACAGCTGGTCGCCAACTCGGCGGCGCCCGAGGCCAACATCATCTTCGGCGCCGTCATCGACGACGCCCTGGGTGACGAGGTCCGTGTCACCGTGATCGCGGCGGGCTTCGACGAGCCCGAGGTGTCCGGCTCCGTCACACGGGAGCGCCAGCCGGTGGACCCTCCTGAGGCCGTCGCCCCCACGGCAGGCATCACGTCCGGCAGGGAGGAGTCGTCCGCGAAGGCGACGCCCCCCGGCACGGACGCGAGCGGGGCGCCGGCCACCAGCATGCCGTGGATCGCTCCGTCCCGCCCGGCCCAGCCGGTGCAGGAGGCTCCCCGGCCCGCGATGCCGCCGGTGCAGCCCACGGTGACCCCGGAACCGGTCCAGCCCGAGCCCCAGCAGGTCCAGGCCCCGGCCGAGCCCGCCCTGGGCAACGGCTACCCGGTCTCGCACGGCGAGCCCGAGCCGGTCGAGCAGGAGCCGACGCCGTCGGTTCAGGCGGAGGAGACCGTCGCCCCGGAGCCCGAGGACACCGAGCCGGAGGAGCAGGCGAACCACATCCACGCGGTGTCGGAGGCCTCCGAGCGTCGGAGCGAGGTTCCCACGCCGCGTCGCCGGGTCATCTTCGACGACCCCGACGACCTGGACGTCCCGGAGTTCCTCAAGTAGTCCCGCACCATCCCGGTACCATCGACGTGTCAGCGGCCCCGACCCATCTGCGGCGGGGCCGTCGCCGCCCTCGGTGGGGCGCGGCGGAGGACGGCGGGGGCGATCCGCCCGCCGTCACTCCTCCTCCCCCGGGGCAGAGGGAAGGACCACGTCGCACCGATGGGCAACGTCATCGACCTGGGGCACGGTGTCCGTGCCGCCGTCACCGAACGCAAGGGCGGCGTGAGCCCGGCACCGTACGACTCGCTCAACCTCGGACTGGGCACCGGCGACACCCGGGAGGCGGTCACCGCCAACCGTCGTCGTGCCGCCGAGGAGTGCGGGTTCGACGTCGAGCGTGTCGTGTGGATGAACCAGGTGCACAGCGCCGACGTGCTCGTGGCGACCGAACCCGGCGGGGTCGGTACCTGCGACGGCGTGGTCACCACCCGATCGGACCTGGTCCTGGCCTCGATGGCCGCCGACTGCCTGCCGGTGCTCGCCGCCGACACCCGCGCCGGAGTGCTGGGGGCGGCCCACTCGGGCCGTCTGGGCACCGCGAACGGGGTCGCGGTCAACCTGGTCGACACGATGGTCGCCCAGGGCGCCACCCCCGCACACGTCACCGTCTTCCTCGGCCCCGCCATCTGCGGCAGCTGCTACGAGGTCCCTCCCGAGCTCCAGGCCCAGACCGCGGCGCGGACCCCCGAGGCCGCCTCCACGACACGCCGGAGCACCACGGGCGTCGACATGGTCGCCGCCGTCACCGCCCAGCTGCGCCGGGCGGGTGTCACCGACATCGTCACCGACGGCCGCTGCACCCTGGAGAGCCCCGAACTCTTCTCCCACCGGGGCGACGCGCCCACCGGCCGGTTCGCCTCCTTCCTCTGGCGCACCTGACCCTCCGACCCGCCCGACCGCGCCGACTCCCACGGCCGGTTCCGGTCACGCGCCGCCCCACCGACACCAGAAGGAACGAACGACCGTGTCAGAGACCGACCGCGAGCGCACCGAGCAGATCCGCGCCAACCTCACGGCCGCGCGGGCCAGGATCGAGGCGGCCTGTCACAGGGCCGACCGCGATCCCTCGGAGGTGTCCCTGATCGGCGTGACCAAGACCTATCCGGCCAGTGATGTGCGTATTCTCGCCTCGCTCGGTGTCAACGACGTCGGGGAGAACCGCGACCAGGAGGCGGCCCCGAAGGCGGCGGAGACCGCTGACCTCGGCCTGACCTGGCACTTCGTGGGCCAGCTCCAGACCAACAAGGCGCGTTCCGTGGCCTCCTACGCCGACGTGGTGCACTCGGTGGACCGGGCGAAGCTGGCCCGGGCCCTGGGGGACCGGGCCGCCGCCGCCGAACGGCGTCTGACCTGTCTGGTGCAGGTCAACCTGGACGCCGACTCCCAGGCGGGGGTGATCGGTCCGCGCGGCGGCGTGGACCCGGCCGACGCGCCGGCGCTCGCGGAGAGCATCGACGCGCACGAGGCGCTCACCCTCGGGGGAGTGATGGCCGTGGCCCCGCTCGGCGGCGACCCCGACGCGGCCTTCGCGGTCCTCGACGAGGTGGCGGCGCGGATTCGGGATCGCTACCCTCAGGCGACGGTGATCTCCGCGGGGATGAGCGGGGACCTGGAGGCCGCGATCGGAAGAGGCGCGACACACCTGCGACTCGGCACGGCGTTGCTTGGCGCTCGGGGACCGATCGTGGGGTAATGTCCCCACATAGACCTTGGGGCCCGTCTGTGGCGTTCGCCCGAATGGACGAACACCCCGCTGAGGCGGGGCGCAGGGGCCGGAAACGACGGAGGAGTCGGCTGCGGTGAGAACGCCGCGGGGACGACGGAGGACATGAGATGGCCGGCGCGATGCGCAAGATGGCGGTCTACCTCGGCCTCGTGGAGGACGACCGTTACGATCACCGCTATGCGGACGAATATGATGAGTTCGACGATTTCGACGAGGGCGTGGAGGAGCAGCGTGACCGCGACGCCGACACTCCACGGGGCGAGGAAACACGAGGCGACGCTGTGACGGACACCGGCGACTACCTGGGAACGGGTGAACGGCGCGGTGGAACGACCACGACAGCCTCAACCGCCGACCTCGCTCGGATCACCACGCTCCATCCACGCACCTACAACGAGGCGCGTACGATCGGAGAGCACTTCCGGGAAGGTACACCGGTGATCATGAACCTGACCGAGATGGTCGACAGCGACGCGAAGCGTCTCGTCGACTTCGCGGCTGGTCTGATCTTCGGTCTCCATGGCAGTATCGAACGCGTGACCAACAAGGTGTTCCTGCTGTCCCCGGCCAACGTCGAGGTGACCGCCGAAGACAAGGCGCGGATCGCCGAGCGAGGGTTCTTCAATCAGAGCTAGATCATCACATTTGTCCAGAGATTGGGTCGGGGAACGACCGTGAGTATGGTCCTGTACGTGCTGCTGCTTCTGCTTCAGCTGTTTGTCTTCGTGCTGATAGCGCGGGTGGTGTTGGAGATGGTGATGTCCTTCTCCAGGACCTGGCGGCCGACCGGGTTCGTGCTCGTGCTCGCCGAGATCGTGTACACGATCACCGACCCGCCACTGAGGTTCCTACGCAGGTTCATCAAGCCGATCCGGCTGGGAAGCGTCGCACTCGACCTGAGTGTGCTGATTCTCTTCTTCGCCGTGATCATCCTTCAGAGCATTCTGAGGGGCATGATGGCAAGCTTCGCGTAGGGGATCGCGGGCGGAAAAGACGCCCCGGATTCCGATATGTGGTCTTGGTCATGATCTGGATTGCCGTAAGGTCACGATCAGGTAGCGTCCCTACGGACAGACTCCAAGCGCGCCAAGGAGACGAACATGCCGCTGACACCCGCTGATGTGCGGAACAAGCAGTTCAGTACCACCCGGCTCCGGCCGGGGTACGACGAAGAAGAGGTCGACGCCTTTCTCGACGAGGTCGAGTCCGAGCTGGACCGCCTCATCCAGGAGAACGAGGAACTGCGCGGCAAGCTGGCCGAGTGCCTGAGGGGCAAGGTCCCCAACGCCGGTATGCAGGACTTCCAGCAGCAGGAGCAGGCCCCCGAGGCTCCGCAGCAGATGGAGCAGATGCGCCCGGAGCCCGTCCAGGCGCAGCAGCCCGTCGAGCCGCAGCCCCAGCCGCCGGCGCCGCAGCCGCAGATGGGCATGACCGGCGCCAACCTCGCCATGGGTGGCGAGGAGAACATGGACACGGCCGCCCGCGTCCTGGCGCTCGCCCAGCAGACCGCCGACCAGGCGATCTCCGACGCCCGCCGTGAGGCGGACGAGACCCTCGGCCGCGCCCGCCACGAGTCCGAGGACATCCTCGGCAAGGCGCGCCGCCAGGCCGACCAGATCATCGGTGAGGCCCGGGCCCGCTCCGAGAACCTCGACCGTGACGCGCAGGAGCGCCACCGTCAGGTCATGGGCAGCCTGGTCCAGCAGCGCGAGGAGCTGGAGCACAAGGTCAACGTGCTCAAGGACTTCGAGCGCGAGTACCGCAGCCGTCTCAAGGACTACTTCGAGCGTCAGCTGCGCGAGCTCAACGAGGAGGGCAAGTCCATCGAGCCCAACCCGAACACCACGGGTGGGTTCCAGACGATGGCCCCCCAGTCCGGTGGGACCCCCGCGCTCCAGCAGCACGGCCCCGGCGGCAGCCCGTTCGGTCAGCCCGAGCCCGCCCAGCACGGTGGTTTCCACCCGGGTGAGGCCCCTCACGAGCGTCGCTGACCCGTCAGCGACCGCGGCTCCGAACAACTGAAAACTCCGGCTCCACACGTGTAAAGGCCCTGGTCGACCCGTGATCCTTAGCCTCCTCGCCACCGTGGCGGTACTGGCGGCCCTCGTCGTCATCGCGGCAGCCCTGGTGCTCGCTGAGCCCACCCTGGTGTACATCGCCCTGGGACTCGGCGGCTTGAGCGTCCTCCTGTTGTTGGGCGCGCTGGTCCAGGGACGGTTCGGTGGGAGCGGATCGGACACGGCACGGACGGACGGTTTGGGGAAGTCGTCCGTCCCCGTGGTGGCCGCCGCGACGGCGGCCGACACGGTACCGGTCACACAGTGGGAACCGGAGCACTCCAGGCGCGTACCCGCACCGGCTCCGCAGCCGGTGCGGGAATCCGCCGTCACGGAGCCCCCCGTGCCCCCGGGGCACGAGCCCGGCGAGCCGCGTGTCGCGGCGGCCGAGGAGAACGAGGAGGAAGCGGAGTTCGAGGTTCCCCGCTGGCAGACCCCCACCATGGGGAGCTGGCCGGAGCCGGCCGTCGAGCCGGAGACGGCGCCGCAGTCGGCAGAGGACTCCGAGAGAGCCGAGACCGTCCCCGAACCCGACGGATCGGACGTGTCCCCGCGGGACGAGAGGCCCCCCGAGCCGGAGGCGCTCCACGAGGACGCGCCGGACCCGACCGAGGTCGAGGCGGCGCCGGAACCCGTGGTCGCGGAGGAGCACCCCCCGGAGGCCGTGGCCGAGGCCGAGCCCGCCACGGAGCCCGAGCGGGAGGCGGTCGAGAGGACCGCGACGGAAGAGACCACCGCCAGGGAGGAACCGTCGCCTCCCGAGAGCGACGAGGCGTCGGCGCAGGAGCGGGTCCGCGAGGACGCGGCCCCCGTGGACGACGAGGAGGCCGTCGCCTACGCGGCCCTCCTCGACACGCCGGACAATGCCCCCGAGCCCGATCAGGACACCGAGGCCGGGGAGACGGCCCCGACGGAGGCGGCCCGTCAGGACGAGACGGTCCACGGACCGTCCGGTGAGGACACCCAGGACGGCCAGGACGCTGTCCCGGCGGAGGAACACGTGTCCCCGGAGGCCCCTCACGGGATCGAGCCGGTCGACGGACCGTCCGGTGAGGCCGTCCGGGACGACCAGGACGCTGTCTCGGAGGATGACCGAAGATCCCCGGAGACGCTCCACGGTGACGAGATCGCTCCGGTCGACGGACCGTCCGGTGAGGCCGTCCGGGACGACCAGGACGCTGTCTCGGAGGATGACCGAAGATCCCCGGAGACGCTCCACGGTGACGAGATCGCTCCGGTCGAGGACGCCCCGGACGACCAGGACACGGACTCCGAGAAGGACGCCTCGATCCCCGAGGGCCCTCAGGAGGTGGAGCCGGTCGACGGTGGTCCCGATGGGGACGCCCCGGCAGACCGGGCCACGGCCCCCGACGAGGGGCCTCCGTTCTCGGAGAAGCCTCACGCCGAAGAGGTCGAGCCCGGCGAGGACACCCGGGCCGAGGACACCGACGTTCCCGAGGAACCGAACGCCCTTCCGGACGAGACCCGGGAGAGCGTGACCGAACCGGTTCGCCACGGGTCCGACGAGGCCGCCCCGACCGAGACCCCCGCGTTCGAGGACGCCGGGAGCTCCGCACCCACCGAGGACCGGGCCGAGGACTCCGAGAGCGCCAAGGAGAGCAACCCCTCCTACAGCGCCTGACCCCTGAACACGAGAGGGCCCCGCTCAGCGCGAGCGGGGCCCTTCGCCGTCCCTGGGACGTGACGGGTCAGGCGCGGCGGAAGCCGAAGACCACGTCGAACTCCTCCGACTCGGCCGAGTGCGGCGCGTCCTCGGACGTACCGGCCACGAAGGCGTCGGCGAGCACCTCACCGGCGATCAGCTGACCGTGCTCGGTGAGCGCCTGACGGATCGACTCGTCGCCCGTCGACCACCACACGTGGATCCGGTCGGACACGTCCAGGCCGCTGTTCTTCCGGGCCTCCTGGAGCATCCGGACCATCTCGCGGGCCAGACCCGCGCGACGCAGCTCCGGGGTCAGCTCCAGGTCCAGGGCCACGGTCTCACCGCCCTCGGAGGCCACCGCCCAGCCCTCGCGGGGCTGCTCGGTCACCAGCACCTCGTCGGCGTTGACCTCGACCGGCTCGTCCTCGACCCGCACCTGCGCCCAGCCGGTGTCACGGACCTGCGCGACCAGGGCGGCCGGGTCGGCGGCCTGGATGGCCTTGGCCACCAGCGGCGTCCGCTTGGCGAACCGCTTGCCCAGTGCGCGGAAGTTCGGCTTGACCACGTAGTCCACGAGGTCGCCGCCGACCGACGACAGCGCGTCCAGCCCGGCCACGTTGAGTTCCTCGGCCACCTGGGCGCGCAGCTGCTCCGGCAGGTCCGAGAAGCCCGGAGCGCCCACCAGGGCGCGGGCCAGCGGCTGACGGGTACGCATCGCGGAGTCGACCCGCGCGGACCGGCCCAGCTCCACCAGACGGCGGGTGAGCGCCATGTTCCTGGACAGCTCGGCGTCGATCAGGTCCTCGTTCACCTGCGGCCAGGAGGCCAGGTGCACCGATTCGGCGGCCTCCGGGCGGCGCAGCGCCGACCACACGTGATCGGTCAGGAAGGGGACGATCGGAGCCATCAGCAGGGTGACGGTCTCCAGGGCCTCGAACAGCGTCGCGAAGGCGGCCGCGCCCTCGGGAGTGTCGGCTCCGCCCCAGAACCGGCGGCGGGAACGGCGGACGTACCAGTTGGAGACGTCGTCCACGAACGCGGTCAGGCGTCGCCCGGCCCCGGTCGTGTCGAACTCCTCCATCGCCTTCGTGACGTCCCGGACGACCTCGTTCAGCTCCGACAGCAGCCAGCGGTCCAGCACCGGCCGGTCCTGCGGGGCGGGCGCGTCGGCCAGCTTCGAGTGGTCCCAGCCCTCACCGGCGTTGGCGTAGAGGGTGAGGAACGACGTGGTGCTGTAGTAGGTCAGCAGCACCTTCCGGACGATCTCCTCAAGGGCGGCGTGGCCGACCCGGCGGGCCGTCCACGGCGAGCCGCTGGCCAGCATGAACCAGCGCAGGGCGTCGGCGCCGTGCCGGTCCATCACCGCGATGGGCTCCATGACGTTGCCCAGGTGCTTGCTCATCTTGCGGCCGTCCTCGGCGAGGATGTGGCCGAGCACGACCACGTTCTCGAACGAGTTGCGGCCGAACACCAGGGTGCTCACCGCGAGCAGCGAGTAGAACCAGCCGCGGGTCTGGTCGATGGCCTCGGAGATGTACTGCGCGGGGAAGTTCTCCTCGAAGGTCTCCTTGTTCTGGTGCGGCGCGCCCCACTGGGCGAACGGCATGGAGCCGGAGTCGAACCAGGCGTCGATGACCTCGGGAACGCGGCGGGCCACCCGCTGCTCCTCGGGCAGTGACGGGTCCGCGTCGGGGTCGGGGATGACGATGTCGTCGACGTAGGGCCGGTGCGGGTCCAGGTTGGACAGGTCCTGGCCGCTGAGCTCGCTCAGCTCCTCCAGGGAGCCCACGCAGATCTGGCGGCCGTCGGGGAACTCCCAGATCGGCAGCGGCGTGCCCCAGTAGCGGTTGCGGGACAGCGCCCAGTCGACGTTGCCGCGCAGCCACTCCCCGAAGCGGCCCTCCTTGACGTTCTCCGGCACCCAGTTGGTGCGGTCGTTCTGCGCGAGGAGCTCGTCCTTGACGGCGGTGGTGCGGATGTACCAGGACGGGACCGCGTAGTAGAGCAGCGCGGTGTGGCAGCGCCAGCAGTGCGGGTAGGAGTGCTCGTAGTTCAGGTGGCGGAAGAGCAGGCCGCGGTCCTTGAGGTCGCGGACCAGCGTCTTGTCGGCCTCCTTGAAGAACACGCCGCCCACGAGGGGGAGGTCGGCCTCGAAGGTGCCGTCCGGGCGGACCGGGTTGACCACGGGCAGGCCGTAGGAGCGGCAGACCAGCATGTCGTCGGCGCCGAAGGCGGGGGACTGGTGGACCAGACCGGTGCCGTCCTCGACGGTGACGTAGTCCGCGAGCACCACGTAGTGCGCGGGCTCGTCGAAGGGCACGAGGTCGAAGGGGCGCTGGTAGGTCCACCGCTCCATCTCGTCCCCCTCGAAGCTCTCACCGGTGAGCTCCCAGCCCTCTCCGAGGACCTTCTCGAACAGCGGCTCCGCGACCACGAGCCGCTCGTCGCCGTTGGTGGCCACCACGTACCGGACGTCCGGGTGCACGGCCACGGCGGTGTTGGACACCAGGGTCCACGGGGTCGTGGTCCACACCAGCAGCGAGGTCGGGTGCTCGGGAGCGGCCAGCGGCCCCGAGGTGACGGGGAAGCGCACGTACACCGACGGGTCGGTGACGGTCTCGTAGCCCTGCGCCAGCTCGTGGTCGGAGAGCGTCGTGCCGCAGCGGGGGCAGTAGGGGCTGATCCGGTAGTCGCGGACCAGCAGCTCCCGGTCCCAGATCTGCTTGAGCGCCCACCAGACGGACTCCACGTACTGCGGGTCCATGGTGCGGTAGGCGTCGTCCATGTTGACCCAGTAGCCCATGCGCTCGGTCATGGAGGTGAACGCGTCGACGTTGCGCAGGACGGACTCGCGGCAGCGCTGGTTGAACTCGGCGATGCCGAAGGCCTCGATGTCCTTCTTGCCGCTCAGGCCGAGTTCCTTCTCCACGGCGACCTCGACCGGCAGGCCGTGGCAGTCCCAGCCCGCCTTGCGGTCCACGTGGTAGCCACGCATGGTGCGAAAGCGCGGGAAGACGTCCTTGAAGGCGCGGGCCTCGACGTGGTGCACGCCGGGCTGGCCGTTCGCGGTGGGCGGGCCCTCGTAGAAGACCCAGTTCTCGTTGCCGCGCGTCTGGTCGAGCGAGCGCTGGAAGACGTTCTCCTTCGACCAGCGGCCGAGGATCTCGCGCTCCGTCGCGGGCAGGTCGATCTGAGCGGGCAGCTGGGGCAGCGCGCGGGATTCGGGCCGGGGGTCGTCGGTCACCGTCGTACCTTTCTCCATCAGGGGTGTTCCTGACGGAGGGACGAGGCCGAGCCCCGCGGTACCACCCTCCTTGGAGCCGCGTCCGAGTCCGCTGGGCGGTCGGTGGCGGGTCCCACTTCGTTGGGTTCGTGCCGGTTCTACTGGGGTGCGCGCTGTGCGCGGCCCGTTCTTCCGGCGGCTCCGGGGTGATCTTCGCGCTGGTCGTTGCCCCCGGGCTCGCACCGTCCCCGGGTCGCTTGGGCGGTCCAGCCCCCTCTAGGCTGTGTCCGTCCGGTCGGGGCCAGCGTTACTCGTCCCCATCGACACGACTTCAGGATAACGCAGTGCGGCCAGGCGCGCCGCGCTTTAGGTGGGGGTGCGGCCATGGCGGAGCGGACACGGGGCGCGGTACTGGTGACCCTGCCCGACCGCGACGACGCGGAGGAGCTCGCGGAGCAGCTGCTGGAGCAGGGCTACGAGCCGTGCCGGGTGTACCGGGACATGCTCGCGGGGGAGGACGACGCCGAGGACGTCGACTGGGTGATCGAGGTGCTGACCGGACCGCACGGCGGCTCGGCGGTTTTCGACGAGCCCCACCTGCTGCTGCTCGCTGAGGACTACGGCGGGTTCGCCGTGGCCGAGTGAGCCGCGCCGACCTCCCGCACCGCACCGTCGGGATCGTTGCCATGGGCCGGGGTATTGCCTAGGCTCACGGCACCACTCACGGCCGTTCCGAAGGGGAGAACCCCAGTTCAGGTGGGGTGCGGAGGCCGTGGTGCACGTGGAGGGGGAGTGCGATGAAGGCCACCGAGGCGGCGGCGCTGCCGGTGCGACCGGGCGAGGAGCCCTGGACGTCGGGGGAGCTCGCGGAGGTCCGGAAGCAGCTGGAGGGCGAGATCGCGGCCCAGCGCGAGGAACTGCGGGACGGCGAGAAGGAGCTCGCGGAGCGGCTCACCGATCCGGTCGAGGGCGCGGGGGACGACCCCGCCGACGTCGGGGCCAAGACCTTCCAGCGCGAACACGATCTGGCGTTGGCCTACAATACTCGTGACCTGCTCGCCAAGAGCGAGCGGGCGATCGAACGGATGGACGCGGGGACCTACGGGGTCTGTGAGTCATGCGGCCAGGCCATCGGTAAGGCGCGTCTACAGGCCTTTCCGCGCGCCACCCTGTGCGTCACCTGCAAACAGCGCGAGGAGCGTCGCTGACTGAGGTAGAGCCCTCCGGGGACAGCAACATGACCACGACCGACAACACCGTTGCCCGGCCGCGCAGGTACGTACTCCTGTTGGTGGTCGCGCTCACCGCGATCGTCGTCGACTTCCTCACCAAGGAGTGGGTGCTGGCCGCCTTCTCCCCGGGCGAGCGGCTCGACGTCGTCGGCGAATTCGTCCAGTTCACCCTGGTCTACAACACCGGTGCCGCGTTCTCGCTCGGTACCGGCTACACGTGGGTGTTCACCGCCATCGCCACCGTCGTGGTCCTCGCGATCGCCTGGATCGGCTGGCGTGTGCGCAGCCTGTGGTGGGGCGCGACGCTCGGCCTGATGATGGGCGGCGCCGCCGGAAACCTCGTCGACCGCTACTTCCGGGGCGAGACGCCCGGGACGGGCGCTGTCGTCGACTTCATCAGCGTCGGGACCTTCCCGGTCTTCAACGTGGCCGACTCCTGCGTGGTGGTCGGGGCCTGCCTGGTGGTGGCGCTCACGTTCAAGGGGCTCAACCTGGACGGGACGAGGGCCGAGGACGAGGGTGCCGGGCCCGACGAGGGCGCTGCGAAGGACAACGACGACAACGACGAAGGGAAGGGCGCATGAGCGACACCCGGAGCCTGCCCGTCCCTGACGGGCTCGAGGGCGACCGGCTCGACGCCGCCATCGCGCGGATGTTCGGGCTCTCCCGGACCCGCGCGGCCGAGATCATCGGGGACGGCGGGGTCCTCCTCGACGGCGCCGAGGCGGCCAAGTCCGACCGGGTGAGTGCCGGTGCCTGGCTGGAGGTCACCCTCCCGCCGCCGCCCACCGCCCCGGTGCCCCGGGCCGAGGCGGTCCCGGGCATGCGGATCGTGCACGAGGACGCGGACATCATCGTGGTGGACAAGCCGGTGGGCGTGGTCGCGCACCCCACGGTCGGCTGGACCGGCCCCAGCGTGCTGGAGGGTCTGCTGGCCTCCGGCGTGCAGCTGGCCACCAGCGGCGCCGCCGAGCGCCAGGGCATCGTGCACCGGCTGGACGCGAACACCACCGGCCTGATGGTCGTGGCGAAGAGCGAGACCGCCTACAGCGTGCTCAAGCGGGCGTTCAAGGAGCGCACCGTGGACAAGCGCTACCACACGCTGGTCCAGGGACACCCCGACCCGCTGCGCGGCACGGTCGACGCCCCGATCGACCGACACCCGGCCGGTGACGGACGCTGGGCCGTGGTCGCGGGCGGGCGCCCCTCGGTGACGCACTACGACACCCAGGAGGCCTTCCGGGCCGCGAGCCTGCTGGAGATCAAGCTGGAGACGGGCCGCACCCACCAGATCCGGGTGCACATGGCCGCGCTGCGCCACCCGTGCGTGGGTGACCACCTGTACGGCGCCGACCCGACCCTCGCCGAACGGCTGGGGGTCAGGAGGCAGTGGCTGCACGCGGTGCGTCTGGGCTTCGACCACCCCACCGAGCACCGCCCGGTGGAGTTCTCGAGCCCCTACCCCGACGACCTGAGCGCCGCCGTGGAGCTGCTCCGCGAGGACTAGGCCGTGTCTCTCGGGGCTTCGCCGATGGCGGCGGAGCCACCGTTGAGGCCAGCGGCCATCCGGGCGATCTCTCGCGAGACCAGGAGCGAGGCCGCCCCTCCTGCGCGCCGCTACGTGAGCTCCGCGGCCTCGCACAGCGTGGGCCCCGGCCCCCGCCCCTCGTCAGGCCCCTCCGCCGTCCTGCCCCACCGGGGCCGGGCGGCGGACGTGCAGGACCCGCTGGCACAGCGCCGCGCCGAGGATGATCACGAGGGCCCCCAGCGGCTGGTTCCAGGTCAGGGTCTCACCGAGCAGCAGGACTCCGGCGGTGACGGCGACCACCGGGACGACGTAGGTGACGGTGGTGGCCACCGTCGCGCCCGCGGCCCGGACGATCGCGTAGTTGAGGATGTAGGCGAACCCGGTGCCGAACACGCCCAGGGCGGTCACGGCGAGGGCGGCCCGCCAGGTGAGCTCGGTGGGGACCCCGGTGAACAGCGGAGCCAGCACCAGCAGGGGCAGGGTTCCCAGCAGCATCTGGAGCGAGCTCAACTCCAGCGCCGTGTGCGGGCTTCCCGCCACGAACCGGCGCAGGTAGGGGGTGCCGATCCCGTAGCAGACGGTGGCGCCCACCACCAGGAGCATGCCGAGCAGAGCCTCCTCGTCGGAGGCGTCGACGCGGCCCAGGGAGTTCCAGACGCCGAAGACGGTGAGGACCCCGAGGAAGCCGATGCCCAGGCCGAGGAGGCGGGTCCGGTCGGGTCGTTCGTCGGTGAGGATCAGCATGGCGAACACCACGCCGAAGAGCGGGGTGGCGGCGTTGACGATGCCCATGAGTGCGGAGGGGATGAGCTGGGCCGCGTACCCGAACAGGGTGAACGGGACGGTGTTCAGCAGCAGGGCGGCCACGAACACGTGTCCCCACAGCCGGGGTGAGGAGGGGAGTCGTCCACGGGTCAGGAACAGGATCGCGAGCAGGGCCAGGGCCCCGGTACCCATGCGGCCCAGGGCGAGCTGGAGCGGGGCGAGGACCTCCGCGCCGACCCGGAGGAGGACGAAGCTCATGCCCCAGATGAGCGCGAGCAGCACGAACTTGGCACGCCAGTTCAGGAGCGGGGTTCGTCGGGGTGCGACGGCCGACGGGACGGAGGCGACGGCGTCGGGAAGAGTGGACATGGGATGTTTCTATCTGTGCACGATCCCTTAGGTCTACTTCGTATCTCTAAACCCATGGCTTAGCGTTGCTTACATGCTCAGTGTCGACCGCCTCCGGGTCCTGCACGCCATCGCCGCCCACGGGTCCCTCAGCGCGGCCTCCCAGGCCCTGCACGTCACCAACTCCGCCGTCTCACAGCAGCTGACCAAGCTCGAACGCGAGGTCGGCCAACCCCTGGTCGAGCGCAACGGGCGGGGCGTGCGCCTCACGGACGCCGCCGAGCTCCTCGTGGAACACACCTCCCGCATCCTGAGCCTGGTCCACCGCGCCGAGGCCGACCTGGAGGCCCACCGGGGCGAGGTCACCGGCCACCTGCGCCTGTCCGCCACCCCCACGGCCGTGCGTGGACTGCTGCCCGCCGCCCTTCCCGCCCTGCGTGAGGCCCACCCGGGTCTCAGGGTGGAACTGCACGAGGACGAACCGCAGGAGAGCGTCCCGGCCATGGCGCGCGGCGACGCCGACCTGGCCCTGGTCGTGGACTGGATGGGGGCGCCCCTGCAACTGCCCCAGGGGATGACGCGCGCCTCCCTCATGGAGGACGTCGGTGACATCGCGCTGCCCTCGGACCACCCCCTGGCCCATCGGGAGATCCTGGAGCTTGACGAGATCCTGGACCTGCCGTGGATCAGCTGGACCAAGGGGTCCATCTGCGACGACTGGCTGCACGACATCATCCGGGGGCGCGGGGCCGAACCCCACGTCATCCACTCCGTGGAGGAGCACCAGACCAAGCTGGCCCTGATCGCCGCGGGGATCGGCGCCGCCGTCATGCCGCGCCTGGGCCGGGGCCCCGTGCCCGAGGGGGTGACGGTGGTCCCGGTGCAGCCCGCGATGGTCCGCCAGGTCTACGTGTTCTGGCGTACCGACGCCTCCCGGCGCCCGGCCATCAGGGCCGTGGTCAGGGCCCTGCGCGAGGCGGCCGCGGCCTACGCGGACTGAACCGGTGGGGCGGCCCGCGGGACGCCCCACCGCTCAGGCGTCGCCGAGCAGGTCCGTCATGGTGGCGGTCGGGCTGATCACCTCCGGATCGGTGCGCACGTCCACCAGGGTGGGCAGGTCCGCGCCCACGGCCTCGGACAGGGCCTTCTCCAGCTCCTCACGGGTGTGCACGGTGGCGCCCCGGGCCCCCAACGCGCGGGCGTACCCGGCCAGGTCCAGGGGGCCGCTGATCTCCGTCCCCGCGAGTCTGCCCAGCTCGCGGGCCTGGTGCATGGCGATCGTGCCGTAGAGCCCGTTCTGGAACACCACCACCGTGATCGCAGCGCCGTGGCGCACCGCCGTCTCCAGCTCCTGCCCGGTCATCAAAGCGCCGCCGTCCCCGGCCACCGCCACCACCGTCCGCCCGGGGGCGGCGAGCTTGGCGGCCACGGCGGCGGGCACCGCGTAGCCCATGGCTCCGCTGGTCGGCGCCAGCTGGGTGTCCGCGTGCCGGTACCACCAGCCCCGGTGCAGGAAGGAGGCGAAGTTGCCCGCGTCGTTGGTGATCAGGGCGTCCTCGGGCAGGGCCTCGCGCATGCCCGCGATCACCGACCACGGGTGCATGCGCGGTCCGCTGTGCCGTTCGGCCTCCGGTGGGACGGTGGCGCTCTCCACCCAGAGTCGGCGTGCCGCGCTCCAGTCCCGGTAGGGCACCTTGACCGGGGCCTCCGCCAGGGCGCGCAGCGCCTCGCCGGAGTCGGCCACCGCGCCGAGCCACACGTCCTTGGTAGCGCCCACCTGCGCGGGGTCGATGTCGATCTGCGCCACCCTGGTGCGGCCGTCCGACTCGGGCAGCCGGTACCCCTGGGTGGTGGTCTCACTCATCCGGCAGCCCACCACCAGGACCGCGTCGGCGTCCGCGAGGGCGCCCAGCACCGCGCTGGGCGCCCCCAGCCCCAGGTGCCCGAGGTAGAGCGGGTGGTCGTTGGGGAAGACGTCCTGGCGGCGCCAGGCGGCGTACACCCCGGCGCTGTACCGCTCGGCCACGCGCACGAGGTCCTCGCGCGCGGCCCGTGCCCCGCCGCCCGCGATGATCACCGGGCGCACCGCCCGGGCCAGCCAGGCGGCCAGTCGGTCGCGGTCGCCCTCGCCCAGCGGCGGCCGGGGGACCAGCGGGGCCCGCGGAGCGGGCGGTGCGCCGACCCTCTGCCCGAAGAGGTCTCCCGGAACGGCGATGGCCACCGGGCCCGGCCGCCCGGTGGTGGCGATCCGGACCGCGCGCGCGGTCACCTCCGCCAACCGGTCCGCCCGGTGCACGGTGGTCGACCACTTGGTGATGGGCGCGTAGAAGGCGGTCAGGTCCACCTCCTGGAAGGCCTCCCGGCCCAGGTGCTCGGTCTCGGCCTGTCCCAGGAAGACGATCATCGGGGTGGAGTCCTGCATAGCGGTGTGCACGCCCACCGCCAGGTTGGCCGCGCCGGGGCCCCGGGTGGCGGCGGCCACGGCGGGGACACCGGTGAGCTTGGCCTCGGCCTCGGCCATGAAGGCGGCGCCGCCCTCGTGCCGGGTGGAGACGAGGGCCATCTCCGGGTGCTGGTCGATGGCGTCGGCCAGTTCGAGGAAGCTCTCTCCTGGGACGGTGTAGCACCGTCTGATCCCGGCGGCGGCCAGGACCGACACCGTCGCGTGCGCGGCGGTGTCGGCGGGGGGACGTGGGTCGGCAGGGGCCATGGAGGCGGGTCCTTCCATCGTCGCAAGGTCCACTCAGCGCGCCCCGGGGCAGGGGTGTGGCCCGGAACACATGCGGCTGACTCTGGCAGGCGGCCCAGAGCCGGTCAAGGCCGGGCGCCGCGGCCTGTGGACAACTCCACCCGAGCCGTCCCAACCCGCCCGCGCCGGTGCGTGCCCGGTGGTCCGAACGGTCAGGCGGGGCCCCCGCCCTCGTGTTCGAGGTGCCGTGCCGCCGACCGGCCCCTGCGCGGTTCGAGGGCGCTGGCGTGGTCGTGCAGTTCGTTGAGGACGGCGTTCACCAGGGGGTGCCCCTCGGTTCCACGGCGCACGGAGACGAACACGTGCCTCCTCGGCGGTCGTCCCCTCAGGGGGACGACGCTGACGCCTGGCAGGTCGACGGCGGCTATCGCCGACCGCGGGGCGAGCGCGATGCCGAGGCCTGCGCCCACGAGCGCGCTGACCGCGCGGAAGTCGTTCGAGACCGACTCGACGCGCGGCTGGAAGCCCGCCTGCTGGCACGCGAGGAGCGTGAGGTCGTGGATGGGGTTGCCCGGGAGCGGCGTGATCCACACCTCGCCCGCCAGGCGTGACAGTGACACCTGGGCGCTGGCGGCCAGGTCGCTGTCCGAGGGCACCAGCGCGTCCAACGGCTCCGAGTACAGACGGGCGTGGCTGAACTCCTGGACGGTCGAGACCGTCGCCTCGGGATAGTCCACGGACAGTGAGACGTCGACGTGACCCTCCGCGAGGAGCCGCTGCGCCGCCGCGCCCTCCGCGTCCGTGACGTGCGCGCGCAGATGCGGAGCGGAGGTCCGGAGCGCGCGGAGGGCGGGTGCCACGACCTCGATGATCGCGGACGGGAAGGCGGCGATACTCACCGTGCCGACCTCTCCGATCGCGGACGCGGCCAGGTCGGCCTCGGCCTGCTCCAGGATCGCTGACACCTGCACGGCGTAACCCGCGAGGACCGTTCCCAGGGAGGTCAGCCGGATGTTGCGACCGTGGCGTTCGAAGAGGTCGAGGCCGACCTCGCGCTCCAGCGCCGACAGCTGCTGCGACACCGCCGACGGTGACAGGTAGAGCGACCGCGCCGCGGCGGTGACCGTGCCGTGGAGTGCGACTGCCTGGAGAACGCGCAGGCGGCGCGGGTCGATCACGCGATCTCCTTTGAAGCAAAGCTTGAAGGTTCTCTACAGGTCTTCGTGATGGACTTAATGATATCCGGTACGTGATGATCGGGGTCATGAAGGCTCTTTCGAAACTCCGCGGCGAACCCGGGCTGACCTTGGCGGACGTCAAGAACCCCGAGATAGGTCGCGGCGAGGTGCTCATCAGGGTCCTGCGCACGGGAATCTGCGGGACCGACCTCCACATCAGAGCCTGGGACCACTGGGCAGAGTCCGTGATCGAGCCGCCGCTCGTGCTCGGACACGAGTTCGTCGGTGAGGTCGTCGACGTCGGCGGTGGTGTGAGCGACGTGAAGGTCGGCGACCTGGTGAGCGGCGAGGGCCACCTGGTGTGCGGCAAGTGCCGCAACTGTCGAGCCGGCCGCCGCCACCTGTGCATCCGCACGATCGGCCTGGGGGTGAACACGAACGGCGCGTTCGCCGACTACGTCGTGCTCCCCGAGCCGAACGTCTGGGTGCACCGCATCCCGATCGACCTCGACGTCGCCGCCATCTTCGACCCCTTCGGCAACGCCGTGCACACGGCGCTGTCCTTCCCCGTCATGAACGAGGACGTCCTGGTCACCGGGGCTGGCCCCATCGGGATCATGGCCGCGGCGACCGCGCGCCACGCGGGGGCGCGCAGCGTCGTCGTGACCGACCTGAGCCCGTACCGCCTCGGGCTGGCCCGGGACATGGGAGCGACGATCGCCGTGGACGTCTCACGGGAGGACCTGGCCGACGTCATGTCGGCGAACAACATGAAGGAGGGCTTCGACGTCGCGTTCGAGATGTCGGGGCAGCCCAGGGCGCTCGCCTCGGCGATCTCCAGCATGAGCCCCGGCGGTCGTATCGCGGTCCTCGGCCTGCCGTCCGACGACGTCTCCGTCGACCTCGCGACCGTGGTGACCCGGATGCTCACGCTCAAGGGAATCTACGGGCGGGAGATGTTCGACACCTGGTACGCGATGTCCGTCCTGCTCGAGAACGGTCTCGACATCAGCCCGGTCATCACCCACCGGTTCGGCTACGAACAGCACGAGGAAGCGTTCGAGGTCGCCGCGACCGGCGCGTGCGGGAAGGTCGTGCTCGACTGGACCACGCCGGTGATCCCCCAGCCGGGGGCCGCCCACAACGACGATCAGCAATCAGTAGGGGAGTGACGTGTACTCAGCGATGCGCGACCATCTCACGCGGGAAATCGAGGACATCCGGGAGGCGGGGCTCTTCAAGGACCAGCGGCTGATCAGCGGCCCCCAGTCCGCGCGGATCAGCGTCGGTGACGACTCCGTCCTCAACTTCTGCTCGAACAACTACCTGGGCCTCGCCGACCACCCCGACCTGATCGAGGCCGCCAAGCGGGCGCTCGACGAGTCGGGTTTCGGGATGGCCTCGGTGCGGTTCATCTGCGGGACCCAGGACCTGCACGCGCGACTGGAGCGACGGCTCTCGGAGTTCCTCCGGGTCGACGACACCATCCTGTACAGCTCGTGCTTCGACGCGAACGGCGGCGTCTTCGAGACGCTCCTGAGCGCCGAGGACGCGGTGATCTCCGACGAGCTGAACCACGCGAGCATCATCGACGGCATCCGGTTGAGCAAGGCGGCCAGGTTCCGGTACAAGAACCGGGACATGGTCGACCTGGAGAAGCAGCTCATCGCGGCCGCGGACGCGCGCCACCGCCTCATCGTCACCGACGGCGTGTTCTCGATGGACGGCTACCTCGCCCCGCTCGACGAGATCTGCGACCTGGCGGAGCGCCACGACGCGCTCGTCATGGTGGACGACTCCCACGCCGTCGGGTTCGTCGGGCCGAACGGCCAGGGAACGCCGGAGCTGTTCGGCGTCCAGGACCGCGTGGACATCGTGACCGGAACGCTCGGGAAGGCGCTCGGCGGCGCCAGCGGCGGGTACGTGGCCGGACACGCCGAGATCGTGGAGATCCTCCGGCAGCGGTCGCGCCCGTACCTCTTCTCCAACTCGCTCGCCCCGATGATCGTCGGTGCCTCCCTGCGCGTGCTCGACATGCTCTCCGAGGCCGACGACCTCAGGACGCGGCTGAACCGGAACGCCGCGCTGTTCCGGGAGTCGATCACCGCCGCGGGCTTCGACGTCCTGGACGGCGAGCACCCGATCGTGCCCGTGATGATCGGGGACGCCGCCCAGGCGGCCAGGATGGCGTCCGCCCTCCTGGAGAAGGGCGTGTACGTGACGGCGTTCTCCTATCCCGTGGTCCCCATGGGGCGTGCCCGTATCCGGGTCCAGCTGTCGGCGGCCCACAGCGAGGACGACGTCCGCGCGGCGGTGGCGGCGTTCGCGCAGGTCCGGGACGAACTCGGCGCGGCCGACTCGACGGACTGACGCTGAGGCGGCCCCCCGGAGACGTTCCGGGGGGCGCCCAGGGCGTGTTCCGTGGATGCTTTCGGTTGACTCGGCGCTCGCGCCGATCAATGCGAGCGGCCGCCAGGCAATCTCTCGCAAGACGATGAGTGAAGCTGCCCCTACTGTGCGCTGCTACGCAGGCTCCGCAGCTTCGCACAGCGGGGGCCCGCCCGGGGTTGGCTGTCCGAGCTTCATCGGCGCGGCGAGAGGCAGCCTGGTGGTCGCGAGCCCGGAATGATCCACGGAACACGCCCTAGGCCACTCCGAGGGCGCGCAGGGCGGCCGTGGTTCCGGCCGCGGCGACGACGACCAACAGGAACGGCGCGCGCAGCACCAGGGCGAGCACGGCGGCGCCCACCCCGGCCATGCGGGCGGTGTCCCAGTGCAGTGCCTGGCCGTCGCCCAGGGCCTGGACGGTGATCAGCGCGGCCAGCAGGGCGAGGGGGACGGCCATGGCGAAACGGCGAAGCCACGGGTTGTCCAGCAGGCGACGCGGGGCCCCCAGCCCGGCGTACTTGAGCAGGTAGCACCCGGCGGCGGTGGCGATCAGCGCGATCCACAGGGTCATGACCGTCCCTCCTCGGAGCGCGTGCCTCCGGCGGAGGTCCCCTGTTCCACGTGGTCCTCGCCCTCGGGTCCCCGCGACCGGTCGTCGGCACCCGCGAACACCAGGAGGGCGGCGGAGGCCGCCAGGAGCACCGGAACCCCCGGCGGCAGGAACGGGGTCGTGGCCAGCGCCAGCCCGGCGCCCAGGCCCGCGATCAGCCAGGTGCGCGGTCCGCCCTCGCGCAGGCGGGGCCACAGCAGTCCCAGGAAGATGGCCGGGCCCACCGCGTCCAGCCCGAACGCGTCGATGTCGTCCACGCGGTCCGTGGCCAGCGCGCCCACCAGGGTCGTCGTCACCCAGAACCCGCCCAGGACCAGGTAGGTCGTCATGAACGCCGTACGAGCGGACGCGCGGTCCGGCTGGATCAGCGTCACCGCCGTGGTCTCGTCGATCACCCCGTGCGCGGCCAGCGCCCTGCGGGTGCCCCGGTACCCCAGGACGTCGGCCAGCCGCAGCCCGTACAGGGTGTTGCGTGCCCCGAGCAGGAGGGCGCCCAACGCTCCGGCGACGAGGTTGCCGCCACCGGCGATCACCCCGACCAGGGCGAACTGCGAGGCGCCGGTGAACATGAACAGGCTGAGGAACACCGCCTGGGCGGGGGACAGTTCGGCGGCCACGGCCGCGGTGCCGAAGGCCAGGCCGGCGGCGCCGACGGCGACACCGATCCCGAGGCTGTCCCGCACCGCTGGCGAACGGAGTACGGAGAAGGTCTTCACGAGCGCCCACGCTAGGCGGGGCCCGGCCCGGAGTCTTGAACGTTCTTGCGCACCCCGAGGGGATCAGCCTCGCAGGGCGCGTTGGTAGGCGACCGGCGGCACGCCCAGGTGCCGGCGGAAGTGCCGGGTCAGGTGGGACTGGTCGGCGAAGCCCACCCGCGCGGCCACCTCGCCCGCCCGCCAGCCCTGGAGCAGCAGGGCCCGGGCCCGGTCCACCCGCTGCTGGTTCAGGTAGGCGTGCGGGGGTAGTCCGTAGGCGGCCCGGAAGGCCCGTGCCAGGGAGAACGGGCCGATCCCCACGTGCGTGGCCAGCTCCTCCAGCGTCGGCGGGTCCACCAGGCGCTCGGTCAGCAGATCCCGTGCCAGCGCCACCTCGGGCCGGGCGGTGTGCGCCCCGCCCTCGGCCCCGCGTTCGCGCCCGTGTGCGCGCAGCAGCATCGCGATACCCCTGCGGGCCAGGGACGACGCCGTGAGCGGTTCCCCCCGTTCGGCGGCCATGTGCGCGCTCACCAGCACACGGGAGACCTCCGGGGCGTGGATGCCGGAGTGGGTGAAACCCGGGGTGCCGCGCATCCCCAGTTCCCGTCCGATGTCCTCCACCACCTCGGGTGCGGGGTAGAACACCCGGTAGCCCCACCCCTCGGGAACCCCGGCGTGCCCGGTGTGCACCTCGTCCGGGGCCACCACGGCCAGCCCTCCCGGCCCCACCCGTGAGCTCCCGCCCGCGTGTGAGTACTCCTCGATCCCGGCGGTGATCATGCCGATGGTGTAGGTGGAGTGCGTGTGCCGGGTGAAGGCCGTGGTGACGAAGCGGGCGGTGAGCAGTTCGGTGTCGGGCAGCCCGGAGAAACGCCAGTACCGCGCGCGTTCCACGCGCGGGTCCTCGACCGTGGGGTGGACGTCGCTGGGCATTTCCATAGGTCCAGGTTAGAACGGGTCGGGGAGGGCCGCCGGAGCCCGGGTGGGGGACCGACGCCCACGGGTCGAGGCAGGCCCGCGGGGGTGTGCGGTGTCGGCGCGCGGATAGTCTGCGCCCATGAGCAAGCCACAGATCCGCCGGGCCGAGGACGAGCGCGACCGCGCGGCCGTCTTCGTGATCCGGGGAGCCGTCTTCGTCGCCGAACAGCAGGTCCCCATCGAGGAGGAGTGGGACGAGCGTGACTCCACCGCCGCGTTCCTCCTCGCCCTGGTGGACGGAACCCCCGTGGGCACGGTCCGCCTCGTGGACCAGGGCGACGGGTCGGGCCTCCTGGGCCGCATGGCCGTCCTGCCCGCCGGACGGGGGAGGGGGACCGGCGCCGCTCTGGTGCGCGCAGCCGAGGAGCTGGCCCGCGAGTCCGGGCTCGAGCGGGTGGAGCTGCACGCGCAGACGCACGCGCTGGGCTTCTACGAGCGGCTGGGCTACTCCGCCCACGGTGAGGAGTTCATGGACGCCGGGATCCCGCACCTGCACATGGAACACAAGCTCGGTTGACCGGGCCCGACGGGGTGCGTGCTCCCGGTCCGGTGTGACGGGGAGCGCACACCCTCGGGCCGCCCCCTGCGGGTACTACCGAGTAGGATTCGGTTTTGATGTCGGCCCCACCGGCGTGCCGAGCACGTCGCCGCCGACGAGCACGAACGCCGATCCGACGAGGAACACATGACGGTCAACACGCACACGGCCACCGAGAGCCCCGACGACCCGCGAGCCTACGGACTCCCGCTCGTCGACGCCCACTCGATCCCCGCCGAGCTGCGCACGTTGGTCTCCCGCGTCCACGACCTCGTCGACGCCGTCGCCAACACCGAGGTCGACTCCGACACCCTGGCCGAGACCGCCGCCGTGGTCGAGGGCCTCACCGACCGCCTCAACGTCGCCCGCCGCGAGATCGGCACCATGGTCAGACGGGAGCTGGGCGACGGCACCACCGTGCTCGGCACCATCACCAACATCGTCGAGGGCGAGACCAACCCCGCCGCGCCGAGGCTCTTCCTCGACCGCACCGAGGAGGGGCTGCGTGCCGAGGTCACCCTCAATACCGTCTACCAGGGTCCGCCCGGCCTGGTCCACGGCGGCTGGATCGCCGCCATGCTCGACCAGGCCGTCGGCAGCGTCTCCTCCGTCGAGACCAGTCCGGGGCTGACCGCGCGGCTGGAGATCGACTACCGCCGCCCCACGCCTCTGTTCACTCCCCTGGAGATCACCTCCTGGGTGGAGCGGGTCGAGGGCCGCAAGGTCTTCGTGGCCGGTCGGATCCGCGCCCACGGACAGGTCACCGCCGAGGCCCACGGCCTCATGATCCAGGTCGAGGTCCCCGAGTGAGCGGCGCCCCGCGCCCCCTCGGCGTGTAGTAGCATCACGACCGTGACCCACCGCTATGACGTGTTTAGCCAGCCGACGCACCCGTCGGCCGCTCGCACGTAGGCGGAAACGGGAACGTCGGCAACAGAGCACTCGGGCATCCGCCCGGTGCTCTTTCGTCTTTTCGGGCGGCCGACGTCCCAGTCCACACTTCCCCGACGGGTCGTACGGCCGCGCCGCCTCCGCGAACGCATCCACACCCGAGAGGGACCTCCGTGCACGACCGTCACAGCGAACCCGCGTCCCCCGCCGAGCAGATCCTTCGCCTGCGCGGCCGGATCGACCAGATGGACGCCGAGCTCGCCGCACTCCTCGAACGCCGCGCCCTGGTCGCCGCCCAGGTCCAGCGCCTCAAGCCGGTCGGATACTTCGCCGGGCGCGACAGGGACCGCGAGCGGCGCCTCGTCGAGCGTATGGCCGAGCACGCTCCCCGGCTGGGCGCTGACCGCCTCGCCGGCATCATGGACAGCGTGATCAGCGCCGGTCTGGCCGCCGCCCAGGAGGAGGCGGCCCGCGGCGGTGGCTCCGGCGGCGCCTGACGGGTGAGGGGGCGGCGGCGGGTCCGGCCCGCCGCCGCACCGCTACGGCCGCAGCAGGTCCACCCACACCAGACGGTGGTCGGAGCTGGGGAACGGGTAGTCACCGGTCAGCCGGAACAGCGGGTCGTCCACGGTCGGCCAGAACACGCCCGAACCCCGTGCGGGCAGCGACCGCGACGGCAGGACGTAGTCCACCCGCAGGTTGCCCGGGCCGGGCACGTCGTTGAAGTCGGCGCTGTCCAGCTCCGGGTCTCCCTCGTGGTCCTCGTTGGCGCCGCCCTGCCGCTGGGCCGCGCCGCGCCCGCCCTGGCTGGAGGGGCGCACGTCCACGACGTGGCGGTGCTCCAACAGCTGGGTCACCGCCTCGGGGTGCCCGTCGCCGTCGTTGGGGTCGGCGTTGAGGTCGCCCGCGATCACGAACGGGGAGCCGGGGGCGAGCCCGCCCCGGACGCCCCGGTCGTCGTAGACGTACGAGGCGCCGCGCGGGGTCACGTAGTCCGCCCAGAAGCGGATCTCGTCGTGGTTGCGCGCCACGTTGCGCCGCTCCGGACCGTCGAAGGTCGGCGGTGTCGGGTGGCTGGCCAACAGGTGCACCGGACGGCCGCGCCCGGTGTCGATCGGGACGTCCCAGTGGCTCTTGGAGGACAGCCGCAGCACCTCCAGGGCCTCCTCGGAGTAGAAGGGCTCACCGGTCTCCGGGTCAGTGGGCAGCAACGCGTCCGGCATGTCCGCCCAGCGGAAGTTCTGGAACGTGCGCACCTCGTCGGTGACGATCGGGTACATCGAGTACACGACCATCCCGTACTGTCCCGGGAAGAGGCCGTAGCCGAAGGCGTCCTCGGCGTAGTCGGGCCCGCCCGGCTCGGTCACCGCCCGGCCGTCGCCGTTGAGGTCCACGCCCGAGGCCACACCCGTGTTGACCGGGGCGGTGTACACGTACGGGTACTCGATCGGAGCGGCGCCGGACTGGCCCACGGACAGGTAGTTGTCCTGGAAGAGCCGGGGCCCCG
Organism: Nocardiopsis eucommiae; assembly: GCF_965344335.1. NCBI lineage: Bacteria > Bacillati > Actinomycetota > Actinomycetes > Streptosporangiales > Nocardiopsidaceae > Nocardiopsis > Nocardiopsis eucommiae. The sequence continues at coordinate 100,431 of NZ_CBDRIY010000016.1, forward strand.
CGCCCTCCTCGTCGTAGTCGAACTCGTTGACCAGCAGCACGTCGGGACGCACGTGCTGGATGATCTCTGCGACGTTGCGGGCCTGCTCGCTGTCGGGAGTGGCCAGCTCCTCGACGAGGGCGCCCTGCTCACCGCGCTCCAGCGCGGTGTTGAAGGTGGCGAAGCGCACCTCGTGCGCTCCGGGCGGGGTCGGGACCGACGGGGACTCGGCCGCCGACGAGGGCAGGGCGGTCAGCGCGGAGGCGGCCAGCACCAGCGTGGCGGTGGAGGCGATCCGGCGCGGCGTGGTGGTCACGGGAGGGGATCCTCTCAACGGGGGAGGGGGGTCGACCGCCGGAGGTTAACAGGCGCGCGTGTCCGGACGGTGTACCAGCACCCGACTCGCGGTGCACCGGTGTCGGATGGTCCGTGTCCCGGCATCACGTCATGTGGCGCGCCCGGCCCGGAGATCTCGGTGAGGAGGCACCCATGCCCGAGGACGTCTGCTCCGACCGCGCCCACAACACCAGTGATCGCACCTGTGACGGGATCGGCGATCCCAGTGTGGCGTGAGCCGCCGGTCCGATGAGGGTCGAGCCGCACCACCGGTGGGGCTCACCTGTCCACAGGGCGTCCGCGAAAGTCGTGGGGAAGTCGTAGGCTCAGGGGACACCACCCGTCCGTCTACCCGCCTGGGGGCACCCGCGTCATGGCCGACTCCTTCGCACATCTGCACGTCCACACCGAGTACTCGATGCTCGACGGTGCGGCGAAGCTGAAGCCTCTCTTCAAGGAGGCCGGGCGGTTGGGGATGCCAGCCGTGGCCATGACCGACCACGGCAACATGTTCGGGGCCTACGAGTTCTACCAGCAGTCCAAGGGGTCGGGCGTCAAACCGATCATCGGGATCGAGGCCTACGTCGCGCCCGAGTCGCGCTTCCACAAGAAGCGGGTCTTCTGGGGGCGCTCCAACACCTCCGACGACGCCTCGGCGGAAGGCGGCAAGGACATCTCCGGTGGCGGCCGGTACCTGCACATGACCATGCTCGCGCGGAACGCGCAGGGTCTGCGCAACCTCTTCCGGATGTCGTCCCTGGCTTCGGCCGAGGGCTACTACATGAAGCCCCGCATGGACCTCGAGCTCATGCAGCAGTACAACGAGGGCATCATCGTCTCGACCGGCTGCCCCTCCGGCGGTGTGCAGACACGGCTGAGGTTGGGGCAGGAGAAGGAAGCGATCGAGTACGCGGCCGGGCTCCAGGACATCTTCGGCAGGGAGAACGTCTTCCTGGAGCTGATGGACCACGGCGTTCCGATCGAGAAGGAGGTCCGCGACGGCCTGCTCAAGGTCGGCCGTGAGCTGGACATCCCTCCGCTGGTCACCAATGACTCGCACTACGTCTACGAGTCCCAGTCCGCGGCGCATGACGCCCTGCTGGCGGTGGGCGTGGGCAAGAACCTGGACGACCCCACGCGTTTCCGGTTCAACGGTTCGGGCTACTACCTCAAGACCGCCGACGAAATGCGCGGCCTGCTCAACTTCGACGAGTGGGCGCAGGGCTGCAAGAACACCCTGCTCATCGCCGAGCGGGTCGAGGCCGGGGCCTATGACGAGGTCTTCGCCCATCGCGACCTCATGCCGGAGTTCCCCATCCCGGAAGGTGAGACCCAGGCCTCCTGGCTGGCAAAGGAGGTCGAACGGCTGCTCCCGACCCGTTACCCGGACGGTGCGGGTGACGACGTCCGCCGTCGGGTGGAGTTCGAACTCGGCATCATCAACGAGATGGGCTTCCCCGCCTACTTCCTGGTGGTCTCCGACATCTGTCAGCACGCCCGCAAGACCGGGATCGCCCTGGGGCCGGGCCGTGGTTCGGCGGCCGGCTCGATGATCGCCTACGTTCTGGGTATCACCGACCTGGACCCCTTGGAACACGGTCTGCTGTTCGAGCGGTTCCTCAACCCCGAGCGTGTGACCATGCCCGATGTCGACCTGGACTTCGACGAGCGTCGGCGCGGCGAGATGATCGACTACGTCACCCAGTTGTACGGCGAGGAGCGGGTGGCGCAGATCCTCACCTTCGGCACCATCAAGGCCAAAGCGGCCGTGAAGGACTCCACCCGGATCCTGGGTATGCCCTACTCGGTGGGTGACCAGATCACCAAGGCCTTCCCCGCGGCGGTGGGTGGCAAGGAGATCGCGCTCGACGCGGTGTTCAACACCGAGAACGAGCGGTACGGCGAGACCACCGAGCTCCGGGGCCTGGTCGACAACGACCCTCAGGTAGCCAAGGTCATGGAGACCGCGCGGGGTATCGAGGGCCTGACCCGGGGCACCGGTGTGCACGCGGCGGGCGTCATCCTGTCCAAGGAACCTCTGCTCGACGTCATTCCGCTGCACAAGCGTGACTCCGACGGCGCCATCATCACCGGCTTTCCCTACCCTCAGTGCGAGGACATGGGTCTGCTCAAGATGGACTTCCTGGGCCTGCGCAACCTCACGATCATGGACGACGCGGTCAAGAGCATCAAGGAGGCCGAGGGGGTCGACATCGATCTCGCTCAGCTGCCGCTGGACGACAGGAAGACCTACCAGCTGCTCTCTCGGGGTGACACCCTGGGCGTGTTCCAGCTGGACGGCGGCGCCATGCGCAACCTCCTCAAGCGCATGGAGCCGAAGAAGTTCGGTGACATCGCGGCTGTTCTCTCCCTGTACCGACCGGGCCCGATGGCGGCCAACGCACACAACGACTACGCCGACCGTTCGAACGGTCGCCAGGAGATCACTCCGATCCATCCGGAGCTCAAGGACGCCCTGGAACCGATCCTGGGAGAGACCTTCCACCTGCTGGTCTACCAGGAGCAGATCATGGCGATCGCTCAGCAGTTGGCCGGGTACACGCTCGGCGGCGCCGACCTGATGCGTCGCGCCATGGGTAAGAAGAAGAAGGAGGCCCTGGAAGAAGAGGAGGCCAAGTTCTTCCCCGGGGCGAAGAAGCGCGGCTTCTCGCAGGAGGCCATCCAGGCCCTGTGGGACGTCATGCTTCCCTTCGCGGGCTACGCCTTCAACAAGTCGCACGCCGCCGGGTACGCGCTGGTCTCCTACTGGACCGCGTACCTCAAGGCCAACTATCCGGCCGCCTACATGGCCGCGCTGTTGACCTCGGTCAGTGACGACAAGGACAAGATGGCGGTGTACCTGGCCGAGTGCCGGGCCCAGCACATCAAGGTGCTCCCGCCGGACGTCAACGAGTCCGGTCTGCGCTTCACCCCGGTCGGCAAGGACATCCGCTTCGGCATGGGCGCCGTGCGCAACGTGGGCGCGAACGTGGTGAACTCGATCGTCAAGACCCGCACGGAGAAGGGCAAGTACTCGTCCTTCACCGACTTCCTGTCCAAGATCGAGCTGGCGGCGTGCAACAAGCGCGTGATCGAGTCGTTGATCAAGGCGGGCGGCTTCGACTCGCTGGGCCAGCCCCGGCGCGAGCTGTACCGGCACCACGAGGTGGCGGTGGACGGGATGATCAGCTCCAAGAAGCAGGAGGCGCACGGCCAGTTCGACCTGTTCGGCGGTGGTGACGACGACGGCGACTCCACGCCGATCGGGTTGAACATCCAGTGGGGCGAGGAGGAGTGGGACCGCAAGACGAAGCTGGCGTTCGAGCGGGAGATGCTGGGTCTGTACGTGTCCAGCCACCCCCTGGCCGGGGCCGAGCGGGTGCTGGCGCGGTCGCGCGACACCTCGATCGCGCAGATCGTCGCCGGCGAGCTGGCGCGCGAGCGCGGTGAGGTGCGGATCTCGGGGTTGATCTCCAAGGTGGACAAGCGCACCAACAAGGCGGGCAACCAGTGGGCCATCGCCACGGTGGAGGACCTGGACGCCAGCATGGAGGTGCTGTTCTTCCCCAAGACGTATCCGCTGTACGTGGAGGCGCTGCTGGAGGACACGGCGGTCACGGTCAAGGGGCGGCTCAACGACCGGGACGGCACCTGGTCGATGTTCGCCTCCGAGATGTCCATCCTCGACATCTCCCACGTCACCGAGGGCGAACCGCCGGTACTGCTCACCGTGGCCGAGGACCGGCTGAACTCCGAGCTCGTGGACGATCTCCGTCAGGTGCTGAGCACGCACAAGGGGGACACCCCCGTGCGGATCCGGGTGGACAACCCGGTGCGCTCCCGGATCTACGCGGTGGACCGCTACTCGGTGCGGATCTCGCCTGAGTTCAACGGTGAGATGAAGAGCCTGCTGGGGGCGTACGCGGTCGACTACTGACCGGTCGACCACCTCCAGGATCCCCGTGTGCGGCACCGCACACGGGGATCTTTGTGTCTCCACTCTTGCCTTGAGCCATTTAGCGATATATCTTTGAGCTATCGGATCACGGAGTGACAGTCGTGAACGATCAACATCAATCGCTACCAAGGAGAACGACATGACCGCGATGGCACTTCCCGGCCCCTGGCCCTGGGGCGGGCGACGCACCGAGCGTCCCCGGCTGCCCTGGGCCCCGCGCCCCACAGACATCCCGAACGCACACCACGACGAGCACCAGGGCCCGCGACGGGACGGATTCGGCCACCCGCCGCCCCCGCCCGGCCCACCCGGGTCGCCGCCCCCTCCGTGGGGAGGGTCCCCGGGCGGGCACTTCGGTCCCGCGGGCCCGGGGGCACCGTTCGGTCCGGGCTTCCCCTTCGGGGGCGGGCACGGGCCCCGCAGGGGAGGCAGCCGCGCCCGGCGCGGCGACGTCCGCACCGGCATCCTCATGCTCCTGGCGGAGGAGACGCGCAGCGGATACGAGATCATCCGCGAGGGACGCGAGCGCAGCGGCGGCGCTTGGCGCCCCAGCCCCGGCTCCGTCTACCCCATGCTCCAGCAACTGGAGGACGAGGGCCTGGTCGCGCAGGTCGAGGGGGAGGGGCGCCGCCGCCCCTACCAGCTCACCGACGAGGGCATCGCCTACCTGGAGGAGAACGGCGCCGACCTCACCCCGCCGTGGGAGGCGGGAGCGGACGCGCACGCCGACGCCAGGTCCCGCTACGAGGAGATCGGAGCCCTGGCCTACCAGCTCTCGGCCGCCGCGTCCCAGGTCGCCCAGGCCGGGACCCCGGAGCAGCTGGAGCGGGCCAAGCGCCTGCTGGCCGAGACCAAACGCGGTCTGTACCTGATCCTCGCCGACGAGGAGGAGGCCCCCTCCTCCGAGGACGGTGACGACCAGGACTGATCCGCGCGGTCGTCGGGCCCGGGGCGGTGAGTACCGTCCCGGGCCCGCGCACGCCGGAGGGCTACTGGCCGGTGGCGCCGTCGGCCAGCTCCCGGAGGACGTCCAGGTGTCCGTTGTGCCGGGCGGTCTCCTCGATCATGTGCAGGACCACCCAGCGCAGGGTCACCCGGTCGCGTTCCCTCAGCACGCGGCGGGCGGAGTTGCCGAGCTCCAGGTGGGAGGTGATCTCCCGGGAACGCTCGCACTGCGCGGCGTACTCGGGGAGGAGCTCCTCCAGGGGCCTTCGCGCCCCCACCCTGAACTCGGCGTCCGGGTCCTCGACCGTGTACGGCGCCAGGTCGGGCTGGTTGAGCATCACCACCTCGAACCAGAACGCCTCCATCCAGCGGAGGTGGGAGACGATCCCGCCGATGGTGGTCATCGGTGACCCCGGCAGCGGCGCCGACGAGGAGAGGTCGGCGGCCAGACCCGCGCACTTGCGGTGCACCGTGGCGCGGTGCCAGTCCAACCAGGCCAGGAGCATCGTGCGCTCGTCGGCCGCTGTGGGAGCATCGACACGCTCGGGGAGGCCGTGGAGGCTGCTCTTGTCGCTCATGGCGGTATTCTCCTTCGGGCCATGTCCGGTATCCACTGGTTTTCGGCGGGGCCGGGTGGCGATGATGAGGAGCGGTTGATGGCGGAACAGAGCGGTGGCGCGCCGGTACGCGGCCTGGTCGTGGGCGTGGCCTTCCTCGGGGGTACGGCGCTGCTGGGCGCCCTCCTGGCCCCGTTGTGGTGGTGGCTCGCCCCGCGGCCCGAGGTGGTGGTCCTGCCGGACGGCGGGGTCTTCACCGGCGCCTCCGAGGAGGTCTTCGCGGGGGAGGGCTACTTCGTCGTCATCACCGCGCTGGCCGGGCTCGTCACCGGCTACGCCGCGTACATGGTCCAGTTCTCCCTGGCCCGGCGCCGGTTCCAGGACCTGCGGATGGTCGGACTCGTCGCGAGCACGCTCGGCGCGGCCGCCGCGTCCCTGCTGGTCTGGCGGATCGGCGTCGCTCTGGACGCTCCGGCCCGGGAGGCCGTGCTGGCCACCGACCCCGGTGGCACGGTGGTCGCGGCCCTCCAGCTCCAAGCCGTCGCGTTCCTGGTCGTGTGGCCCTTCGTGCACGTCCTCCAGTACGGGCTGTTGGACGCCTTCAGCCTGATGCGCGGCGACCAGCCCGGCGTGCCCGAACCTGTCCGGGACCGGATCCCCGCCGAGGGTGTCGTCCCCCTGACCGGCGACCCCCGTCAGGGAGGAGCGGGGACCGCCGGACTCGGCTGAGGGCGTCCGCCGCGCCCGGCGGCGCTCACAGGGTCTGCACGGAGTCCTCGTACATGCCGTCGAGCAGGTCCCGGTACCGCTCCTCCACGGCTCTGCGGCGCATCTTCAGGCTCGGTGTGATCTCGCCCTGCTCCACCGTGAGCTCGTTCGGCAGGATGGCGAAGTCCTTGACGGACTCGTGCCGGGGCAGGCCGCGGTTGAGCTCGTCGATGGCCTCCTGAAGCATGGCCCGCACCTTGGGTTCCCTGGTCAGCCCGAGGTAGTTCAGCGCGCCCAGGCCGTTGGCCTCGGCCCAGACCTCGATCGCCTCAGCGTCGAGGGTCACCAGGGCCACGCAGTAGGGCCGACGGTCACCGTGCACCACCAGGTTGCCCACGTAGGGGCACAGGGACTTGAACCGACTCTCGATGCTCTGCGGAGCCACGTACTTGCCGCCCGAGGTCTTGATGAGTTCCTTCTTGCGGTCGGTGATCCGCAGACGGCCGTTCTCCAGGGCGCCGATGTCACCAGTGGCGAACCAGCCGTCCTCGTCGAGGACCTCCTGGGTGGCTCCGGACAGGTTGTGGTAGCCGCGCATCACGCTTCCGCCGCGCAACAGGACCTCGCCGTCCTCCGCGATCCGCACCTCCGTCCCGGGCAGGGGCAGCCCCACCGAGCCGAAGCGCACGTCACCCGGTCGGTTGAGGAAGGCCCCCGCCGAGGTCTCGGTCAGGCCGTAGCCCTCCAGGATGGTGATCCCGGCGCCGTAGAAGAACCGGCCGATCTCGGGGGCCAGGGGCGCGCTGCCGGACACGAAGAACTTCAGCCGGTCACCGAACCGGGCACGCAGCTTGGCGAACACGAGGCGGTCGGCCACCCGGTACCGGGCGGCGAGCAGTCCGCCGGGCTCCCGGCCCTCCTCCCTCAGCCGGGCCACCTGGTCTCCCACGCCGACGGCCCACCGGAAGATCCGGTACTTGGCGGCGCCTCCCTCCTTGGCCTGCATGACGACCCGGTTGAACACCTTCTCGAAGATGCGCGGGGCGGCGGCCATGAAGGTGGGCCGCACGACGGCGAGGTTGTCGACGATCCGGTCCACGCGGCCGTCGACGGCGGTCGTGAACCCGAGCCGCAACTGGGCGACCTGCATGACCTTGCCGAAGCTGTGGGCCAGGGGCAGCCACAGGTACTGGACGTCGTCGGCGTCGAGCATCTCCCAGCCCTGGGCGCGCATCTCGTCGCCCATGACCCGCAGCGCCTCGGCCTCGTAGAGCCAGTTGGCGTGGTCCAGGCGCACCCCCTTGGGGCGGCCGGTGGTGCCGGAGGTGTAGATCAGCGTCGCCAGGTGGTCGGCGCGGACGGAGGAGACCAACGTGTCGAAGAGATCGGGCCGCTCGGCGTGCAGGCCCGCGCCGACCTCCTCCAGTTCGGACAGGCTCATCACCCAGTCGTCGTCGCCCCCGGCCGCCCCCTCGAAGGCGATGACCCGGGACAGTCCGGGCATGGCGCCGCGCTGCTCCAGGAGTTTGGCGACCTGCTCGTCGTTCTCGGCGAAGGCCACCATGCTGCCGGAGTCGGACACGATGAACGCGCAGTCGGGCGGGCCGGAGGAGGGGTAGATCGTGGTGGAGGCGCCGCCCGCGCACAGGATCGCGAGGTCGGCCAGGACCCACTCGACGCGGGTGCTCGACGCGATCGCGCACCGGGCCTGGGAGGTCAGACCCAGGGAGTGCAGGCCCAGCGTCAGGGCGCGAACACGGTCACGGGTCTGGTTCCAGGTCAGGGACTCCCACTTCTCGCCGCCACCGGCGGGGGAGGGGACCGGGTAGGTGAACGCCTCCCGGTCGCCGGATTCGGCGACGCGGGAGACGAACATGTCGGGAACGGACCGATAGGGGGATGAAGTGTTGCCCATGTCACAAAGCTACCCCTGGGTAGGGGGGCGGGCAACACTCCGTACGCGAATGTGTGCCGGTCCACGGACCCCTGTGACCCAGCGGATTCCGGGGCCGAGCACGGGGCGACGACTCCTCTTCGCCCGCTCCGGGCCGCCCCGGCGCCCTGGGTCGTTCAGTCCGTCCCGATGGGGGCGAGGGAGGCCTCCGTCAGGGCGATGAGGTCCTTGGGGGTCAGCTCCATCTGGAGTCCCCGCCGCCCGGCGGAGACGTACACCGCACGCAGCTCCGCCACCGAGGAGTCGATCACCGTCCGCAGCCGCTTGCGTTGCCCCAACGGGCTGATGCCGCCACGCACGTACCCGGTGATCTTCTCCGCCCGGACCGGATCGGCCATCGTCGCCCGCTTGCCGCCGACCGCGGCCGCCAGCGCCTTCAGGTCCAGCGACGCGCTCACGGGCACCACCCCGACGGTGAACACGCCGTCCACCTCGGCCACCAGCGTCTTGAACACCTGCTCGTGCGGTACCCCGATCGCGTCGGCGGCGTCCGCGCCATAGGAGTGGCCCTCGCCCCCGTTCACCTCATAGGGGTGCAACGTGTAGGTGGTCTTGGTCCTGCTGGCGGCCACCGTCGCGGGCGTGGATCTTCCACTCATGGGTCACCTGGGCCTTCCACTTCGTACTTCCACCTCAGGGCAGGCTACTCCTCCGTACACGGGACACCGCACCAGGTGACGGGGGTGTCCCCGTCAGGGGGAGGATCCCCTGAGACGGCGCCCTAGTTGAAGGAGACCCCGTTGTCGAGGAACGGGCCCGCGGGGAGGTTGGGCAGGTCCGGCGCGGCCACGATCCGGTTCTCCCTGCGCAGGAAGCGCGCGGCCACCGCCAGCCGGGTCGCCGCGTCCTCGGCCTCCAGCAGACGCTGCTTCTCCGCCGAGTCCAGCACCACCGAGATCGCCACGGTGTACGACAACGCGATCGGGTCGCGCGGCAGGTCGCCCGCGGTCTCCGACGCCATGCCGATGTCCGCCAGCCGCCGCTCGTACACCTCGTACAGTTCCCGCACCCGGTCGGCGTGCTCCTCGACGTCCGGCCCCAGGGGCTCGGGCAGAAGGGAGACCGCCGCCGTCGAGTAGTCGTCGGTGGAGGCGGTGTCGACGTCCGACAGGTCGGTGATGGTGAACCGCGTGCCGCCCTCGACCACCAGGTCGTAGCGGCCGTCCTCGTAGGTGCGCACGTCGCGCACCACGGCCGTGCACCCGGTCGCGCTCACCAGCGGAAGGGAGGCCGGCGCCCCGGGCCCGGCGGTGTTGGGCACACCGGTGTCCGCGCCCCCCGAGCCCTGCCCGGACTCACTGGCCACCTCCTGGCCCAGTTCGATCCAGACGACCCCGAAGCGCGCGGGTCCGTGGTCCCGGCCACCCGGCTCGCCCCCGGCCAGGGTGGGGCCGAGCAGTTCCGAGACCAGCCGACGGTACCTGTTCTCGAACACGTGGAGTGGGATCGTCATACCGGGGAACAGCACGGTGTTCAGCGGGAAGATCGGCAGCGCCTCTGGCATGGTCCCAGTATGCCCCCGCCGGGGTACGGACGCGGGCGCCCCGCCCGGGGCGGCCCGGGCGGGGCGGGTGCGCGGACGGCGCCGGAGGCGCGGCCGGTCAGGAGACCGAGGGGCCCGCGGTGCCCGGAGCGCCCTGGCTGCCGTTGTCCTCGCTCGGCATGTCGCGGGCGACGAAGGTCTCCACGTCGAACAGGTTGCCGTTGGCGCGGTCCACGACGTTCAGGAGGGTCGACATCTTGGCGACCTCCTCCACCTGCTCCTGGATGAACCACTGGAGGAACTGCTCTCCGGTGTAGTCGTCCTCGTCGCGGGCGACCCTGGCCAGTCGCTGGAAGTTGTCGGTCACCTCGCGTTCCTGGCGCAGGGCCAGGGCGACCAGGTCGCGGGCGACGGCGAAATCGGTCTCGATGTCGTCCACGCCGGGAAGGGCGAAGGTGACGTCGCTGTCGAGCAGGTACCGCACGATCATCATCGCGTGGTCGCGCTCCTCCAGGGACTGCTCGTAGAAGACCCTGGCCAGCTGGGGCAGGTCCTGGTCGTCGAACCAGGCCGCGATCGCCACGTACTGGTGCGAGGCGGTGAACTCGTGCCGCACCTGGTCGATGAGGAGACGATGGAACTTGGAATGGCTGCTATCGCCGGTCTTGTTCGAAGTCATGCCCCCACGATAACCCATTAAAAAGCGTTTTGCGAAACACCTCGGAGTGGCGCCCCAATGAATGAGGCAAGCCTTTCTTTCATCAAATTAGGTAAGGTGTCCCAAACTTAGGCGACGCTTATTTCGCGCGTCCGGGGAGTCGTCGGGGCGCGGGTCCGGGAAGCGGGTTCGCGCCGGTCGCGCGGGTGTGGTGTCCATCATCCGGACTCCGCCACCCACGGATTGGGCCGAGCCCCCTAGACTGGGACCGTGATCAGTCGAATCGACCTCCGAGGCTCCCAGGACGACCCGCGCGACGCCCTTCCGCGCGCCGAAATCGATGTGGCCGACGCCACCGAGCGCGTGCGGCCGCTCTGTGAGGACGTCCGCCATCGCGGGACCGAGGCACTGGTCGAACTCACCGAACGCTTCGACGGCGTGCGGCTCACCGACGTCCGTGTCCCCAAGGACGCCATCGACGCGGCCCTCGTCGAACTCGACCCCGCCGTGCGCGCCGCGCTGGAGGAGTCCATCCGCCGCGCCCGCAAGGTGCACAGCGCGCAGCGCCGCCAGGACCACACCACCCAGGTCGTCCCCGGCGGCACCGTCACGGAGAAGTGGATCCCTGTCAACCGCGTCGGCCTCTACGTGCCGGGCGGCCGCGCCGTCTACCCGTCCAGCGTCATCATGAACGTCGTCCCCGCCCAGGAGGCGGGCGTGGCCTCCCTCGCGGTGACCTCGCCGCCGCAGAAGGACTTCGGTGGGCTGCCCCACCCGACCATCCTCGCCGCCTGCGCGCTGCTCGGCGTGGACGAGGTGTACGCGGTCGGTGGCGCCCAGGCGGTGGCGATGTTCGCCTACGGCACCGACGACTGCGAGCGCGCCGACATGGTCACCGGCCCCGGCAACATCTGGGTCGCGGCCGCCAAGCGCCTCCTCAAGGGCGTCATCGGCATCGACGCCGAGGCCGGGCCCACCGAGATCGCGATCCTCGCGGACTCCACCGCCAACCCCGACTACGTCGCCGCCGACCTCATCAGCCAGGCCGAGCACGACGTCGTCGCCGCTTCCGTCCTGGTGACCCCGGACGAGGCCCTGGCCGAGGCGGTCACCGAACGCCTCGCCGCGCGCGTCGCCGCCACCAAGCACAGCGAGCGCGTCCGTGAAGCCCTGTCGGGCCCGCAGTCCGGCATCGTCCTGGTGGACGACCTCGAGCAGGGGCTGGCGGTCGTCGACGCCTACGCGGCCGAGCACCTGCAGATCATGACCGCCGACGCCCCGGCTCGGGCGGCGCGCGTGCGCAACGCCGGAGCGATCTTCGTCGGGGACCACTCCCCGGTCTCCCTCGGTGACTACGCGGCGGGCTCCAACCACGTGCTGCCCACCGGCGGCTGCGCCTGCCACAGCGGTGGCCTCAGCGTGCAGACCTTCCTGCGCGGGGTGCACGTCGTCGAGTACGACCGCGACGCGCTGGCCGACGTCGCCCATCACGTCATCACCCTGGCCCAGGCCGAGGACCTGCCCGCGCACGGTGAGGCCGTGGCCGCGCGCACGGAGGAGGGGAACACGCCCTGACCCGGGGGTGTTCCAGCAGTTCCGGGGAGGAGCCGGGGGTGACCGCCCCCGGCGGCGCCCGAACAACGGCCGAAGCGAACCGGAGGCCGTCAGACGCCCGCCCCGGCGGGGCGACCGGAGGGGACCCCTGTGACCACGGTGGTCACAGTGGCCCCGGGAGACCGTCCCGCCACGACCGACCACGAGTGTGAACCCAGTGAGCTTCACCCTGAACGACCTGCCGCTCCGCGACGACCTGCGCGGACGCTCGGCCTACGGCGCACCGCAGCTGGACGTGCCGGTGGTCCTCAACACCAACGAGAACCCCCACGCGCCCTCCCCGCGCCTGGCGAAGGCCCTCGCCGAGGCGGTGGCGGACACCGCCCTCGGGCTCAACCGGTACCCCGACCGGGACGCGGTCCGGCTGCGTGAGGGCCTGGCCGCCTACCTCGGCCACGGCCTGACCGCCGCCCACGTCTGGGCGGCCAACGGCTCCAACGAGGTCCTCCAGCAGCTGCTCCAGGCCTTCGGCGGACCCGGCCGCACGGCGATGGGCTTCGAGCCGTCCTACTCGATGCACCCGATCATCTCCCGGGGGACCGGGACGCACTGGGTGCCGGTCCCGCGCGACGCCGACTTCCGGATCGACGTGGACGCCGCCCTGGCCGCCATCGAGGAGCACCGGCCCAGCGTCGTCTTCCTGACCTCGCCCAACAACCCCACCGGTACCGCCCTGGAGATGGCCGACATCGAGCGCGTCGCCCGGGCCGCCCCGGGGGTCGTGGTGGTCGACGAGGCCTACGCCGAGTTCCGCCGCGCGAACACGCCCAGCGCCCTGTCCCTGCTGCCGGACCACCCCAGGGTGATCGTCTCGCGCACCATGTCCAAGGCCTTCGCCCTGGCCGGGGCGCGCGTGGGCTACCTCGCCGCGCACCCCGCCGTGGTGGACGCCCTCCAGCTGGTCCGCCTGCCCTACCACCTGTCCGCCGTCACCCAGACGGTGGCCCTCACCGCGCTGGAGCACGCCGAGGAGCTCCTCGGCGCCGTCGACGACCTCCGCGCCGAACGCGACGCGCTCGTCCTCTGGCTCCGGGAACAGGGGTTCTCCGTCGCGGACTCGGACGCCAACTTCGTCCTGTTCGGTGAGTTCGAGGACCGCAGCCGGGTCTGGCGGGACCTGCTCGACCAGGACGTCCTCATCCGCGAGACCGGCCCCGACGGCTGGCTGCGCGTCACCGTCGGCACCAGCGAGGAGATGGCCGCCTTCCGCGCGGCGCTCCTGAAGGTCACCGGCCGCTAGCCTGGCCGGCCCGCCCGGCACCACCGCACCGCACCACCACCACAGCACCACCAAGGATCAGGCACCATGAGCCGCATCGGGCGCGTCGAACGCGCAACCAAGGAAACCAAGGTCCTGGTCGAGGTCGACCTGGACGGCACGGGCGTCGCCGACGTCTCCACCGGGGTCGGATTCTTCGACCACATGCTCGACCAGCTCGCCAAGCACGGACTCTTCGATCTCACCGTGCGCACCGAGGGCGACCTGCACATCGACGCGCACCACACCATGGAGGACACGGCCCTCGCCCTGGGCGCGGCCTTCAGCGAGGCCCTCGGCGACCGCGCGGGCATCCGCCGCTTCGCCGACGCCAAGGTCCCGCTCGACGAGGCGCTGGCCGAGGTCACCGTCGACGTCTCCGGCCGCCCCTACCTCGTGCACACCGAGCCCGAGGGCATGGCGCCGGTCATCGGCCGCGACTACGACACGACCATGACCCGCCACATCTTCGAGTCGTTCGTCGCCCAGGCGCGCGTGGCCCTGCACGTCCACGTGCCCTACGGCCGCAACGCCCACCACATCGTGGAGGCGCAGTTCAAGGCGTTCGCCCGCGCACTGCGCGTGGCCACCGAGAACGACCCGCGCGTGGACTGGGTGCCCTCCACCAAGGGCGTCCTGTAGATGGACACCGACCTCTGGGGCCTGTTCCTGCTCGTCCTGGGCGGATTCCTCGCCGGCGGCGTGTACGCGCTGTGGGGGAGGAACCGCCTCATCGCGGGCGTCCTTGCCGGGTGCGTCGCGCTCGCCGTGGTCTCCGGCGTGCTGCGGCTCGGCTACTTCTAGTCCCCCACGTCCAGGGACGCTCACCTCACCAACTGAAGGGCACGCACTCGAATGTCACGTGTGGTCGTCTTCGACTACGGGTCGGGCAACCTCCGCTCGGCCCAGCGCGCCATGGAGCGCACCGGCGCCGACGTCACCGTCACCTCCGACCCGCACGCCGCGCTCGACGCGGACGGGCTGGTCGTCCCCGGGGTGGGCGCCTTCAGCGCCTGCATGGCCAGCCTCCGGGCGGCCGGGGGAGACCGGATCATCGGTCGGCGCGTGGCCGGGGGCCGCCCCGTCCTGGGGATCTGCGTGGGCATGCAGGTCCTCTTCGACCGGGGCGTCGAACAGGCCGACGTCCACGCCGAGGACCGCGCCACCGAGGGCTGCGGTGAGTGGCCCGGCACGGTCGAACGCCTCCGGGCGCCCGTCGTCCCCCACATGGGCTGGAACACCGTCACCCCGCCCGAGGACACACGCCTGTTCGCGGGGGTGGGCCCCGAGGACCGCTTCTACTTCGTGCACTCCTACGCGGTCCGCCGCTGGGAGTTCGTCAGTCACAGCGACCGTATCCGCGGCCCCCGGGTGACCTGGTCCGAACACGGCGAACCCTTCGTGGCCGCCGTGGAGAACGGTCCGCTCAGCGCGACCCAGTTCCACCCGGAGAAGTCCGGTGACGCCGGGGCCCGGGTCCTGGCCAACTGGGTCGGCACGCTGTGACGACGCATGTCCCCGAACCGAACCGAGCACGAGAAGGCACCATGACCGGCGACCACACCCCGTCGACCCCCGTACTCGAACTGCTGCCCGCCGTGGACGTGTCCGGCGGCCAGGCCGTCCAGCTCGTCCAGGGCAGGGCCGGCTCCGGCGGCCAGTACGGCGACCCCTTCGAGGCCGCCCGCGCCTGGCGTGACGCCGGGGCCGAGTGGATCCACCTGGTGGACCTGGACGCGGCCTTCGGCCGGGGCCACAACCGCGACCTCCTGCGCGCCATCGTCGACCGCCTCGACGTGAAGGTCGAGATGTCCGGCGGCATCCGCGACGACGAGTCCCTGGCCGCCGCCCTGGCCACGGGCTGCACCCGCGTGAACATCGGCACCGCCGCCCTGGAGAACCCGGAGTGGTGCGCCCGGATCATCGCCGAGCACGGCGACCGGATCGCCATCGGCCTGGACGTGCGCGGCACGACCCTGGCCGCCCGGGGCTGGACCCGCGACGGCGGCGACCTCCTGGAGACCCTCGACCGCCTGGAGTCCGAGGGCTGCGCCCGGTACGTGGTCACCGACGTCAACAAGGACGGCACCCTCAAGGGCCCCAACCTGGACCTGCTGCGCAGCGTGTGCGAGCGCACCGACAAGCCGGTGGTCGCCAGCGGCGGCGTGTCCAGCCTCGCCGACCTGGAGGCGATCTCCTCCCTGGTCCCGCTGGGCGTGGAGGGCGCCATCATGGGCACCGCCCTGTACGAGGGCGCCTTCACCCTGGAGGACGCCCTGACCACGGTGCGGGGTGCGGATCGGTGAGCCTGGCCATCCGAGTCATCCCGTGTCTGGACGTCGACGCCGGACGCGTCGTCAAGGGCGTCAACTTCGAGAACCTCCGCGACGCCGGTGACCCGGTGGAGCTGGCGGGTACCTACGACGCCGGGGGCGCCGACGAGCTGACCTTCCTGGACGTCACCGCCTCCAGCGGCAACCGCGAGACCACCTTCGACGTGGTGCGCCGCACCGCGGACCAGGTGTTCATCCCGCTCACCGTCGGGGGAGGGGTCCGTACCACCGAGGACGTGGACCGGCTGCTGCGCGCCGGTGCCGACAAGGTGGGGGTGAACACCGCCGCGATCGCCCGTCCGGAGCTGATCGGGGAGATCGCGGAACGCTTCGGCCGCCAGGTCCTGGTGCTCTCCGCCGACGTGCGCCGCGTGCGCGAGGGCGGTCGTCCCACACCCAGCGGGTTCGAGGTCACCACGCACGGCGGTCGGGAGAGCGCCGGTGTCGACGCTCTGGAGTGGTGTGAGCGGGCCGCCGAGCTGGGGGCCGGTGAGATTCTGCTCAACTCGATGGACGCCGACGGCACCCGGGCGGGTTTCGACCTGGAGCTGATCCGCGCGGTGCGCGCGCGGGTGGACGTCCCGCTGATCGCCTCGGGCGGGGCGGGCGCGGTGGAGCACTTCGTCCCGGCGGTCGCCGCGGGCGCGGACGCGGTGCTGGCGGCGACCGTCTTCCACTTCGGGGAGTTCACCATCGCCGACGTCAAGCGGAGCCTGCGTGAGGCCGGATACCCGGTCCGGTAGGCGGTGGATGGTCGCGACACGCCGACATGACGAAGAACAGGCCCCGAGCGCGTGCGCTCGGGGCCTGTGACCTGCATAACCGTGTCAATGATTACTGTCAGTAATCAAAGCGTGTCATGGCGTTGACCAAGCTGTGATCCGTGTGAGCATGAGCGCGTCTTAGCAGCCACGACAGGGAGACAGTCGCCCATCATGTCCAAGCACGTCATCACCGGCCTCGCTCGCAGGTTCGCTTCCCTCGCCACCGCCGGAGCCATCGCCATCGGCGGCATGGCCCTCATGGCCCCGTCCGCCGCGGCCGACGACTTCGAGCGCACGCCGGACGAGGTCATCCAGATGATCCAGGCCCAGGTCTGGCCGAACTACTCGCTCCAGAACCCCGGCCCCAGCGTCGACATCCTCGCCGCGCAGTACTTCCTGAACCACCTCGGCTACATCACGGACAACACGAGCGAGACCTTCACGTCGGAGTTCAACCGTGTCCTCCGCGACTTCGAGCGCCGTGAGGGCATCGACGTCAACGGCGTCCTGGAGTCACAGAGCTGGATCAAGATCCGGAACGAGCTGTTCCCGACCAGCGCCGACGGCTTCCAGCGCGACGACCGGGGCTACGGCGTCCGCGCCGTGCAGGTGCTGCTCAACGAGAAGAACGACGCCGGTCTGACCGTCAACGGCCGCTACAACTCCGCCACGGAGCAGGCCGTCCGCAACTTCCAGCGCGAGAAGTGCATCGGCGTCGACGGCGTCTACGGCTGGCTCACCTACAAGGCCAGCATCACCGGTGTCGACAGCTGCTCCTCCAGGGCGCAGGCCCCCGGCGAGGAGGCCGCGGAGCAGGCTCCGGCCGAGGGTGCCGCGGAGCAGGCTCCCGCGGAGCAGGCCCCGGCCGAGGAAGCCGCTGAGCAGGGCCCCGCCGAGCAGGTGCGTCCGGCCGGTCCGGGTCGTCCCGCTGGTCCTGGCCGTCCCGCCGAGCAGGGCCCGGCCGAGGACGCTCCCGTCGAGGAGGGCGACCAGGCC
Source organism: Nocardiopsis eucommiae (assembly GCF_965344335.1). Lineage (NCBI taxonomy): Bacteria > Bacillati > Actinomycetota > Actinomycetes > Streptosporangiales > Nocardiopsidaceae > Nocardiopsis > Nocardiopsis eucommiae. The sequence continues at coordinate 117,974 of NZ_CBDRIY010000016.1, forward strand.
CGTGAGCTGGAGACGGTGCGCGGCTCCTAGCCCGCACCGCACCACCTGACGTGACGAGAGTCGGGCCCGGTACGCCTCCCGCGGCGTACCGGGCCCGACGCATGTACACCCCGGGACCCCCGGGAAGTTCCCGTTGTACGGAATAGCACGGATGTGTCCCGCGCTGAAACAATCCGGTGGCAGCTGTCGGTGCCGCTGGATAGGTTGGCCCCAACACGCGCCCCGTGCCCGTCGGCATGCCCGGGAACGGACGGAACGTGGCCGGGCGGCCGGAGCGAACCGGTCAGGACGAGGAAGCGGGGGCGTATGGCGCAGGGCACCACGACGGCGAACCAGGCGACACGGGAGGGCGACCCGCCCGGCGACCCCGCCGCCGAGAGCGCCGACACCGGCACCCCGGACCAGGCCACCGACCCCCACAAGGGCGTCTTCGCCCGGGGGATGCGCGTCCTGGGCGTCGCCGCCCGCACCGAACCGTGGATCTTCCTCGCCGCCGTCGCCGGGGCCATGCTGCACGCGGGCGTCTCCGTGGGCTCCGCCTCCGTGCTGGGACACCTCACCGACAACACCATCCTCCCGGCCTTCTCCGCCGGAGAGACCACCGCGGCCGCACTGCTCGCCGCCGCGGCCTTGCTCATGGCGGTCGGCCTCGGCAAGGCCGTGGGGCTCGCCCTGCGTCGCCTGCTCGCCGGGCTCATGCAGTTCCGCATGCAGGCCCGCTACCGCCGCGCCGTCGCCCGCAAGTACCTGGAACTCCCGCTCTCCTGGCACCACCGCCACCCCACCGGCCAGCTCCTGTCCAACGCCAACGCCGACGTCGAAGCCGCCTGGCAGCCCCTCGCGCCGCTCCCCATGGCCGTCGGCAGCGTGTTCATGCTGGTCATCGCGTCCGTCGCGATGATCGTCACCGACCCGGTCCTGGCCCTGGTCGCCTTCGTGGTCTTCCCGATCCTGGCCGCCGCCAACGTGGTGTTCCAGCGCCGCGTCTCCCCGATGGCCTCCCGGGCCCAGGCCCTGCGCGCCGAGGTCAGCGGGGTCGCCCACGAGTCCTTCGACGGCGCCCTCGTCGTCAAGACCCTCGGCCGCGAGGACACCGAGACCGAACGCTTCACCCGGTCCGCCCACCGCCTGCGCGACGCCCTCATCCAGGTCGGCCGCATGCGCTCCATGTTCGACCCCTTCACCGAGGCCCTGCCCAACTTCGGGGTGCTCGCCGTCCTCCTCCTCGGGATGTGGCGCCTGTCCACCGGCGCCATCGAACCCGGCGAGCTCGTGCAGATCGCCTTCCTCTTCACACTCCTCGCCCTGCCCATCCGCTCCTTCGGATGGATCCTCGGTGACCTGCCGCGCAGCGTCGTCGGCTGGGACCGCGTGCAGTCCGTCCTCAACTCCGACGGCGCCATGGAACACGGCGACCGGACCCTGGAGAGCACCGAGCGCGGCCTCGCACTCAGCGTCCGCGACGTCACCTTCTCCTACGCCGACGCCTACGACGCCGAGGGCGGCGGCCGCGACCTCCTGGACGACCACACCGTCACCGGGGCCCGCACCACCGTCCTCAACGGCGTCGACCTCGACATCGCCCCCGGGCGCACCGTCGCCCTCGTCGGACCCACCGGGTCCGGGAAGTCCACCCTCACCACCGTCCTCATGCGCCTGGTCGACCCCGAGTCCGGCGCCGTCCGCTACGACGGCGTCGACGTGCGCGACCTCGCCCGGGGCCAGATCCCGCGCCACGCGGCGCTCGTGCCCCAGGGCACGTTCGTGTTCGAGGACTCCGTCCGCGACAACGTCTCCCTCGGCGCGGCCGGGGTCGACGACGAACAGATCTGGGCCGCGCTCCGGCTGGCACGGGCCGACGGGTTCATCGCGGAACTCGACGGAGGCCTCGACGCCCGTCTCGGGGAGAAGGGCACCACACTGTCCGGCGGACAGCGCCAGCGCCTCGCCCTGGCCCGCGCCATCGTCCGCCGCCCCCGCCTGCTGATCATGGACGACGCCACCTCGGCCGTGGACCCGCAGATCGAGGCCCAGATCCTGGCCGGACTGCGCGAACGCGACGACGCCGCCACCGTGGTCGTCGTGGCCTACCGCAGGGCCACCATCGAGCTCGCCGACGAGGTCCTCTACATGGAGGGCGGACGCGTCCTGGCGCGCGGCACCCATGCCGAGCTCCTGGTCACCTCCAGCGGGTACAACAGGCTCGTCACCGCCTACGAGCGCGCCTCGGCGGAGAACGAGAGCGAGCGCGCTCCCCTCCCGGAGGAGCCCGGACCCGCGGAACCGCACCTGCCCACCGGAGGACACCCCACCGACGCCGCCGAGGAGACCAGCCGATGAGCGCACCGACCCAGCCCCGTACCGACGACCGGTCGGAGCAGGCGGAGGCCGGGGCCGGGCGCCCCGAACGCGACCCCGTCCTCTCCCTGCACCAGAACCAGGACTCCGCGTTCGGTACCATCCGGCGCGGTCTCCAGCTGTCCCCGGAGTTCGCCCGGGGCCTGTGGCTCACGCTGGTGTTCGCCCTGGTCGCCACCGCGGGCAAGGTGATCGTCCCCGTCGCCGTCCAGCAGATCATCGACAACGGGCTCACCGGGGAGACCGGTCCCGACCTCGGCTTCGTCACCCGCATGGTGACGGTCTGCGCGGCGCTGCTCGTGGTCACCATGTTCTGCTCGTACCTGATGAACCTGCGGCTGTACCGGGCCACCGAGTCCGGTCTGGCCACCCTGCGCCGCAAGGCCTTCCGCCACGTCCACGACCTGTCCGTGCTCACCCAGAACAGCGAGCGCAAGGGCGCCCTGGTCTCCCGGGTCACCGGCGACGTCGACCAGATCAGCACCTTCATGCAGTGGGGCGGGCTGCTCCTGCTCGTCAGCGTCGGCCAGCTCCTGGTCGCCACCACCCTCATGGCGGTCTACTCCTGGCAGCTGACCCTCGTGGTGTGGATCTGCTTCCTACCGCTGCTCTTCGGCGTCCGCTGGCTCCAGAAGCTGCTGTCCCGGGCCTACCTCACGGTCCGTGAGCGCACCGGCGACATGCTCGGCGCCATCGGGGAGACCGTGATGGGCGCCGCCGTCATCCGCGCCCACGGCACCGAGGAGCGCACCGCCGGACGCATCGACACGACGGTCCAGGCCACCCGGCTCGCCCAGGTCAGGGCGCAGCGCCTGTCCATGGCCGTCTCGCCCTTCGCGGAGATCGTCGCCGCCGTCGGCAACGTCGCCGTCGTCCTGGTCGGTGTCTGGCTGGGCGTCGGGGGAGACCTCACCGCGGGTCAGCTCATCGCCTTCCTCTTCCTCATGACGCTCTTCATCCAGCCGATGATGATGGCCACGGAGATCTTCAACGAGGCCCAGAACGCCATCGCGGGGTGGCGGCGCGTCCTCGGGGTGCTCGACACGGTCCCCGACATCGCGGACCCCGGCGAGGCCGGACGCGTCCTGCCGCGCGGGCCGGTCCGGGTCGGGTTCGACCGGGTCACCTACTCCTACCCCGAGGGTCCCGTGGTCCTGGACGACGTGGACGTGGAGATCACCCCGGGAACCAGGGTCGCGGTCGTCGGTGAGACCGGGTCGGGCAAGACCACCTTCGTCAAGCTCCTCACCCGCCTCATGGACCCCGCGTCCGGCACCGTCCGCCTGGACGGGGTGGACCTGCGCGAGGTCTCCTTCTCCTCACTGCGCGCCCGCGTCGTCATGGTCCCCCAGGAGGGGTTCCTGTTCGACAGCTCCCTGGGCGACAACATCCGCTTCGCCCGCCCCGAGAGCACCGACGCCGAGCTGGAGACGGCCATCACCGAACTCGGCCTGGCGGACTGGCTGGGAAGCCTCGCCCACGGCCTGGACACGCCGGTGGGCCAGCGCGGGGAGTCCCTGTCAGCGGGGGAGCGTCAGCTCGTCGCCCTCGTGCGCGCCTACATCGCGGACCCGGACCTGCTCGTCCTGGACGAGGCCACCTCGGCCGTGGACCCGCACACCGAGGTCCGCATCCAGCGGGCCCTGGACCGGCTGACCCGGGGCCGCACGTCCGTGGCCATCGCCCACCGCCTGTCCACGGCCGAGGCCGCCGACCGGGTCCTGGTGTTCGACGACGGCCGCATCGTCCAGAGCGGATCCCACGACGAACTGGTGGACCGGCCGGGCGTGTACGCGGACCTCTACGCCTCCTGGGTCCGCTCCTCCGCCTAGCCTCTCCACCAGTGGGCCGCCAGCAGCTCCGCCACCAGCGGTTCGGCCAGCAGGCTCACGTCGGGGTCGCCGTCGCCCGGGTAGCGCACGCTCAGCGCCACCCCCGGGACGCGCTCGCGTCCGGGGGTGGCGCCCACCGCCACGAACGAACCCCGCAGCTGGCCGAGGTGCTCCGCGAAACGCTGGTCGTAGGTGGAACCCGCGAACAGCAGGGCCCGGTAGTCCGTGACCGCCGCCAGGTACCGGTCCGAGTGCGACCACTCACCGGTCTCCGCCGTGTGCGCCACCCGGATCGGCCCCCTGCGCAGCACCCGCACCCCCTGCTCGGCGGAGGCCAACCGCTCGGCCGGGGCGACCAGCCGCACCCCGTCGGGGGAGTCCAGCAGCCGCGCGGCCTCGGGTACCCACTCCGGGGCGCTTTCCAGCAGTACCCGCGACGCGTTGGCGACCCGTTGGAGCAGTCCGGGGAAGTTGCCGCTGCTCCCCGTCGAGGGCGCCCCCAGCCGGTGCCCCAGCAACAGCAGCAACGCCAGGGCGTGCTGGTAGGCGCGGCACCCGAGCCCGGCCCGCTCCTCACCCGCCCGCAGCGGCACCAACAGGTCCGCGTAGCGACCCACCACCGCGTCCTCGTCCGGGGCCAGCACGATCACCGGTGAACGCCCCACGTACCGGTCCAGCGCCGAGTGCAGCTCCCGCTGACCGTCCCCCAGACTCACCGCCACCACGAGCGTCTCGGGGCCGGCGGGCGGCTCCTCGACCGACGAGGAGAAGTCGGCGTGCGCCGCCACGCCCCCGCGCCGCAGCCGCGCCGCCGCCACCTCGCACGCGCGCCGCGCCGGACCCAGAGCCAGGAACCGCACCGACACGGGTTCGTCCCCCAGCAGCGCGGGCAGCGCGGCGTAGGGGTCCCAGCGCGGGAAGCGCTGGGCGAGCTCGGTCAACGCGGCGGGTTTCCCCGCCAGGTCGGCGGACAGGTGCTCGGCGGTCACGGGAGCTCCCAAGCTGGCAGAACCGTCGGAACGGCGACGTCACGGACGCACGAACTCTAATCCCCCCTCCGGGCCCCGGGGGAGTGACCGGTGTCAAACCGCACCCGGTGGGCGGAGCGCGGACATCGGTCATAACCTGGAGGCATGAGCGCCACCAACCTCGATCCGGACATCGCCGCACGCCTGAAGCGCACCGCGGACGGCCTGGTCCCCGCCGTCGTGCAGCAGCACGACACCGGGGAGGTCCTCATGCTGGCCTGGATGGACGACGAGGCCCTGCACCGCACCCTCACCACCCTGGACGCCACCTACTGGTCGCGCAGCCGGGGCGAGTACTGGGTCAAGGGCGCCACCTCCGGTCACACCCAGCGCGTGGTCTCCGTCGCGCTCGACTGCGACGGCGACACCCTGCTGGTCCGCGTCGACCAGACCGGAGCGGCCTGCCACACGGGGGACCGCACCTGCTTCGACGCCGGACGGCTGCTGTGACCCGCGCCACGGTCCGCGCCCGCCGCGAGTACGGCGTGACCACGCTCGGCCTGGCAGCCGGGGCCGCGCTCCTGCTGGCCGCCTCCGGACGCGTGTGGGTCACGGGTGAGCTCGCCTCGCCCGGACCGGTCGCCGCCGTCCCCGTGGACCTGACCGGAGGGGACCTCACCGGAGCCCCGCGCGGCCTGGGGTGGGCCGCGCTCGCCGGGATCGTGGGCCTGTACGCGGCCCGTTCCTGGGCCCGTCGCGTCGTGGGCCTGCTCATCGCGGCCTGCGGTGTGTTCGCGCTCACCTCCCTCTGGTCGGCCACCCGTCCCGGCGCGCTGACCGACTCCGTCACCCGGCTGGCCGCCGACACCGCGGGCGCCGCGCAGAGCGCCGCGGCACCCGAACTCCACGCCCTCGGCCCCGTCATGGGCGCGGTCGGGGCGGTCCTGGTGCTCCTGACCGGCCTGGTCTCGGTAGCGCGTGCCCCTGCCTGGCCCGGCATGGGAAACCGGTACGATCGGGACGCCGCACCGCGTCCCCGCCACGCGGAGACACCAGCCGACCTGTGGAAATCACTGGACGCCGGTGACGACCCCACTCTTGGCGCCCCGGAGCCCGGCGCGTCCGCCGCAACCGAACCGGCGGCCCGCACGGACTCCGGTGGCGACACCGAACCCGCACCGCTGGCCGAGTCGCCAGCCCAACCCAAGGAGAGCCCCTGATGGCCGACGCCCACCACGAAGAGCACGACGACCACGGCAACACCGTGTCCGCCTGGTTCCTCACCGTCTCCTGGATCGTCGCCTGGACCGTGGCCGCCGTCGCCATCATCTTCGGCGGCGCCCTGGTCACCTGGACCGTCATCGCCCTGGTCGCCAGCATCGCCCTGGCCGCCGTCGCCGGTGTCATGAAGAAGGTCGGCCTGGGCCGCAAGGAGCCCCGCCCCGTCCCGCCGACGCGTGAGGAGTGGGAGGCCGGCCGCGAGGCCACCGCCGCCGCCCAGTAGTCCCTTCCGTCCGGAGCGTCCGTGGCCCACCGCGCGTGGGCCACGGAAATGGACGGGTGCCCGCGGGGCGGGTACATTCGCCTCACCGGCTCCGCCGTCGGCCCGCAGGTCGGGCGGGCCCCCCGGTTCCCCTCGCCCCTCGGCAGACACGTCCGGAAGGACACCACCCATGAGTTACGGTCCTCCGCCCCCGGGCGATCCCTCGGGCTACGACCAGTCCACCGGCGGCTACGGCCCGCCGGTCCCGCAGTACGGCCAGCAGGGACACTACGGACCGCCCGTGCCGCCCTACGGCGTGCCCGGACCCTACGGGGCGCACCCCCCCGCGTCCGACCCGCCCAGGAACTACATGGTCTTCAACATCCTGGGCATCTTCGGCTGCCTCGGCATGACGAGCATCATCGGCATCATCGGCCTGATCTTCGCGCTCCAGGTCAGCAGCAAGTGGCACATCGGTGACTACGCGGGGGCGGAGTCCGCGGCCAACACCGCGAAGATCCTCGGCATCATCGGCCTGTGCTGCTTCGTGGTCACGGCCCTGTTCTTCCTCTTCTACGTGCTGATGTTCCTCGGCTTCGGTGTCTCCGCGCTCATGATGTGACCCGAGTGCCCCGACGCGGCCGCCGGTAGGGTGGGCGCGTGCAGCACGACGACGAACCCGCCCGCGCCCCGGCCTCCGCCCCGTCCCTCCCGGACGGTCCCGCGGCCCGGGCCGGGGAGGGCGCCCCGGGCCGCGTCGCCCGTCTCGTCCAGCGGATCCACCCCGTGACCTGGCCGGTCTCCCTGGGACTGCTCGGGCTCGCCGGTCTGGTCCTCCTCCATCTGGTGGACCCCAACGAACCGGGCAACTACCCCACCTGCCCCTGGCTGCTCCTCACCGGCACGTTCTGCCCCGGCTGCGGCACCATGCGCGCCGTCGCGCTCCTCACCCACCTGGACGTGGTCGGCGCCCTCGGCATGAACCCGCTCCTGGTGCTGCTCCTGCCCTATCTCGCCCTCACCTACGCGGCCTGGCTGGTCGGCACCCTGCGCCCACGGGCGCGGCCGCCCGTCCCGGCCCCCACCTGGTTCGTGTGGACGCTCCTCGTCGCCTTCGTGGTCTTCTGGATCGCCCGCAACCTGCCGTGGTTCTCCTTCCTCGCCCCCGGTACCCCGCTACTGCCCGCCTGGTGAGAACGGACCGGACCGGATGGGGCGGGTTCCTCCTCGGTCGCACGGAATCTCCCGGCGCGGTGACCCGGGGGCGGCGGCCCCACGGCCGCTGAGGGTGGATACGATGACCAGCACACGGTGTGACGGCCCCGAGCCCACACCCGATCGGACCGGCCGTGTCCACCTCCGGACCGGCCACCGCCAACCGCAATGGACGAGGGAGCTAGAACCTGTGAGCGTGCTCGACGAGATCCTCGACGGAGTACGCGCTGACCTGGCGCAGCGACAGGCGGAACTCCCCCTGGACCGCCTCAAGGCCCAAGCCGAGTCGGTGCCCGTCCCCCAGGACGCCGAGGCCGCCCTGCGCCGCCCGGGCGTCCACGTCATCGCCGAGGTCAAGCGGGCCAGCCCCTCCAAGGGCCCGCTCGCCTCCATCACGGACCCCGCCGCGCTGGCCCGCGACTACGAGGCCGGCGGCGCCACCTGGATCAGCGTGCTCACCGAGGGACGCCGGTTCAACGGCAGCCTGGACGACCTGCGCACCGTGCACGCCGCCGTCGAGACCCCGCTGCTGCGCAAGGACTTCGTCGTCAGCTCCTACCAGCTGTGGGAGGCCCGCGTCTTCGGCGCCTCCGCGATCCTCCTCATCGTCGCCGCCCTGCCCCAGGACGCCCTGGTCTCCCTGGTCGAACGCGCCCGCTCGCTGGGCCTGACCCCGCTGGTCGAGGTCCACGACGAGGAGGAGGTCGCCCGCGCCCTGGACGCCGGAGCGACCGTCATCGGCGTCAACGCGCGCAACCTCAAGACCCTGGAGGTCGACCGGGACACCTTCGCCCGGCTCGCCCCCCTCATCCCGGCCGACCGCGTCAGAATCGCGGAGTCCGGGATCCGAGGCCCGCACGACCTGCTGGCCTACGCCGGTGCCGGTGCCGGAGCCGTCCTCGTGGGCGAGAGCCTCGTCCGTGGACGGAACCCGCGCGAGGCCGTCGCCGACCTGGTGACCGCCGGCGCCCACCCCGCGCTGCGCGACCGGAACTGACGGGACGAACACGATGGGACCGACGAAGGCGTACACGGAGCACGCGCGGCACACGCCCGCGCTCCTGCGCCGATGGCGATGGCTCTAGGGAGCCCGTAGGCACGTCCCACGGGTTCCCGTCGCCGCGTCGACCCGAACCAACCCGCGCCGCCCGAGCCAGGCGGCGCACGGCCGGTCGGTGCGCGGCCCCCGTGGCGCGACGCCCCGGGCCGACCCGCGCGCTCGGCCTCCTCTTCCCAGGAGAACTTCCCATGAGCCACGCCCAACCGGTACCCGACGACCGCGGGCACTACGGCCGCTTCGGCGGCCGGTTCGCCCCCGAAGCCCTCATCGCGGCCCTCGACGAGGTCGAGGCCGAGTGGGCCAAGGCCAAGGACGACCCCGCCTTCCACGCCGAGTTCGACGAGCTCCTCAAGAGCTACGCGGGGCGCCCCAGCCTCCTCACCGAGGCCCGTAACTTCTCCGAGCACGCGGGCGGGGCGCGCGTCCTGCTCAAGCGCGAGGACCTCAACCACACCGGCTCGCACAAGATCAACAACGTGCTGGGCCAGGCGCTGCTCACCAAGCGCATGGGCAAGACCCGCGTGATCGCGGAGACCGGCGCGGGCCAGCACGGCGTGGCCACCGCCACCGCCTGCGCCCTCATGGGCCTGGACTGCGTCATCTACATGGGGGAGGAGGACACCCGACGGCAGGCCCTCAACGTCGCCCGCATGCGGATGCTCGGTGCCGAGGTCGTCCCGGTCACCATCGGCAGCCGCACCCTCAAGGACGCGATCAACGAGACCTTCCGCGACTGGGTGGCCAACGTCGACCACACCCACTACCTCTTCGGTACCGCGGCCGGACCGCACCCCTTCCCCAAGCTCGTCCGCGACCTGCACTTCACCGTGGGCGCCGAGGCCCGCCAGCAGGTCCTCGACCTCACCGGCAGGCTCCCCGACGCCGTCGCCGCCTGCGTCGGTGGCGGCTCCAACGCCATCGCGATCTTCGCGGCCTTCATCCCCGACGAGAGCGTCGCCCTGTACGGGTTCGAGGCCGGGGGGCGGGGCGCCGACACCGACGAGACCGCCGCCTCCATCACCGCGGGAAGCCACGGGGTCTTCCACGGCGCGCGCACCTTCGTCCTCCAGGACGAGTACGGGCAGACCCTGCCCAGCCACTCCATCTCCGCCGGGCTCGACTACCCGGCAGTGGGACCCGAGCACGCCTACCTGGCGGACACCGGTCGCGCGACCTACGAGCCCGTCACCGACGTCGAGGCCATGGACGCCTTCCGGCTGCTCTGCCGCACCGAGGGCATCATCCCGGCGATCGAGAGCGCCCACGCCCTGGCCGGGGCCCTCCGGCTCGGCCGACGCCTCGGGCCCGACGCCGTGATCCTGGTGAACCTCTCCGGGCGCGGAGACAAGGACGTCAACACTGCGGCCGCCTACTTCGGCCTCGTCGACTCGGAGGGACAGGCCTGATGGCCGCGACCACGCTCCAGACCACACTCGCCTCGGCCCGCGCGGCCGACCGCGCCGCGCTCGTCGGCTACCTGCCCGCGGGCTTCCCCGACGTCGACTCCTCGATCCGGGTCATCCAGGCCATGGTCGAGGGCGGGTGCGACGTCATCGAGGTCGGCCTGCCCTACTCCGACCCCATGATGGACGGGCCCACCATCCAGCGGGCCGCGGACCGGGCGCTGGCCTCGGGCACCACCACCGACGACGTCTTCCGTGTCGTGGAGGCCACCGCCGCCACCGGGGCCGCCGCCCTGGTGATGTCGTACTGGAACCCGATCGAGCGCTACGGCGTCGAGCGCTTCGCCACCGAACTCGCCAACTCGGGCGGGGCCGGGGTCATCACACCCGACCTCATCCCCGAGGAGGCCGAGGAGTGGTACGCGGCCTCCGAGAAGGCCGGGCTCGACCGGATCTTCCTGGTGGCCCCGTCCTCCACGGACCGGCGCCTCGAACTGACCACCGGCGCGTGCAGCGGGTTCGTCTACGCGGCCTCGCTCATGGGGGTCACCGGAACCCGCGCCCAGGTGGCCGACACCGCCGCGACCCTGGTGCGCCGCACCCGCGAGGTCACCCGCGAGTCCGCCCTGCCGATCTGCGTGGGGCTGGGGATCTCCACGGCCGCGCAGGCCGCCGAGGTCGCCGCCTACGCCGACGGCGTCATCGTGGGCGCCGGGTTCTGCCAGCGCGTCCTGGACGCCCCGGACCTGGAGACCGGGCTCGTCGCCGTTCGCTCCTTCGCTGAGGAGCTCTCCGCCGGGGTGCGCTCCCGGTAGGCCCCGCCCTGGGCCGCCCCGGCCCACGTGCAGCCCCACGGTGGGTCGCGCCGGTACGGCGCGACCCGCCGTTCTCGTGTCCCGACCCGCTCACG
>NZ_CBDRIY010000017.1:0-116025 GCF_965344335.1 Nocardiopsis eucommiae
AGGCGCTGCGCAAGGAGAGCGACCGGCGCACCTCGGGGAGCGGACGATCCTCACGGAGCCGCTCCCGCTGAACCGGCCGCGACCGGCACGCTCGGAGCTCCGGGCGTGCCGGTTCCCGGTGCCTAGCTGCCCTGGATCTCCCCGCCGACCGGGGTCAGGGTCTCGCCGGTGTAGTAGGACGAGAGCCTCTCACTGGCGAAGAACACGTAGGACGGCGCGATCTCGTCCGGGTCGGCCGCCCGACCCATCGGTGCCTGTTGACCGAACCCCTCGGTTCCCCTCTTCCCGAGGGTGGCCGGGATCAACGGGGTCCAGACCGGACCCGGGGCCACGCAGTTGACCCTGATCCCCTGGTCCATGAGCAGCTGGGAGAGCGACACGGAGAGGTTCATGACGGCCGACTTGCTCGACGCGTAGTCGATCAGCGACGTGTTGCCCCGCAGACCGTTGATCGACCCGGTGATGATGATGGAACCACCCTCGGACATGTGCGGCAGCGCCTCGCGGACGGTCCAGAACACCCCCATCACGTTCACGTCGAAGGTCCGGCGCAGCTGCTCCGTGGTCAGGTCCGTGAAGTCGTCCACCGGGGTCTGTGTGGCGGCGTGCTCCACGAGGACGTCGATCCCGCCGAGCTCCTCCACCGCCCGTCCGACCAGGTGCGCGCACGCGGACTCGTCGGCCAGGTCTCCCCGCACGCCCACGGCCCGGCGACCCTGCGCCTGGACCAGGTCCGCGGTGTGCTGGGCCTCGGCGTCCTCGCTGAGGTAGCCGAAGACCACGTCGGCGCCCTCCTTGGCGAAGGCCACCGCCACGGCCCGGCCGATCCCGGAGTCGCCGCCGGTGATCAGGGCGCGCCTTCCCTTGAGCAGGTCCCTGCCCTCGTAGTCGCGCATCTCGTCCCTGGGCCGGGGCTCCATCGGTTCGGTCCGACCGGGGTGGGGCTGGCTCTGCGCTGGTGGTTGTCGGTCGTCCATGGCGATCCTCCCCTTCAGTGGGCCTTCCCTGACCGCCCTGCCCGACGTGCGGAACCCCTACACGTCGGGGGAGTACAGGACGACTTTCCGCTTGACGGAGTTTCCGTAGAGGCCACACGGGTCAGGGCCAGGGGTGGAGGAGGGATCCATGAGAATCGGCTACAAGCTCTTCGCCGAGGGCTACGGGCCCCGGGAGATCGTGGACCAGGCCGTGCGCGCCGAGCGGGCCGGGTTCGACTTCGTCGAGGTCAGCGACCACTTCCACCCCTGGCTGTTCAGCCACGGGCACTCCGGGTTCGTGTGGTCCATGCTGGCGGCCATCGCGGAACGCACCGGTCGGATCGAGATCGCCACCGGCGTGACCTGCCCGTTCCTGCGCGTTCACCCGGCGATCGTCGCGCAGGCGGCGGCGACCACGGCGATCCTCTCGGAGGGTCGCTTCACCCTCGGCGTGGGCGCGGGGGAGCGCCTCAACGAACACGTGGTGGGCCGGGGATGGCCCGACGTGACTGTGCGCCACGAGATGCTGGTCGAGGCCGTGGAGATCATGCGTCTGCTCTGGTCCGGGGGGTACCACTCCTACCGGGGCGAGCACCTGGTCCTGGAGGACGCGCGGGTCTTCGACCTCCCCCAGCTCCCGCCCAGGGTGGTGATGGCCGCGGGTGGGACGCGGGCGGCGGGCCTGGCGGCCGACCACGGCGACGGCCTCTTCGCGACCGAACCCGACTCCACACTCACGGAGACCTACCGCGAACGTGGCGGCAACGGTCCCTGTTACGGAGAGGTGCCCCTGGCCTGGGCCCCCGACGACCGCGCGGCGCTGGAGTCCGCGCGGGAGCTCTTCCGGTTCGGCCTCACCGGGTGGAAGGTCCAGTCCGAGCTGCCGAACCCGGTCAACTTCGAGGCGGCGACCGCCCTGGTCAGGACCGACGACATGGCGGAGGTCTTCGGATACGGGCCCGACCCCGAACGCCACCTCCACGTGGTGCGACGGTTCGCGGAGGCGGGCTTCGACCACCTGGTGCTGACCAACGCCGGACCCGACCCGGAGGGGTTCTTCGCCTTCTTCGAGACCGAGCTGGCCGAACCGATCCGGAACCTCGCGCGGACCTAGGGCGTGACCCCGATCGGCGTGGCACACTCGTGCTCCGGGACACGGACCACGGAGGGCTCATGCCGGACCACGTCGTACTGGGCATCTGCGGCAGTCTGCGGAGGGGGTCGTTCAACGCGTCCCTCCTGGACCTGGCCCCGAGGGTGGGGACACGGACCACCGTGGTCGGCGGTGACCTGGCCGGGCGCCTGCCGCTGTTCAACCCGGACGTGGAGAACGACGAGGGCTCCTGGCCGGAGGCGGTCCGGGAGTTCCGCGCGCTGGCGGAACGCGCCGAGGGCGTGATCATCGCGACCCCGGAGTACGCGCACGGCCCCGCCGGGGTCACGAAGAACGCCATCGACTGGCTGGTGGGCTCCGGGGGTCTGGTGGGGCGGCCGACACTCCTGGTGAGCGCCTCCCCGGGCCAGGCTGGCGGCATGCGCGCCCACGCGCCGCTCATGCCCACACTCACGCTCCTGGGCGCGGTGCTCGTGGACTGCGTGGTGGTCTCACGGGCGGGCTCGCGGACCAACGCCCGGGGCGAGTACACCGACCCGTCCGTCGTGGAACGGATGCGCCTGGCCGTGGCCGAGCTGGAGGAGGCCCTGGGGTACGCCGCGGTCAGGCGGGCCCACGGCCCCCTGGCCGGGGCGTGACCGCTTCGGTGCGGCTCAACCCCCGACGACCAGGCGCGGGACGATGTGGATGAGGGAGAGGGCCTCGTAGAGGGCGCCGACCACGAACAGCGCCATCGCGGGCGGAACGAGGCGACCGACCTGTCGCAGACCGTGGACGTACCCCTCCCGGCGGGTGGCGGCGCCGACGGTCCGGGGGCGCACCCAGGCCCTGCCCAGGAGGTACGCGCCGAGCACGACGAGGACGTAGGCCTGGAGCTCGATGAGGATCGTCAACGAGTGCGGGATCAGCGTCTTGGCCACGGTCGCGTCCATGGGGGCGAGGACCACCCCCATGGTGAACGCCTTGTGGGCGAACAGCGCGATCCCCGCGAAGGGCACGACCATCGACGGCAGCAGGATCAGGGCCAGGGCGACGGTCAGCACGTTGACCGCCAGGATGGTCAGCGCGAACAACCAGGCGTTCCCGAGCAGTGCGGTGACCAGGGCGGCGGTGCCGTCCTCCTCCTGGTCGGTGATCATGGCCGCGTTGAGCTCGGGGAACGCCAGGGCGGCCCCCATCCCCAGGAGGAGGAGCCCGTACACGACACCGTTGAGTGCGAGGTAGGCGCCGAGGTGCGCGCGGATGATCTGGAAGGACGGGCGGAGGAGCCGCATGGTGGTTCTCCCGGATGGGGTGGTGGGCGGTGCGGCGCCCATCCGAAACCATGACCCCGGGGCAGGGTCAAGCCCTTGACCCTGCCCCGGGGGCAGGGTGTGGAATGCGTGGGAACACCGTTTCACGGGGACAGGGAGGCGACTCGTGGCGTGGAGCACCCGGCAGGTGGCCGAACTCGCGGGAACCACGGTGAAGGCCGTGCGCCACTACCACCGGATCGGACTCCTGGACGTTCCCGAGCGCGCCGCGAACGGGTACAAGCAGTACGGGGTCCCGCATCTGGTCCGACTCGTCCAGATTCGTCGTATGAGGGACCTGGGCGTTCCACTGTCGGAGATCGCGAGGATGGACCGGGCCGACGAGGAACCGGACGAGGCGATCCGCGCGCTGGACCGTGAGCTGGAGGCGACCGTCGACCGGCTCAACCGGGTACGGGAGGAACTCGCGCTCCTCCTCCGCCACCGCGCCCCCGCGCACGTCCCGTCCGCGTTCGCCCCGCTCTCCGGCGAACTCACCGAGCGCCAGCGGTCCCTACTGACGGTGTACTCGTCCGTGCTCAGCGAGGACGCGATGGCGGTGTTCCACGAGGAGATCAGTCGGCCCGAGGAGGCGGAGGACGACTTCGAGGCGCTGCCCCCGGACGCGGGCGACGGGGCGGTCGACGCCCTCGCCGCGCGTCTGGTTCCGGTCGTCACCCGGGGGCGCGAGCGTAACCCGGCGTCCGCCGACCCGACGGCGGACGCCCCGGGTGGTGCGCGCCGCGCCGAGCGCACTCTGGCCGCCGCCGTCACACACCTGTACAACCCCGCGCAGATGCGGGTCCTGAAGCGCCTGCACGAGCTGCTCCGGGAGACACCGACCCACCCGGACCGCCCGCCGGACCGAGAAACGGAGCGCGGCACCGGTCACCCGTTCGACTGACCGTCTCTGATACCGCGGTCCGCGCCCAGGGGCTTCGAGGGTCGTTCGCGTGCCCTGTCTGCCTTCCCCGGACGCGGCCGAGGACGACGTGCTCGCTGGGGGAGCCCGGTTCGCCCGCGTCCGGTGGCCGGGCGAACCCCGGCGAGGGCTCGGGGCGGGCCTGTTCCAGGGAGCCCGCGCCCCGGGGGCCCGTGGCCAGGACGTTCCGTCGGCGACCCGCCCCGGGGCCCTACAGCGCCTGGGCGCGGGCGATGTGCCCGCTGAGCAGGGGCCTCAGTGAGTCGGGCAGGCTCCGGGCCGGAGCACGGACACCGGACTCGTCGATCAGGCCGCGCTGGCGCAGGCACTCCTTGCGGACGGCCAGGGCGATCCCGACCTGCTGCTCGAAGGTGATCAGCGGCAGGTACTCCAGCAGCGCGGCGCGGCTGCGGCCCGGGTCGGCCGGGTCCCAGGCGTCCACGCAGGCCACCAGGGCCTCCGGGTAGGAGAAGCCGGTCATCGCGCCCGCCGCGCCGCAGGCGAGCTCGTCGAGCAGGTTGATTCCGCCCAGGCCGCCGAAGACGGGCACGTCGCAGCGGGCGGTCAGCTCGGCCACGGCGGCGGGGGTGGGCGGCGCCTCGGCCTTGACCGCGCTGACGTAGGACCTGCTCGCGACGAGGTCTCCGAGGACGGCGGCGGAGATCCGGACCCCGCTCACCACCGGGTAGTCCTGCACCACCAGGTCGGCGCCGGTGGCCTCGTGGACGGCGTCCAGGTGCGCGCCGAGTACGGCGGGGTCGGCGCTGTTGACCTGGACCATGGCCCCGGCGAGCCGGTCACCGACCAGCTCCACTGCGGTCGTCGCCTCCTCGACGGTCGGGGCCGTCCCCAGGCTCGTGCAGCCCACGACCAACGGCAGGTCGGTGGTGGCCAGGACCGTCTCCAGGACCAGGCGGCGTTCCTCACGGCTGAGCTGCGCGGCCTCCCCGAAGACGCCCAGCACGGTGAACCCGGTGACCCCGGCGCCCTCAGCGTGCTTGACCAGTCGTTCGATCCCCGCCGTGTCCACCTCCAGGGCCTCGCCCCTGAAGGGTGTGGCCAGCACACCCCACACGCCCGGTCTCATCAGGTCACCCATCGTCAACTCCGTTCGTCCGCGTCGGCGCCCCAGAGTGGCACAGGCGCCCCACCAGGGTTCCGAGCGGGGTGGCCCCTCGCCGGGCCCGCACGGTGCGGGGCGGCGCGCGGGCGGACCGGGGGCGGCGGTGCGCCGCCCCCGTTCGCGTCCTCCGGTACCTCCGGGGGTGCTCGCGGCTCAGCCGTGTCAGGGCGCGGGAACCGCCCGTGCGGCCGAGGCCGCCCGCCGCTCCATGGCGCCGAGGAGGGCCGAGTTCGACGAGACCACCCTCAGCCCCCGCGCCCGCAGCCGTTCGGCGGCGGCGAGGCTCGCGAACCCGCCGCCGGGCACGACGACCGTCCCGACCCCCGGCGCCAACCTCCGCAGGACCTGGCGTTCGAGCTCGGCCTGGTCCACGGCGAAGCGCGCTCCCCGGTCGAAGAGGTCCGGCCGTTCGATGCCGTCCCACTCCGGCGGCAGCTCGAACCGGACGACCTGACGCACCCGCACCGGCAGGTAGGCGCGGATGGCCTCCAGCGTGCCGTCGCTGAACCACGGTGGGGCGACCACCGCGACCCCGTCGTCTCCGGTGCCGTCCAGTTCCTCCCGGATGGCCTGGCCCGCCGTGACGGTGGGGACCCCGCCCGACAGCTCCTCGACGTGCGCGGCGAAGGCGTCGTCGAACGCCGTCCCACCGAACACGCTGCTGCTGGCGAAGCAGTAGCCCAGCGCGTGCACGCCCAGATCGCCGAGTTGGCGCACGGCGGTGTCCAGCCCCGTCTCGGAGAGGAGCACCCCCAGGTCGAGGCCGGTGAACTCGGTGCCGAAGGGACGCGGCGTCCAGAACCGCGCGGTGTGCACACTCGTGTCCGGCCCGGCCGAGCGCCAGATCTCCGCCTCGGGCACGGGGTCGTTGTGGATGACCAGGATGCCGAGCCTCGTCCTCATACCCGGACCTCCACCTTCCGCTTCTCCGGGCGGCGCAGGATCAGCGGGGAGATGAGCATGCCCGCGGCGGCGAAGGCGGCGGTGAGGCCGAACGCCCACCGGAACTCCACCCCGGTCGGGTCGGTGCCCAGGATGATCGTCAGCAGGGCCACCGTGACCGCCGCCGACAGGTACTGGGACGTGGTCATGAGGGCGCCGGCGGTGCCCTGGTGCCGGTCGGGCACGTCCCGGGTGCCGATGACGAACATGGACGTGTAGATGACCCCGTGGCCGAACCCGCTGAGGAGCAGGCCGGGCAGCAGGTGGGTGGTGTACGTGCCCGACCCCAGCATGGCGGCGAGCAGCGCCAGGCCGACGAGGCTGAGCAGGAAGCCCACCGTCATGGTCGTTCCCGCGCCGACGCGTTCCACCGCGCGGCCCGCGGCCATGTTCCCGAAGGTCACCATGACGGCCAGAGGAAGGAATCCCAGCCCCGCCTGGAGCGGTGTGAAGCCCTCCAGCTTCTGGAGGAGCAGGGTGACGAGGTAGAACTCCGAGCCCACGCTGGCCATGTACAGGTAGGTGGCCACCACACCGGCCCCGAGGGAGCGGGTACGGCGCAGTGAACGGTCCACCATCACGTTGTCGGCCCGCGACTCGTGGGTGAGGAAGGCCAGCCCCAGCACCACCGCGACCAGGAACGCGCCCCCGGTGTAGGTGTCCGAGGCCTCCGGGTCCGCTACCAGGGTCAGACCGATGACCAGCGCCAGGAGTGCGCCGGTCCCCATCATCGCGGCGGACAGGGGGACGCGCGCCCCCCGCTCCGTCCGAGAGGCAGCGGCCAGCCACAGCAGGCCGCCCAGGGCCGCCAGCAGCGTGAGGGGGATGTTGATGAGGAAGGTCAGGCGCCAGGAGAACTCGGTGAGGACACCGCCCAGGATGGCGCCGACGGCGAGCCCGGAGGCTCCGATGGCGCCCCAGACCGCGAGGGCCCGGGACCGGGCCGGTCCGGCCGCGAAGGTGGCGCTGATAAGGCCGATGGTCGCCGGTTGGAGGAAGGCCGCCGACAGCCCCTGCGCGCCCCGGCTGACCAGCAGCGCCACCCCCTCCTGGGCGAACCCGCCGAGGGCACTGGCCGCGCCGAAGACGAGGACCGAGACCAGGAAGACCCGCTTCGCGCCGACCCGGTCGCAGACGCGTCCGCCCACCAGCAGGAGACCGGCGAACAGGAGGGCGTAGGCGCTCACGATCCACTGGAGCACCGACGACGAGAGGCCGAGGTCGAGCCCGATACTGGGCATGGCCACGTAGATGATGGAGTAGTCCAGCGCGATGAGGAACTGCGCCAGGCACAGGACGCCGAGCGCGCCCATCGCCTGGGGACTCCCCGTCAGTGTGCGAACCGTGTTCACTGAGTCACCTTCCTGGCGGATTGCGTGACCGGTCCGTGCAGGTGACCGGCGAGTTCGTTGACGGTGGTGGCGACGTGGTCGGCGCCGGCGGAGAACAGGGTGTCGGCGTCGGAGACGCCCCAGTCCACCCCGATCGCCGCCATCCCGGCCCCGACCGCCATCGCGACGTCGTCGGGGGAGTCGCCCACGACCACGCACTCCTCGGGCAGCAGCCCGAGGGAGCGCGCGGCCAGCAGGGCCGGGTCGGGGGCGGGCTTGCCCCGGGGGGACCGGTCGTGCCCGACCACCAGATCCGGGTGGCGGTCCAGCCCGGTGGACTCCAGCAGCTCGTGGGCGCTCCGCGTGATCTTGCTGGTGACCACCGCGATCCTCAGCCCCTCGGCTGCCAGGTCCGTCAGCAGCTCCGGGATCCCCGGGAACACCAGGGACGAGGCCGCTTCCCGGCTGCGGCGCGCGAAGGACTCCCGGAAGAGCGCCTTGGCCTCCTCCCGGACCGCGTCGTCGGCCCGGGGGAGGAGCCGGGGCAGGATCGCGTCGAGCGGTCTGCCGATCAGCCCGCGAACGCCGTCCGGCAGCGGCACCGCGCCGTACGGGGCGCAGGCGTCGTGGAAGGCGGCCAGGATCACCGAGGGCGAGTCCACCAGGGTCCCGTCCAGGTCCAGGAGCACACCGCGTACGCGCGTCATGCCCGCACCGCCGCTCCCGTGAGCCGCCCACCGGCGGACACGGCGGCCTCCGCGACCGCGAGGCGGGCCGCCAGCCGGGTCGTGGACTCCAGGACCGCCCGGTTGACCAGGGCACTGCGACCGTCCGTCGCCTTGGAGATGGCCGCCAGGACGAACGGGGTGAGCGCGGGCCCCGTCGCACCGGTCGCGCGGGCCTCGCGCAGGGCGTCCTCCACCATCGTGTTGAGCAGGTCGGCGTCGATGCTCCACTCCTCCTCGATGGGGTGGGTGACCACCACGGAGGAGCGGGAGACGGCCCCCCAGTGCCGGTGCATGACAGCGGCCAGCTCTCCCAGGTCGTCGATCCGGTAGGGGACCGGCTGACCGGTGCTGCGCGTGTAGTAGCCGGGGAAGTCGTCGGACCGGTACCCGATGACGGGCACCCCCACGGTCTCCAGGTACTCCAGGGTCAGCGCCGGATCGAGCAGGGACTTCGCCCCCGCGCAGACGACCGCCACGGGCGAGCGCGTGAACTCGGTGAGGTCCGTGGAGATGTCGAAGGAGACCTCGGCTCCCCGGTGCACGCCGCCGATCCCGGCCACGGCGAACACCCTGATCCCCGCAGCGACCGTGGCGATGAGGCTGGAGGAGACCGTGGTGCCCCCGGTGCGGCCGCCGTGCAGGGCGACCGCCAGGTCCCGGGTACTGATCTTCTGGCTGTCCGCGGCCTTGGCGAGGCGCTCCAGCTCGTCGTCGGAGACCCCGACGCGCAGGGCGCCGTCGATCACCGCGACGCGGGCGGGGACCGCCCCCTCGTCACGCGCGCACCGGTCCACCGCGAGCGCGGTCTCCAGGTTGTGCGGGTAGGAACCCCCGGCGACCACCGAGGTCTCCATGGCGACGACGGCCGCCCCGGTCTCGACGGCGGCACGGACCTCGTCGGAGACGATGACGTTCGACTCGACTGTTCCGGTCATGTCCGTTCCTCTCACTCTCCACGCTCACGGCGGGCGTCGTCGGTCAGCGACCCCTGGGCGGTCACCAGTTCCGGGCCGACCAGTTTCGGGTGGTTCTCGGTGATACCGCCGACCACGGTCTCGTAGGGGAAGTCGTCGAACTCGCCGCGCCAGCGGACGAACTCCATGTGGCGGCGGCCCTGGTTGTCGAAGGGGTGGTAGTAGCTGTCCTCGCGGCCGTCGAACTCCAGCGGCCGGATGCCGTAGAGACGGCACAGCAGGGTGTTGAAGACGGGGGTCGCGCGGATCCAGGTGTCGTCGATCCGCACCGACACCAGGGCGTGGAAGGTGAAGAGGTCGTCGCCCATGAGCTCCAGGAGGCGGTCCGACGCCAGGTGGTTGCGGACGTCCCCGTAGACCAGTCGCGTGGGGATGCCCACCGAGCGGGCGGCCGCCGCGTAGACGATGGACTTGTGGACGCAGAACCCCTGGCCGCGTCTGAGGATGCTGGACGCGCGGACGCCCTCGCGGGTGAGATCGGCGTCGTAGACCTCGTAGCGGACGCCGTCGCGCACCGCGTCGTGCAGGCGCACGGCCATCTCCCGGGGTGGGGCGTTCCGGTCGGGCAGCGCGCGGTCGACGAACTCCCGGACCTCGGGGCTCTCGTGGTCGAGGAAGTAGGTCGGTTCCGTCAGGGTGTGGGTGTCGGTCTCGGTCACGGTGATCCTCCGGTCACAGGCCCAGGGCCTTGGCGATCTTCTGCCGTTGCACGGCGTTGGAGCCGGAGTAGATGGGGCCGCTGAGGGCGTCGCGGACCCCGATCTCCATTCCGGTGTCGGTGAGCACGCCCTCGCCGCCGAACAACTCCACGGCGGCCTGGGCGGTGCGGATGTTGGCCTCGCTGGTGAGGATCTTGGCCACCGCGGTCTCGGCGGTGGCCCTGTGCCCCGCGGAGACCGCCGCCCCCGCCGCGTGCAGGGCCTGGCGGGCGGTCTGGGTGGCGATGTGCATCTCCACGACGGTGTTGCGCACGCCCTGGAAGTCGGAGAGCGGCCGACCGAACTGGTGTCGGCCGCCGACCCGTTCCACGACCCGGTCCAGGCGGTGGCGCATCTCGCCCACGTTGATGACGAAGGCGATCAGGATCTCCCAGGTCATCACGCGGTCGAGGATCAGGAAGCCGGTCCCCACACCACCGATGACGTTGGCCCTGGGGACCCGGCACCCGGTCAGGCGCAGCTGTCCGAAGGGGGAGGTCCGCAGGGTGGTCTTGTCCAGCGCGGGGCCGAAGTCCGCACCGGGTGTGCCCCTCGGGACGAGCACGGCGCTCAGGCCGAGCGGGCCGGGGGTGTCGGAGGTGCGGACGTAGACGACCGCGAGGTCGGCGACCGGACCGTTGGTGACGTAGGTCTTCAGGCCGTCCAGCTCCACCTGGTCACCGTCGAAGCGGCCGGTGGTGGACATCGACAGCACGTCCGAGCCGGTCTCCGGCTCGGTGATGGCGTGGCAGCCGATGGACGTCCCGGCGGCGACGGACGGCAGGTGAAGGCGGCGGAGTTCGGGGCCCGCGAAGCCGTTGAGCGCGAACCCAGTGCTGGCCAGGTGGGTGGCCGCGCTGAAGTTCAGGCCGGAGTCACGGACGGCGTAGCCCAGGCCCTCGACCACGTCCATGAGGTCGGTCAGGGAACCGGCGTGCCCTCCGACCTCCTCGGGCAGGCAGGAGCCGAACAGGCCCGTGCCCGCCAGCTCCCGCCAGGCGTCCCGGGAGAAGACCGCCTCGCGGTCCCGGTCGAGGTGGCCCCGGTTGATGGCCGGGGCGACCAGTTCCACGCGCTCGCGTACCCGGGCGAGCGCGGTGTCCTCGTCTCGCGGCGGTGCCGCGGTGGTGGTCACCATGCTGTTCACGTCCGGTCAGTAGGAGGAGAACTCGGGCGAGTCGAGGTCGTGCCGCTCGTCGCCGCAGAGAGGGGGGTTGAACACGCTGACGAGTTCCAGGTCCTCGTGGTCGCTGGCGATCAGCAGGTGCGGGTCGTGCTGGTCCAGGGCGTAGAGGACGCCCGGGGTGAGGTCGATGCGCGTTCCGCCGTCCTTGCTCTCGACGAAGCCGCTGCCGCCGATGCAGTAGCAGGCCTCCAGGTGGTTGGCGTACTGGAGCCGGGAGACGGTCCCCGCCCGCACCACGGTGTGGGCGACGGTGAAGCCCAGGTTGTCGTCCTCCACCAGCAGGCGGTCGCTGGTGCCGTTGCCCCAGTCGATGGTCTCGGTCTTCTCACGGGAGCGCTTGAACACGGTTCTCTCTTTTCGGTTCGGAGGGGGTCGGGCGGGCGGCGGGTCAGATCCGTTGCCCGGTGTTGGTCCCGATGAAGTCCGCGATCGCGTCGATGGTGCGGAAGTCGGCGGGGGAGATCTCGACGTCGGTGACG
Organism: Nocardiopsis eucommiae; assembly: GCF_965344335.1. Classification (NCBI taxonomy): domain Bacteria; kingdom Bacillati; phylum Actinomycetota; class Actinomycetes; order Streptosporangiales; family Nocardiopsidaceae; genus Nocardiopsis; species Nocardiopsis eucommiae. Next base: position 11,767 of record NZ_CBDRIY010000017.1, read on the forward strand.
GGGACGTCGAAGGAGGACTGGATCCACTCCACGAGCGCGAGGAGGGAGAGGCTGTCGACGACACCGTTGGCGAGCAGGTCGTAGTCGCTGGGAATGCGCTCCCCCGCCAGGTCCGGGGCGTGGGCGGTCACGATGCGTTCCTGGATCCGGTCGCGGATGTCGGTGGTCATGTCGGTCACCTTTCGAGGAGTCGGCTGATGGCGCCGTCGCGGTCGGTCTTGCCGGTTCCGGTCACCGGGAAGGGCTCCGTGGTGAGGAAGGTCCGGCTGGGTACGGCGGTCGGGGTGAGGGTCGAGGAGACGGCCGAGCGCAGGGCCAGGTTGGAGACGGCGGCTCCCGGCTCGACGAGCACGGCCGCCAGGAGCTCCCTGTCCCCGGAGCCACGGCCGCGCGCGGTGACCACGGCGTCGGCCACACCGGTCTGGTGGCGCAGCACGGCCTCGACGGCGTCGAGGGACAGGCGCACACCGCGCACCTTGACCTGGCGGTCACTCCGTCCGGACAGGCGCAGGGTGCCGTCGGGGGCGGTGGTGACCAGGTCGCCCGTGCGGAACTCGCGCCGCCCCCCGACGGTGCGCCAGGCGTCGTTCGGGGCGTTGACGTAGCCCAGCGCCTGGAAGGGGGTGGAGACGACCAGCTCACCGGTCCCGTCGACGTGGTGGTGGACCCCGTCGATGGGGCGGCCCAGGTCCCCGGCGGTCGCGCGGCACAGGTCAAGGACGAAGCTGTCGTTGGTCTCGGTGCTGCCGTAGACGCTCCACAGGTCGGCTTCGGGAAAGGCCGCCCGCAGGTCGGGGAGGGTCTCCAGGGGGTAGAAGTCGCCGGTGGAGATCACCGTGCCTATCCGTGGCGCGGGCAGACCCGCACGGGCGATCAGGGTGAGCACGACCGGTACGGCCTGGAGGAGGGTGACACCGTGCGTCCGGGCCGCCTCGGCCAGGGCCGGACCGTTCGTGAGGTCGTCCTGAGGGGCGAAGACGACCCGGCCACCGGCGGCCAGGACCGCCCACACGTCCAGGGTGGCGATGTCGAAGTTGATCGGGGAGAGGCTGAGGGAGACCGTGTCGGTCCCCAGGCCGAAGTGGCCGCGGGCCCAGTCGACGAAGCGGTCGACGCCCTCGGGGTCGTGGGCGACGATCTTGGGCCTGCCGGTCGAGCCGGAGGTGGTGGTCCACAGACCGTGCGCGTTCGCGAAGTCCTCGGTGCGGTCGCGCAGGTCCTGACTGATCCGGGCGGTGTACTCGGCGCCCGCGTCGTGGGGGACGAGGAGCGCGGGGCGTCGGAGCCGCTGGACCGCCAGGGTGTCGATCACGGCCCGTCCGTCACGTCCGGCGCGCACGACGTGGACGCCGGAGGGGGGCTCGCCGGGATCGGTGGCGTGCACCGCGGCGACCAGTTCCCCGAAGGTCATGGTGTCCTCGGCGAGACTCAGCGCCACGGATTCCGGTCGGTGGTGGGCGTGTTCCTGGATCATTTCCCAGACGGCGGGAGTAGCCACGGTTATCGGCTCCTCGGTCACGAGAACGGCGGATGGGTCCGGAGGTTCGTACGGTTTTTCTGGCGAGTGCGAGACGCCGGTGCGGGGCTGGTTCTGCTGGCGAATCCGGTGGTCGTTCGGCTGCCAGAGCAGAACTTAGGTAACGCCGCCACGTATTGGCAATAGCGTTGTGGGAGATTCCTTTCAGCCGGTTTCGGGTACCAGGTACCGCGAACCCCGGACAAGGAAACTCTCATTTCCCGGGACGATTGCTCGAACGTGCCTGGACGAGGGCTTGAGCGATCCTTGAACGCGGTTTCGGCGACTCCTGGCCGCGCGGTGCGGCGGGGTGCGGGCCGTGAACGCGAGCCTGGGGCAGGCGGTGCGGGAGTGTACGCGAGGTAGCCCGGAACCCCGTGGGAGAGGGGATGTGACGGCCCCCGGTGTCCCGGCGGGGGTCCCCGCGCCCTCCCCGTCCGGGCCTCCTGGCAGGTGGAGGCCACATCGCACCTGGCAGCTAGGTGCCATTGCAGGAGTATGCCAGTCGATCCTGCTGACATTCCCCATCCGAGCGTCGATGATGGAAATCAGATCGACGGACCGGAGAACGGAATTCACGAATCCCGTCCGTGACGCGGATCCCGAGAAAAGACACTCCGTGGTCACCCACGGTTCACAGAAAAGGGAAGTGACCTTCATGGTTGGTATCAAGCGATTCCTCTGCGCGGCCGGTTTCACCGTCATCGCCATTCTCGGATCCGGCGGCTCGGTCCTCGCCCAGGACGCGAACTCGCCTTCGCAGTGCTCCAGCGTCGAGTGCGGCGCCGGATGGCAGTGAGACCGGAATGGGGACGAGGAGGGGTGGCCCGGTGAACTTCACGATTCTCGGCACGCTGGAGATCCTCAGGGAGGACCGGACGTGCACGCCCAAGGCGCCGAAGGTCCTCCAGGTCCTGGCGATGCTGCTGCTGCGGGCGAACCACCCCGTGCCCATGGGTGTCCTGATCAGGGAACTGTGGGGGGACCACCCGCCCAAGAGCGCGGTGACGACCGTGCAGACCTACGTCTGCCAGCTCCGCAAGGCCGTCGAACGGGCGGACGCTACGACGGAGGTACCCGGGCTCCTGGTCACGCGCTCCTCGGGCTACCTCCTGCGGGTCGCCCCCGAGCAGCTCGACGCCCTGGAGTTCCAACGGCTCCTCATCGAGGGGCGCCGCCTCCTGGAGGAGGGTCACCCCGACCCGGCGTCACGGCGCCTGGGCGAGGCGCTGGACCTGTGGTCCGGCCCCTGTCTCGCCCACGTCCCCCGGGGCCCGTTGATCGGCTCGCACGCGGTTCGGCTGGAGGAACAGCGGCTGCACGCGCAGGAGTTGCGGATCCGGGCCGAGTTCCTGCTGGGCCGGGAGCGGGAGTCGATCTGCGAGCTGCGGTCCCTGGTGATGGAGTACCCGTTGAACGAGTGGTTCCACGGCCAGCTCATCCGCGCGCTCAACGGAGCCGGGCGCCGCGACGAGGCCCTGACGTCCTACCGGAGCCTGCGGCTGGCCCTCTCCGAGGAACTCGGCCTGGAGCCCTCGCGCGAGCTCCAGTCCCTGCACCAGGAGGTGCTGGGCGAGAGCCCGGTGCCCCTCACCCGCCGTCTGCGGCCCCGCGTTCGGCGGGAGACCCCTCTCACCCTGGCCGCCGAGTGACCCCCGGGCCGATCGGCGTTCAGACCACGCCCTCCCGTTCCGTGACCCCGTCCAGCGAGGACGTGTCGATCCAGCCCAGCGCGGTCGCGAGGACGCCCGCCTGGAACCTGCTCCGGGCCCCCAGCCGACGGCTGAGGTCCGCGGTGATCCGGCGCGCGGTGCGCACCGACACCCCGAGCTTGCGCGCGATGGTCTCGTCGGTGTTGCCCTCGGCCAGCAGGTTCACCACCGCCTGCTCCTGTGTGCTCAGGCCATGACGGCCGCGTGGAGCGCTGGCCCCGAGGGGGTTTGCGCCCTCCCACACGTACTCGTACAGGGCCAGCAGGGCCGTGACGACACCGGGGCCGCGCAGCACCAGGGCGCTGGCGGAGGAGTCGTCGGGGTCCGTGGGGATCAGCGCGGTGGTGCGGTCGAAGAGGATCATCCTGGTCGGCAGGGTGGGAGCCGTGCGGATCTGCGCTCCGAGCTCGGTCAGCTGGGAGATGTACCGGACCGTCCTGGGGTCGTTCATCACACTGTCGAGGTAGACGTCGCGGAGTTCGACGCCCCGGTCCAGCAGCATCCGGTCCAGGGGAAGGCTCGCCTCCAGGTTGTCCTGCGTCTGCGCGCCCCCGTCCGCGAACGTCCAGAACGAGTGGCGGCACTCGTGCACGAACTCCTCGATGCGCAGCCGGATCGCGTCGATCCCGTGGAGCTGCTCGATGTCCATGGTCGCGCGGATGCGGTGGCTCTCCTCGAACTCGGAGATCAGCTGCGTGATGGCCGAGCGGGCGGTGGCCAGCTGCTGCTGCCGCTCCAGGAGGTCGGACTCCTGCTGGACCAGCAGCGACTGGAGGGCGAACTCGGGCCGTACCAGGACCAGCTCGTCAGTCTGCTCCCAGGACCGCCGGACCAGGGACAGCCGGGCCAGTTCGTCCAGCGCCGACCGCACCCGTTCCACGGGCCAGTCCAGGAGGCGTCCGAGGTCCCGTACTCCCGCGCGGGGCTCGGCGAACATCGCTCGATAGACACTCACCGCGTCCTGGCCGATGCCGATCGATCCGAACACGACCTTCCTCCAGCCGCTTCTTCCCTATCGATCTCCTGGGCCGTCGGGCATGCCGGGACGGAGACCCTGCGAAAACATTCGTGCCAAGTGTGGAGTCCGCGGGGCCCCACCGCAAGAGTGGTTCACGATCCGTTCAGGAATCACTTGCCCGTGCCTCGATGAACAGTCGGAAAACATGAGAATCATACTCCTGCGGTTGTCCGTCCGCGACCCGTTTCCCCCTGAACAGATCAGGACGGCGCTCTACTCCTCTTCCGTTCCCGGTGACATGTTGGAGCACCTCTATATCGAAATGGCCGCCGATCAGGCAGAACTCGTCTTCTTCCTCCACGAGGACGTCGGGGGCCACGCGACGGGAACCGTCATGGGCCTGTGGGCAAGGGTTGTGCGCGGCCATCCCGCTCTTGAGGCCTGGACCGTCCTGGGGGTCGTCCCCGCCCGCACCGTCGATCCCGGGCGGCCGTGAGCCGTTTTCCCGTGCCTGACGTGGACGGACGCGGAATGATCATGCTTTTCCCCGAAGATCAGACCGGGAAAGGCCATGGTGGGTGAATCATGAAGCGGTTCCCCTTCTCTCCGTCCGGTTTTGACGAGTGAGGGTGAGCCGAAGTGGAGAAAGGTCGTTCCGTGCTCATTCCGTCACGTTGTGAGAGGCCTGCGGGTAATGGGGCGGAAGAAGTCCGTTTCTCGGTCCCGGGCCGCCTTCCGGCATCCTTCGAGCCCCTCCGCCGAGCGCGGGTGGGATCACACCTCACACAGGCGCTGGTCCCCGTCCGCCGTGACCTGTCGGCGTCGGCCGCGGCGGGCGGGGATCGTCTCCCGTCTCGCCGGGGCGGAGGTCGGGCGCGTCCTCGTACGACCCCCACAGGCGGAACAGCCCCTCACTCTGCACGGTGGCCGGTGAGGGGAGTCCTTCTATCCGTAAGGCCTTTCCGCCAACGCGTGTACCAGCCTCTTCTGTCCCGGTGGATCGAACTGGCTCCGGGGCGAGGGAGTGTGGCCGGAATCGGACAGAAACTCGAATCTGCGGGACTTCTCCCATGTCAGAGGTGTGGCGTTTGATCCGAACGGTTCACTGAACCTCGGCCCCGGAGTGAGGCTGTGTGCGTGCCTGGTTACCTTCTGGTACACATGGGGTGGCTCATATCTCCTGCTTATGGTGCAGGCAGTCCATAATATCCTTTGCGCCTCGGGAGTTCGCATGTCCACTGAAGCGGGTGTGAATCCGTATGAATCCATGCCTGCCGCCGAGAGGGCCGAGGAGATGTCCGAGGCGATGGTGTACCTCGGCATTGACTTTCAGACGACGATTGATGACCTTCGTGGTGTGGTATCGCCCGAAGTGGTTCCGGGGCTGAACGATTACGAGGTCGATACCTTTCAGCATATTCGGTCGGTCGCGGACAACGGTATCGCGCTTGCTCTCAATGTTCAGGGCGCCACGATCGATATCGTCGACACGGACCACGAGAATGCGGAGGCCTACCAAGAGGGATTGGAGGCGCTGAATCTCAAAATCAATGACATCACTTGAACACCACGAGAAACGGACCACTGTCCATGTCGATCGCTGCCATGTCACTGGGCCTGCCTCCGGACATCGACGCCGAAGTCTTCGCGATTGAGAGTGGCGCGGATGACCTGGACAAGATATGCCTCACGATGTACGGCCGGTCCGAGGGACTCGACGGCCAGTTCAACGGCGCTGCCAACCAGTTCACCGATCTCATCGCCTGGGACATCAGTTCGGCCTCCGCCAAGGAACTGGAATCGTGGCGAGACGCTGGCGGATCCCTCACCCACGGGGCGGCGGTTCTACGGCTCTGGGCGGAGGATATCAAGGAGTACCGTCGGGCGCGCGCCCGGTTGTACGAGCGTTGGGAGACTGCCAAGACCGAAGCCCAGTCCCGGGTGGACAGCCCGGTGGTCTCCGCCGGCACGAGCGGTCGCACCGGTGGTTTGGCCGAAGGACTCTTCAACGCCGCCACCAGTACCAAGGCGACTCGTGAGGCGTCGGAGAAGACAGCGCTTATCGGCCTGGCCTGTGAACTGGCGCTTGAACACGACACCGCTTGGGGAATCCTGATGGACCAAGCGGAGCAGGTGCGGAAGGACCTGAGGGAAGGGCCGAGTGAGGCGACGCTGGAGCGACTCATCGCTGCTGGCTACCTGGGTTGGAACCAGGTCGGTTTCCTTTCTTTCGGTGACGTTCCGCTGGGGGAAATAGCAGGGAACGCCAACCCCGGTGCCGTGAATACATGGTGGAACTCCCTGAGTGACTCGGAGCGTGAGTCGGCGATGGCGGAGCACCCAGACCTCCTGCGCGACCTGGATGGTATTCCGGCGGCGGTGCGAGACCGACTGAACCGCGAGCACCTCGACACCGAGATCGAGGAGTTGGAGGAGGAGGTCGCTCGAGCGCAGGAGGAACGTGACGAGGCCATGGGTGCTGTCACTGACACTGAGGGCGGCACTGCTGCCTACAGTGCCCAGAATGAACTCACCGAACTCAAAGAAGACCTCGAACTGCTGACCGAACTGCGGAATAGTCTCGAAGACGAGACCAAGGACATGTACCTGCTGGCCCTTGACGGCCAAGGTTCCGGCCGGTCGATCATTTCGGAAGGCAATCCCGATTTCGCCGATAACGTAGCCACCCTCGTTCCTGGGATGACCAATAGCTGGAAGGATATTCCGGAAACAATGGCGCGGGGAGAGAATCTGAACTCCCACGTTCCCGGTGGCGATACTGCGGTTATCTCGTGGCACGGTTATGCGGCGCCCTTTAACGGGGAGGGTTCGGAGAACCAGTTCAATTACGGTGCTGCCGGTGAGGACCTTGCTGCTTTTCAGGAGGGATTGAGGGCGACCCACGAGAAAGATAAGCCCTCGAACAATTCAGTCTTCGGTCACAGTTGGGGTACGATGGTCGTCGGCCATGGGGACAGTAAAACTGGTGAACACGGGTTGAATGCGGATTCTATCGCTTTTGTGGGGGGTCCGGGAGCGGGTGTGGAATCTGCTGCGGAGTTCAGCACGCCGGAGGAGAACGTGCATGTCATCATGGCGGACAAGGACATCATCGCGGCCGTCGACCCTTTTCGTTTCCCCGGAACGCTCGAAGAGTCGCTCGGCACCTCCTTCTATGATGAAGAGTTCTTCACGAGCGACCCGGGTTCCCCGGGGGGAATCAAGGGGAACTATCATGATTCTCAGCACGTTCAGAACGGAGAGAGTGAAATGGAGAAGCATGGGCATTCCGGCTACTTCTACGAGGAATCCGTGCTCACCTACATGGGTGGTGTGGTCGGGGGGAGATAGAGAGGTCTTCGCGATGCGCATGATGGGCTGTGGCAGGAGTGTATGACCATCGCATCGCCCTGATCGCGCGGTTCTGGGCCGCGATGACCATGACCGTGCACGGAGCCTTCTGGGCCGTCCTCTTCTACGCCCAGGTGAGGTCCCCGGAGGAATACGCTTCGGCCCCCAGTCTCGTGGCGATGTTGATTCTCGCGGGATCGGCTGCCTCCGCTGGCTGGGGGCTCCATCGGGCGAAGAGGAGCCACAACTCGATCTTCGTCCCTCTCGCGTGCGCTCCGGTGCTGGTGGCCGTCTTCCTGCACTGGTTGGTGGTGCCCGTTGCCATACCGCCGGCCCTGGCTCACACCTCATGGGTTCTGTACACGCTCTGGGTCGCCCCAGCCCTCCTAGCTGTGGTTTTCGGTGTCTGGTCCACGCTCACCCAGGAGGGTGACGGACCTCCGGGTGATCCGCCAGAGCCGGAGCGGACCGCGGTGCCCGTGCCGATCATGTCGAGTGTGGTGGCAACCCTCGTATACGCGGTCCTCGGAGTTCTCCTGTTCGGTCTCACCGCAGCGTTCTCGACTGACTACATGCCCGAAACAGTGGTCCTCGGTGCGATCGCCATGTGCTTTCCCTTCGTCTTCTATTCCTGCGGTCTTTCCTCCGCGCTTGCGAGACACACGAAGAGGGCGCGTCCCCTTCTTGCCTCAGGTCTGCTTTCGCTGGTGATCATGATCCCAGCGCTCATGTCCGTCTTCGGCGGGTTCGGCCTGCTCCTGTGCCTCGGAGTGGCTCTTCCACTGATTTGGCCGACCGCACGGGCATGGCAGATCATTCGGGCGGAGGGCGTGAAGATGAATGAACCGTAGTGCGAGCCCGAGGGCGTGTCGCGGAGTCCGGGGTCAGCACCACGGGCGGTGAATGCGGCGTTCACCGGGACTCAGGGCTACGTCAGACGAGCGCAACGCCCCTGTGGGCTCAGCCGGACGAGCGGGCACCGAACGCACGTCCGAGGCGGGGTCTCGCATCACGGGCAGCCCGAGGATCCAGGGCGCTGGCGTCCCCGTGTTGGCCCTTGCGTCGTTCGGAGTCATGAGGGCGTGAGCCTGGTTGGGCAGTGGGGGTGCCTTGGCGGCGGGCAGGCACTCGGCCCCCGTTCGCGACAGGGCCGGTGTCCGTGAACGTCGCGCTACGCGGAGCGCTGGTGCGCCTTCCACTCCCGGTGGAGTGCGCGCCGACGCTCGAACTCCTTCTTCGCGCGCACGCGCGGGTCGGTCTCGGGGCTCAGAGCGGCCGGGCCCATGACCTGCAGGAGCGCGTAGTTGATCCGGAACCCCGTCCTGTACAGCAACGAGAACGAGTCCTTCCCCTGCGGCTTGTCCATGGCCGTTCGCCTCACTGTTCACCGGGGTCGCGGTCACACGCCGCGAGAGTGCAATCGGGCAGAGAGTCCATCGCGGTCAGCTCCGCGGCTCCTCCCTGATCAGCAGCGTACCCGCCCGGTTTCCGCGCCCCTGGTCGGCCCACCCCGTGGGAGTTCGACACGCTCGGGGCGTCGTCAGAGGTGCGCCGTCGCCCCGAGGGCCGCCTCACCCGCTCCGAGCGATCAGCCGTCGGCGGTCTCCCCGGCCCGGAGCTTCTCCACCGCCTGGCGGCCGAGGCTGCGGGAGATGTGCTGGCGCATGATGTCCTCGGCCCCTGAGGGATCACCGTCGATCACGGCGTCCGCGAGCGCCTGGTGCTCACCGCGCACGCGCTCGATCTCCGCCTCGGTGTCGGCCCTGTACTTCAGCGTGAACTGGCGGTACCGGTCGGCCTTGTCCCACAGGCTGTCGAGGATCTCGATCATCGGCTCGTTGTGGGAGGCCCGGTAGATCGCCCGGTGGAACTCCCGGTGGGCGATGAGCGCTGGGAGCTCGGAGGTGCCGGTGAGCGGATGCAGGGCGCTGACGGCCTGGCGGACGAGCGCGATGTCGGCCTCGGAGCGCCGTTCGGCGGCCCACCGGGCGGCGAGGGGATCGATGTTGAGGCGCACCTCGTACAGACTCTGGGCCTCCGTGAGGGTCAGCTCGGTGACCCGGGCGTCCTTGTGCGTGGCCAGGGCCATGAGCCCCTCGCTGGCCAGCCGTTTGAACGCCTCGCGTACCGGGGTGGTCGAGATGCCCAGCTCCGCCGCGATGCCCTCCTGGTTCACCGCCTCCCCGGGGCTCAACTCGTCGGCGAGGATGCGCTGCTTGATCTCCTCGTAGGCGTACTCGCTCTTGCTGAAGACCTGCTTCGGTGCCACGTGTCCCGTCCTCTCTGCGGAGCAAGGATACCGGCTGAGCGCGCCTACTTACATCGTGTAGCCTATAGGCTAGGAGGTGCGATGTCGATCGATTCACACCGCAGCCGACGGAGGCTGCGAACCCCTGCGGGCGAGCTCGATTTCTTCCGTCTCGACGCCGTGCCGGGCGCGTGGGAGCTGCCCTTCGCGCACAAGGTGATGGTGGAGAACCTGCTTCGGCACGAGGACGGGGACCTGGTCTCCGTTGAGGACGTGAGGGCGGTGGTCGAGGGCCGGTCCGGTGCGCACGAGATCGCCTTCCACCCCTCGCGGGTCTTCCTGCACGACACCAACGGAGTCCCCGTCCTCACCGACCTGGCCGCGCTGCGGGACGCGGTGGCCGCGCAGGGAGGGGACCCGGGCCGCATCGAGGGCGTCGTCCCCGCCGAGCTCACGGTCGACCACTCGGTCTCCACCGACTTCTTCGCCCGGCCCGACGCCCCCCGGCTCAACGTCCGGCGCGAGTACGAGCGCAACGGCGAGCGCTACCGCTTCCTCAAGTGGGGCCAACAGGCGCTGGACACGCTGAGGGTCGTCCCGCCCGGCGCGGGGATCATGCACCAGATCAACGTCGAGCACCTCGCCCGGGTGGTCGAGGTCCGCGACGGCCTGGCCTTCCCCGACACCGTGGCCGGGACCGACTCCCACACCACGATGGTCAACGGCCTGTCGGTGCTGGCCTGGGGTGTCGGCGGCATCGAGGCCGAGGCGGCCATGCTGGGCCAGCCCGTCTCCCTGCTCATCCCCCCGGTGGTCGGAGTCGAACTGGTCGGGGAACTGCCGCCCGGGGTGACCGCCACCGACCTGGTCCTCACCGTGACCGAACGGATGCGTCGCCTGGGCGTCGTCGGGTCCATCGTGGAGTTCTTCGGCCCCGGGGTGGCGGCGACCAGCCTGGCGACCCGGTGCACCCTGGCCAACATGAGCCCGGAGTTCGGGTCGACCTCCGCGATCTTCCCCGTCGACCAGCGCACCCTCGACTTCCTGAGGTTCACCGGGCGCGACGAGGAGCGGGTCCAGCTGGTGGAGGCCTACGCCAAGGAGCAGGGCCTGTGGCACGACCCCGCCCACCGTCCGCGCTTCGATCGGACGGTGACGGTGGACCTGGGGGAGATCGTGCCCAGCCTGGCCGGTCCGCGCCGCCCCCAGGACCGGGTGGATCTGCGCGACACCGCGCGGGCGCTGCACCGCTCCCTGTCCGCGCTGGGCCGGGTACCGGCCGGGGGCGGCTCGACGGCCGGGTCCGACGACTCCGCCGAGCCCTCCGTGGAGCCGGAGCCCGGGGCTGACGCCGTGTCCGGCGCCGCGTCCGGCGCCGCGTCCGGCGCCGCCGACGGTCCACGTGACGGAGCGGTCGCGATCGCGGCGATCACCTCCTGCACCAACACCTCCAACCCCGCCGTGATGGTGGCCGCCGGGCTCCTGGCACGCAACGCGGTGCGGCGCGGCCTGCGTCCCCGGCCCTGGGTCAAGACCAGTCTGGCCCCGGGCTCCCGCGTGGTGGTGGACTACCTGGAACGCGCCGACCTGATGGGCGACCTGGAACGCCTGGGGTTCGGCCTGGTCGGGTTCGGCTGCATGACCTGTATCGGCAACTCCGGATCCCTCCTCCCCGAGGTGGAGTCCGCGGTCAGGGAGCACGGTCTGGTGGCCGCCTCGGTGACCTCCGGGAACCGCAACTTCGACGGTCGCGTCAACAACGACGTCTCCCTGAACTTCCTCGCCTCACCGCCCCTGGTGGTGGCCTTCGCCCTGGCGGGCACGGTGGACGCCGATCTGACGAAGGAACCGCTCGGCACGGGGTCGGACGGGGAACCCGTCATGCTGTCCGACCTGTGGCCGACCGAGGCCGAGGTGGCGGCGGTGTCCTCGGCCTCCGTCGAACCGTCCATGTACACCGAGGTCTACCGCACCCTCTTCGACGGCGACGAGAACTGGCGGGAGCTGACCGCCCCCGAGGGGCCGGTCTTCGCCTGGGACCCCGCGTCGACCTACCTCCAGCGCCCCCCGTTCCTGGACGGCGCGGCGGGCTCCGCAGCCACCGGACCCGGTGGGCACCGTGACGTCGTCGGGGCCCGGGTCCTGCAACTCCTGGGTGACTCGGTGACCACCGACCACATCTGTCCCGCTGGTCGCATCCCCTCCACGAGCGCGGCCGGAACCCTCCTCACCGACGCGGGCGTGGCGGCGCGGGAGCTGAACACCTACGCCTCGCGGCGCGGCAACTGGCGGGTGATGCGGCTGGCCGGGTTCGCCAACCCCCGGCTGGAGAACCGCATGACCCCGGACCTGCCCGGCGGCAGGGCCGTGGACTTCGGCGCCGACGGACGGGACCGCGTCGTCGACGCCGTCCACGTGGTCGCGGACCGCCACATGGAGCGGGGCCAGGACCTGATCGTGATCGGCGGAAGGGAGTACGGAACCGGCTCCTCCCGTGACTGGGCGGCCAAGGTCACCACCCTGCTGGGCGTGCGGGCCGTGCTCGCCGAGTCCTTCGAGCGCATCCACCGTTCCAACCTGGTCGGGATGGGAGTGCTCCCGTTGCAGTTCGAGGACGGCCAGAGCGCTCGGAGCCTGGGCCTGACGGGTGAGGAGGAGTACGCCTTCACCGGGATGGAGGGGCGCCGGGAGGTCCCGGCCGTCCTGCGGGCCACCGCACGGCGTCTGGGCACCGGTGAGGTCGTGGAGTTCACGGTACGGGCCCGGCTGGACACCTCGCGTGAGCAGCTCTACTACCGCCACGGCGGACTCCTGCCCTACATCCTGGAACAGGTGCTTCAGGGGCCGCGAAGCGACTGACCCCACCATGACCTCGCACACCCGAGGGCCGCCCGGATCGCTCCGGGCGGCCCTCGACGTGGAGCGCGTCCTCGTCAGGCCCTGTCGTGTTCTCCCGTCTCCTCCGTCTCGCCCTCGCCCTCGGCCACGGGGCGGGCCGGGTGGGCAGGACGCAGCCGTCGCCACACCGTCCAGACCAGCCCGAGCAGCAGCAGGCCGTACAGGGCGATGGTGATGGGGCTGCTGATGAGCGTGAGCGGGTCGTTGCCGGAGTTGGCCATGGCGTCACGCAGGGAGTACTCGGCCAGCGGGCCCAGGATGACCGCGATGAGGATCGGGGCCAGCGGAACACCGGTGCGTCGCATGACGAAGGCCAGCGCCCCCAGGACGCACATGATGGCCAGGTCGGTCCTGCTGGCGCCAGTGGCGTAGACACCGAGGCTGGCGAAGACGGTGATCCCGGCGTAGAGGTAGGACTGCGGCAGCAACAGCAGCTTGGCCCACAGCGGGGCGAAGGGCAGGTTGATGATCAGCAGGACCACCGTGGCCAGCAGGAGCCCGGCCAGCAGAGCCCAGACGACGTCGCCGTTGCGCTCGAACAGCAGGGGGCCCGGCTGCATCCCGTACTGCTGGAAGGCGGCCAGCAGGACGGCGGCGGTCGCCGAGGTCGGCAGGCCCAGGGACAGCAGTGCCCCCATGGCGCTCCCCGCCGTGGCGTTTCCCGCGGCCTCGGGCGCGGCCACGCCCTGGATGGCGCCCTTGCCGAACTGCGGCTTCCCGCGCCGCCTGTCCAGTTGGCGTTCGGTGCTGTACGCGAGGAAGGTGGGGACCTCGGCGCCGCCGGCGGGGATGATGCCGAAGGGCACCCCGATGCCGGCGCCGCGCAGCCAGGCGGGCAGCGCCGCCCGGAACTCCCGCCCCGACAGCCAGGGCCGTCCCTTCGAGGAGACGAGTTCGTGCGCGCCTCGGTGGCCCACCCGTCCGGCGGCGTGGAGCACCTCGCCCACGGCGAGCACGGCCACGGTGATCACCACGATGCTGATGCCGTCGAAGAGCGCGGGAACCTCGAAGGTGAAGCGTGCCGTGCCGGTGGACTGGTCGGTGCCCACCAGGGCCAGGGCCAGGCCGATCGCCAGAGCGGCCAGGCCCTTGAGGGGGGACTCGGAGACGATCGCCGAGATGGCGACGAAGGCGAACAACGCCAGCGCGAAGTACTCGCCGGGGCCGAACCGGGTCGCCAGGTCGGCCATGGTCGGAGCGAAGAACACCACCAGGACGGTGGCGAGGAGGCCGCCGAGGAACGCGCCGATGGCGGACGTGGCCAGGGCCTGCGGGGCCCGCCCCGCGCGGGCCATGGCGTGCCCCTCGAAGGTGGTGGCGATCGCGGTGCTGTTGCCCGGGGTGTTCATCAGGATGCCCGCGGTGGAGTCCCCGAAGAGGCCACCGAAGTAGACGCCGCTGAACAGGATCAGGGCCGCCAGCGGGTCCAGCGTGAAGGTCATCGGCAGGAGCAGCGCCACCGCCATGGCCGATCCCAGGCCGGGCAGCACGCCCACCGCGGTGCCCAGGAACGCGCCGAGCGTGATCCACACCAGGTTCATCGGGGTGAGGACGTCCCCGAACCCGCCGAGCAGGTGGGTCAGCTGGTCCATGTCACCAACCCCCCAGCAGACCGGAGGGGAGGTTGAGGTCGAGCAGGCCGCTGAAGACGATCTGGATGGTCGCCGCCATGACGAAGCCGACGGTGAGGTTGCGCGTCAGGTTGCGGTTTCCCAACCCGGTGGCCACGGCCGCGAACATCACGGTGGCCATGACGAGCCAGCCGACGACGTCGATCAGCGCGCTGAAGGCGACGAGGCCGAGCATCACCAGGGCCACGGCGCGCCAGTTGGTGCGCTCCTGGGTGGCCAGGGCCCGACGGCGCTCGGGGGTGCGCCGCAGTGCCGCGGCGATCAGGAGCGTGCCGATGACCGTCGCGAGCGCGGCGACGAACCAGCCGAAGCCCTGCGGGCCCAGCGGGCCTCCGTCACCGATGACGTCCATCCCGAGGTTGCCCAGGGTCAGGACGACGGCCATGAGCAGCAGGACGGCGCCGATGAGCAGTTCGCCGCGCCCCTCCCAGAAGGAGAGGGGGCGGGCGGGTCCGGCTTCCTCCGGGGGGTCGGCGGCTGGGGACTGGTCGAGCGTGGTGTCGGACATGTTCTCCTCCGTGGGGTCCTGGTCCTCAGGCCTCGTCGATGAGGCCGAGGTCGATCATGAGCGCGCGGATGCGGGTCTCCTCCTCGGAGATGAAGCCGCCGAACTCCTCCGGCCCCGCCCAGCTGGGGTCCCACCGGTTGCGGTCGATCGCCTCCTGCCAGGACGGCGCCTGGTACATCTCCTCGGTGATCTCCAGCAGTTCGGACCGCTCCTCCTCGGAGATGCCGGGGGCCGCGACGACGCCGCGCCAGTTGACCAGGTTCACGGAGGGGTAGCCGAGCTCGGCGGCGGTGGGTACGTCCACCCCTTCGAGTCGCTCGGGGGCGACCACGGCCAGGGCGCGCAGGCGTTCGCCCTCGATGAGGTCACGGAAGTCGTTGAACCCGCTCACGCCGATCCGCACCGTGCCGTGGGCGTCCGAGAGCAGGGACAGGGTGAGCTCGCCGCCGCCCGCGTGCGGGGTGTAGTGCAGCCCGGCAGGGTCAAGTTCGGCCGCCTCGGCCAGCTGACCGGCGACCAGGTGGTCGGGGGAGCCCGCCGACCCTCCGCCGACGGGGATGTCGGGGTCCTCCCGCCAGTCCTCGAGGAAGTCGTCGAGCGTCTCCCACGGTGAGTCGGCGGGCACCGCGATGACCTGGAAGTCGTCGGTCAGCCGGGCGATCGGGGTCACGTCACTGAGCCGGGCGGAGGAGCCGCCCATCTCCACGCCGCCGACCATCGCCGCTCCGGTGATCATCACCGTGGTGGGGTCGGCCTCCAACCGCCGCAACTGGCCCAGACCGATGGTGCCTCCAGCGCCGGGGACGTTCACCACCTGGACGCTGTTGACGATCGACTCGGTCCTGGTCGCCTGCTGGAACTCACGGGCGGCCAGGTCCCAGCCGCCCCCGGCAGCGGCCGGGGCGATCACGGTCAGAGCGGAACGGGCTCGTGAGCCGTCCTCCTGGCCCACCGCGTCCTGGACCGCGAAGAAGCCGGTCGTCAGTACCAGGACCGCGCCCACGGCGGGGGCGATGAGTCCCCTGTCGCCGATCATGAGCCCTCCCTCCCCGTCGTCGCCACGCCGGTCATGACTTCACCGCGAGGATCGGGCACCGGGCCTCCAGGATCAGGCGCTGGGCCGTGCTGCCCATGAGGAGCTTGCCGACCGCGGAGCGGCGTCGGACGCCGATGATCAGGAGGTTCGCTTCGACGTCTTCGGTCAGGTCCCGGAGCGCCGCCGCCGCGTCGGAGTCGGTCAGGTGCACCGGACGTGCCCGGACGCCCTCCCCCCGTGCCCGCTCGGCCAGGTCTCGTAGCGCCGCCCCGTCCACCGCGTGGGTATCGGCCGGGGCGTCGTTCGAGACGGCGTTGGCGATCACCAGCTCCCACTGCTGGAGCGCGGCCTGGCGCACCGCGGCCTCGAACGCGGCCTCGGCGGAGTCCGCCGGGGCGTGGGCCAGTACAACCGTCATCCTGTTCCTCCTCGAACACTGCCGTGACCAGCGTCACAGCCTGTAGTGTATAGGCTGTATCATTTGTCGCATCTCGTCAACTCCCTGGAAAACGTGCGGAAACCGTCGTGGAACGTCACGGTGCGCCCTGGTCGCTCGTAGGTGTTGCGGCGCCGAAGGCCACGGCCGTCGTGGACCCGGCGCGACCGTCTGTCGCACCGGCGCATCTGCGGCCGGGGGCTCGCGCGTGCCCTTCCGGATCGGGCGCGGGACACGGCGCGGGACGAAGGTCGCGTGATCCGGGGACGGACGTCGCCCGAACGCGAGGGGGAGTGCTGGCGAGAATGGAGGGGCCCCGTGCACGGTGGCGATGCTTTCTCGCGGGCTCCCGCAGGAGCCGGAGGCCGACGCGGACGCTCTTCCAGGGCGCGGTGGTGGATGCGCGCGAATCGGAGGAAGGAGTTCTCGATGAGTACGCGTGACGACGGGCGGGGCCAACCTCGGAACCGCGAGAACGCCATCGTCGTGGGGGTGGACGATTCATCCGCCAGTCAGTCCGCTCTGGACTGGGCAGCGGGCGAAGCCCAGAGCCGTGGCCTGGGACTGCTGGTTCTCCACTCGGTCAACGTTCCCGCCCTACCGGGTTCCGTGAAGGGAAGCAGCCCGAAACGGGATCTCGCTGCCGTGGCCAGGCAACTTCTTCGGGCGGCGACGGAGCGGGTGGCCACCCGGTTCGGACCCGGCCTGGATGTGCGCGCCGAGACCTCCGACCTGGCTCCGACGCAGGCGTTGGTCTCCGCCTCCCGCACGGCCGCGATGGTCGTCGTGGGTTCGCGGGGCTCGAACGGAGCCGCACCACTCTCCTTGGGGTCGGTGAGTACGCGGGTCAGTGCGCACGCCTTCTCGCCCGTCGCGGTCGTCCCCGCCTCAGCGGCCTCCGGCACGGAAGGCCATGGTGGCGGGCGACCCGTGGTGGTGGGCGTGGACGGATCGTCCGGAGCGAAGGTCGCCCTGCGGTTCGCACTCGAGGAGGCCGCGCGTACGGAGACGGGCCTCGTGGTGGTGCACGCCTGGGAGGCGCCGGTGCTCATCGGGGGCTCCACGTGGGACCCCGCTCCTCACACAGCCGTCCTCGAAGCCCAGGCAACGGGCGCTCAGGAGAGTGTGCGGGCGATGGTGCGGGAGGCTCGGGGGCCCCACACCGAGCAGGTCCCCTGCAGTGTCGAGGTGGTCCGTGACCAACCCGCCCACGCGTTGTTGGTCCGAGGGGAGCGGGCGGGCCTCATCGTCGTGGGTACCCGAGGACGCGGCGGTTTCGCCGGACTGCTCTTGGGGTCGGTCAGCCGGACGGTCCTGCACCATGCGACGGTACCGGTCGTGGTCGCTCGGGCTCCCGCCTGATCCCCGGCGCGGAGCGTGAGGACCCCCTGGAACCGGTTCTCGCCTCGACTTCCTCGTCGGTCACGGCGACGGGCGAGACGCCCGGATCCGACACCGTGTCGGACAGTGCCCCTGGCCTCTCAGGTTCTGGGCCTGTGCACCACCATGACGGGACGGATCGACCGGTGCATGACACCGCTGGCCACACCGCCCAGCGCCAGGTGGGCGAACCCGTGCTCTCCACGGGCGCCGACTACGACCAGGCACGTGTCGCGGGGGTGCGCCAGCAGGGAGCTCACCGGATGCTGGCGCCGGACCTCCCGCACGACCTCGACACTCGGTACCCGGGCCACCAGGGGGTCCAGGACCGACTCCAGATTCTCGTGCCGCCACCGCCGCAGTTCGTCCTCCTCGGTGGACCCCGCTGGGACCAGGGATTCCGGAGCGGTCCAGGCCCAGACCGCCCGGACGCGAGCGCGGCCGGACGCGGCGTGTTCCAGCGCCACCTCGACCGCGTGTGCGGAACCGGGTGATCCGTCCACTCCGACGACGACGTCGCGGGCCTGCTCGGGTACCGGCTCGGGGCGCACCAGCACGACGGGAACCGCCGAGTGCGCCGCCACCTGATCGGCCACCGTACCCAGCCACTCTCCGGGCAGTGAGCTCAGTCCATGGGTGCCGAGGACGACCAGGGAACTCGACTCGGCCCCGCGCAGGATCTCCCTGGCGGGCGATCCCCCGGGGAGCACCTCCCCGGTGACGTCGACCTCGGGGGCGACCTCCCTGATGAGATCCGACGTCACCCACACGGCCTTGCGCGCCTCCTCCTCCAGAAGACTGGCGGGGCGTACCACGTGGCGGTGGAACGCGTCGGGGTCGTAGACG
This sequence comes from Nocardiopsis eucommiae, assembly GCF_965344335.1. Classification (NCBI taxonomy): domain Bacteria; kingdom Bacillati; phylum Actinomycetota; class Actinomycetes; order Streptosporangiales; family Nocardiopsidaceae; genus Nocardiopsis; species Nocardiopsis eucommiae. The sequence goes on from NZ_CBDRIY010000017.1 coordinate 30,287, forward strand.
CAGAGGACGGTGAGTCGGGCACCGCTCCTCCGTGCCTCGGCGATGGCCCAGTCGGCGGCGGTCCTGGCGGCCTTGGAGCCGTCCGTCCCGACGAGGATGTTCCCAGTCATGTGGTCTCCTCTCCTCATCTCGAGTGTCACTCCCGGGCCACGGAGTCGAACACGAACGAAGGTTCCGGAGGCCAGGCCACAGGGCCTGCGGGCACGGGACCGTCGTCCCTTGGGCCCACCGGGGCTCGTATGGTGCGCTTGAGGGGTGGAACGCCTGACACAGGCCTGGGCCGTGACGGCCCCGGGCGCGATCGAGACCGAACCCCTGGAACGGGTGAGCCGACGGATTCCCGCACCGGGAGATCGTGAGCTGTTGATCGAGCTCCTGGCCTGCGCGGTCTGCCGAACGGACCTGCATCTGGCGGAAGGCGACCTCCCGCCCCGGCACCCGGGGACGGTGCCCGGACACGAGGTCGTCGGCCGGGTCGAGGCTCGTGGCCCAGGAGCGAGCCTGTTCGCACGCGGGGACAGGGTCGGTGTCGCCTGGTTGGCCTCCACGTGCGGGGTCTGCGCCTACTGCCGCCGTGGGAGCGAGAACCTGTGTCCGTACTCCACCTACACGGGGTGGGACCGTGACGGCGGTTTCGCGCGGTTCCTGACCGCTGACGAGAGGTACGTGCACCCCCTCCCTGACACCCTCTCCGACATCGAGGCGGCGCCGCTCCTCTGTGCCGGTGTGATCGGGTACAGGGCACTGAAGCGCGCGGAGCTGCCCGCTCAGGGGGTCCTGGGCATCTACGGCTTCGGCGCGTCCGCTCATCTCACGGCGCAGGTGGCCCTGGCCGGAGGCGCTCGGGTTCACGTCATGACACGGTCCCGAGAAGCCCGTGCTCTGGCCCTGGAACTCGGATGTCATTCGGCCACGGGAGCCTACGACGACCCACCGGAACGGCTGGACTCGGCGATTCTCTTCGCTCCCGTCGGTGACCTCGTACCCGCCGCGCTCAGGGCGTTGGACCGGGGCGGGACACTCGCCGTCGCCGGGATCCACCTGACCGACATCCCCCGGCTCGACTACCAGAGGGACCTGTTCCAGGAACGGACACTGCGCAGCGTCACGGCCAACACCCGGGCGGACGCCCGGGAGTTCTTGGACTTCGCCGCGCGGAACCCGTTGACCGTGGCCACGACGCCCTACCCGTTGGACGAGGCGGACCAGGCACTCGCCGACCTCGCCGCCGACCGGGTCAGGGGCGCCGCGGTGCTGCTGCCCTGAGACGGGACGCCCTGGCTACGAGACCGGGGGAGCGGGCGCCGGCGTCCGCGATCAGAGAGAGCGACGACCAGGGGGACGGAGCCCATGCGTGACGCGGGTGTGCCGTGGGACCGCCTACGCTCCGTGGTCCTCGACACGGACGGCGTCATCACCGCCACCGCGTCGGTGCACGCGCAGGCATGGAAGGAGGTGTTCGACGCCTACCTCCTGGACCGGTCGGTCTCCGAGGGGCCTCCGTTCCGTCCCTTCGACTCCCGCTGGGACTACCTTCTCCATGTCGACGGTCGCCCGCGCGAGGAGGGGGTACGCGGTTTCCTCGCGTCACGGGGACTCCACCTGCCCGAGGAGGCCGGTCCGGGCGAGCGCGACGTGGTGACGGTGGCGGAGCTGGCCGCCCGCAAGGACCGCCGCTTCCTCGACCTCGTGCGCCGAAGGGGGGTCCGAGCCTTCGAGGGAACCGTCGCTTTCGTACGCGCGCTGCGCTCGTGGGGTGTTCCGGTCGCGGCCGTCTCGGCCAGCCGCAACTGCGCGAGGGTGTTGCGCGCGGCCCGGGTGGACGGCCTCTTCGACGTCACGGTGGACGGTGTGGAGGCTGCCCGGCTGGGCCTGTCCCCGAAGCCCGACCCGGCACTCTTCCTGGAGGCGGTCCGGCGGATGGGCCGTGATCCGCGTGAGTCCGCGGTCGTGGAGGACGCGGTGGTCGGCGTGGAAGCGGGAGTGCGGGGCGGATTCGGTCTGGTGATCGGGGTCGACCGCGGCGGAGTTCGCGAGGAGATGGTGGCGCGCGGGGCGCACGTGGTGGTGTCCGACCTGGCCGAACTACTGCCCTTGAGCGGGTGAGCGGGCGCGGGCGCCGCGACCGGACGCGTACCGAGCCGAAGTCACGCGGGGCCGACCCGGTCCGAGCCTGCCCCTGGACGGACGTCAAGGCCGGGGCGTCCGCACCACCGCGACCGGGCAGCGGCTGTGCGAGATCATGCTCCTGCTGACCGACCCCAGGAGCAACGACGCGAAGCCCCCGCGTCCGCGCGATCCCACGACCAGGAGGTCGCTGTCACCCGAGGCGGTCCGGAGTTCCTCGGTCGGGTGCCCCACCCTGACCACTTCCTCGACCCGGACCCGGGGCCACCGGTCCCTGTCGCCCGCGATGGACTCCGAGAGCATCCTGTGGGTCTCCTGGACCGCCGAAGCGATCAGGCTGTCGACGATCCCGGGATCGGGCGGTTCCTCGACCCCGCCGAACCGTTCCCAGGACACCCCCTCGGACACGGACATCGCGCACAGCTCCGCGCCGCGGGCGTCGGCCGCCTCGAACGCCCACTCGGACGCCGTCCGCGCGTTCTCCGAACCGTCGACGCCGACGGTCACGCGATTCCTGAGAGGAAGGGTCTCCACGTCGGGTACGGCCACGACCGGGCAGGAGGACGAGAGCAGCAGAGCCATGGTGAGCGAACCGGGGATCACGAGATCCACGGTCGAGAAGTGGTGCGTGCCGACCACGAGACTGTGCGCCCGCTGGCTCTCGGCCAGCAGGACCGGTTCCGGGTCGCCGGTGACGTGGGCCGCCTCCACCGCGAGCGCGGGCGCGCGCTCCAGCGCACGCCGACGTGCGTCGTCGACGATGCGCCGTGCGTACTCCTCGGCGTCGAAGCCGCCGGGAAGGTCGCGCGGTGTCGAATGGTAGAGCGGCCAGTCGAAGGCGTAGACGACACGGAGTCCGAGGCCGCGCCGGTGGGCGTCGTCCGCTGCCCAGTCGACAGCTCGCTCACTGGCTGGTGACCCGTTGACCGCCGCCACGACGGGCGCGTGGGTCCCTCCCGCCATTCCTGCCTCCCAGATCGAACGGGAACTCCCTACACCACGCTAGGAGCGCGGGGACTCCCCTTCCAGAGACGGACGTCCCGGCGCGGTGGCCCGTGCGTCCGTACCAGGGGTCACGTACGCCGGTCGGGCAGAGGACGAACGCCCAGACGCGCCGCGTGTGCGGCGGCCTGGGAGCGGCGCTGCATGTCCAGCTTGGCCAGGACGCTGGAGACGTGGTTCTTGACGGTCTTCTCCGCCAGGAACATCTGTTCCCCGATCTGCCGGTTGGTCAGGCCCTCACCGATGAGTTCGAACACGCGGCGCTCCTTCTCGGAGAATCCGCTCAGGGGGTCGTCTGCCTCGGCTCCCTCACGCAGCCGACGCAACACGAGGGTGGTGCTGTGGGGATCGAGCAGGGACTCCCCGGAGGCCACCGTCCGGATGGCGTCGACCAGTTCGGAGTTGTGGATCTGTTTGAGGACGTAGCCCGCGGCACCCGCCATCACCGAACCGTAGAGGGCCTCGTCGTCGGAGTACGACGTGAGGATCAGACACGCCAACCGGGGGAGTCGGGCCCGCAGGTCCCGGCAGACCTCCACCCCGTCCCCGTCGGGTAGGCGCACGTCCAGGACGGCGACGTCGGGTCGCACCGCGGGTATGCGCCCCAGAGCCTCCGAAGCCGTGGCGGCCTCGCCCACCACCGTCATGTCCTCCTCACCCTGGAGGAGGGCCTGGAGTCCCAGTCTGACCACGTCGTGGTCGTCGACGAGAAAGACACGGATAGCTCCACCGGAACCGGACATCAGCCGACACTCTCCCACCCGTGACGGGCTCACACGCCTGCTTGGCCGTATCCCACCACGGGACCGGGTCGCGTCACGTCTTCACTGCTCATACCCATGTCGATGGCGCGGAATCCGTTGACCTGCGGCTTCGTGTCGCGTGCGGGCACCGGCGGGTGCACTTCAGTGGAGCGCGCGACCTCCCACCCTCCGCCCGCTGACGTCTCGGGGCGTCACCCGCACGTAGAGGTCGTGTTCGCCCCCCGCCCAGGGACGCAGGGGGGCGCTCTGGCGGAGGCGAGCCGTCTCCGCTTCCTCCGTCACCGGTTCGGCGCGGCCGACGACGAGCACGCTCCACCCCTCACTGGTCGCTGCGTCGACGCGGTCGACCTCGAAGGCGACCTCGTCGGGGAGGTTCCCCGCGATCAGTCCGTGGACCGCGGTCCTGAAGACGATGGCGCCGTCACGGACCAGGAAGTTGACCGGAAGGATGACTGGGGCGGGGGCCGAGCCCGACCTCAACCCGATGCGTCCCACACCCCCCGGGCCGATCAGGCGCATGCACCGTGAAGGCGGGAGGGAGGTCGTGGTCGCCACCGGCGCGGCGGTGGTCGCGGTCCCGGGTGGCAGATCGGTGTCCGCGCCCAACAGGTGGTCCTGGGTGGTGTCCAGTGCCCCGGCGAGGTGGTCCAGTGTCGGCCGGGTCATCCGGGAGGGGTGCTCCTCGAGGTAGGCCACGTATCCGGGGTCCATGCCAGCGAGACGGGCGACCTCCTCCCTCGTCAATCCCAGCTCTCTGCGGCGCGTCGCCGCCCGGCGACCGAGATCGCTGCCTGATCCGTCCGTGTCGGCCTCCTGGCTCATGACCACTCCCTCCCTGGCCGTTGACGGCCCTTCGCCCGGGCCCTGCCCTCGGGGTCCTCACCGTTTGCGAGGTGCGTGTACACGAGGCGTTCGGCCCGACGCGTGCGCCGGAGGTCCCGGTCCGCTTTCGGTATCACCCTGGTACGACGCCGAGTGGCTGGTGACAGGGGCGGCTCGGGACGCCGGTCCCCGGGCCCGGCGACCTCCGTCCCGGGCCCCGAAGCGGGGCGAGGGAGAAGAATGGGAGGGAGGCTCAGCCACGGAGACGGTCACGCGCCTCGTCGGGAAGCGTGGTGACGGAACGGGGGGACCATGATCACCGGCCCTGAGAGTCGAGGAGCGGACGCGGCGGCCGCCGCGTCCACGGATGCCGAAAACGACGGGATCCGTCACGAACCGCGCCACGACGGACCGGTCGTGGTGGGCGTGGACGGTTCGGCGCCGAGCCTGGAGGCCCTCCGCTGGGCGACCCGGGAGGCCGACGCCAGAGGTGTGGGCCTGGTGGTCCTGCACGCTGTGTGGACCCCCGACGTCCCCACGCCCCCGGGCTTCACCATCAGCACGCTGCGGCGGGAACTCCACGGGTGGGGGGAACAGCTGCTGCGCGAAGCCGTCGACAACGTCGCGTCGCCGGTGCGTCCCGGACTGGCGGTGCGTACCGAGCTCTCGTCCTCCGAGCCGTCGCGTGCCCTGATCGACGCCTCGAAGGGCGCCGCTCTCGTGGTCGTGGGCGCCCGTGGCCGAGGGAGCGCCTTCGCGGTCCTGCTGGGCTCCGTCAGCGCACGTGTCAGCGCCCACGCCCACTGCCCCGTGGCCGTGGTGCCCGAGCGGCACGGGGGCGTGGAGACACCACCGGAGGAGCGGGCCGAACGCGGCGCGGACGCGGACACACGACCGGCGGCGGGGGACGGCCGGTGGCGCGTGGTGGTCGGTCTGGACGGATCCTCCGGTTCGATGGTCGCCCTGCGCTTCGCGCTGGAGGAGGCGGCCCGGCCCGGACGCGAACTGGTGGCGCTGTACGCGCTGGAGCTGCCGATGCCCATCGACGACACCACACTGGACCCGGAGATCGACGCCGCGGCACAGGAAAGCTGGAAGGGGACCGCCAGGGCCCGCATCCTCGCGTGGGTGGACGAAGCACGCCGTGCGAACACCGAGAACGTCCCCGTGAACGTGGAGGTGGTCACCGGACGGGCGGTCGACGCGCTCCTGAGCCGGACGGACGCGGCCGTCATCGTCGTGGGATCACGAGGGCGGAGTCGGATCACCGGGCTGCTGCTCGGATCCGTCAGCCAATCCGTCCTGCAGAACTCCCGGGTGCCGGTGGTGGTCGTGCCGAACCCCTGAGAGGTACGGGGGACCGGTGGTGCTCCGGGCCGTCGGAGAGCGCGCCACGGTCGACCGCGCCACCTTACGGAAGTACGCTCACGCCAACGGAAGCAGACAGGCCGTTCCGGGACGGACACGGACCAGGTGGACCCCCACCCGCACGGTGACCGGCGGTCCGCCCGAAGCGGGGACGGAGACACGGACGCGGTCCCGGAACACCTCGACCCGTACCCGCCCCTGCCGGAGGCAGCGCAGGCCGAAGGAGAGCCTGTCCAGGTCGGCGGGCAGCCGCGGGCTCAGGTGCAGGACGCCCTCCCGAACGGCGAGTCCGGTGTAGCACCGGGTCAGGATGTCGACCGTGCCCGCCATCGCCCCCATGTGGATGCCCTCGGCCGTGCTCCCGTCCGGAGCGCCCTCGACGTCCGTGCCCAGCGCATCGCGGAAGAACTCCCAGGAGGCCTCGCGATCGGTTCGGGAGAGTACCCAGGCGTGCGCCACCGAGCTGAGGCTGGACCCGTGGGCGGTGCGTGCGAGGTAGTGGTCGATCGTGCGAGGGACGAGCTCAGGGTCGCGGGCGTGTCCGAGGCGTTCCAGGATGTCGGTGATCTCCTCCTCGGAGAGGAGGAGGAACAGCATGAGGACGTCGGCCTGTTTGGCGGCCCGGTAGTGGTTGCAGTCGTCCCCCTCGGCCTCCAGCGCGCGGTCCAGACGCCGGACGCCCTGGTACGCCTCCCAGTCGAGCTCGTCCAGGTCCTCGTAGTGGGCGAACTGACTGATGACTCCCTCATGGAAGGGGACGTGCAACCCGCGTGAGACCGACTCGAACCGAGCGATCTCGTCGGCTTCGAGGCCGAGGGACTCCTGAAGCTCCTCGCGGAACGGGCCGGGCAGCGTTCGGAGGATGTCGAGAGCGCGCAGGAGAACCCACACGGTCATGACGTTGGTGTAGGCGTTGTCGTCCAGGCCGGGAACCGCCTTCCCCGGATAACCGTCGTGGTACTCGTCGGGACCCATGACGCCACGGATCACGAAGCGGTCCAGTTCCTCGTCGAAGACAGCCATGTCCGCGAAGGCACGTGCGACCTCCAGCAGCAACTCGGCGCCGAACTCGCACAGGAAGGCGACATCGCCGGTCACCCGGTAGTGCTGCCAGACGTTGTAGGCCACGGCGAGGCCGACGTGCCTCTGCAGGTGGGAGTTGTCGGGAAGCCAGTGACCGGATCGCGGGTTCAGGTGGAGTGCCTGTGTCTCCTCTCGACCGTCGCTCGCGCTCTGCCAGGGAAAGAGCGCGCCCCGCAGCCCCGCCGCGCGGGCGCTCGCACGCGCTCGCGGGAGCCTTCGCCACCGGTACCTCAGCAGGCCACGAGCGGTCTGCGGGAACCGCAGGTTGAGGAACGGGAGGACGAACACCTCGTCCCAGAAGACGTGGCCCCGGTACGCCTCGCCGTGCAGCCCCCTCGCGGGGACCCCGACATCGAGGTCGGGCGTGTGCGGGGACAGGGTCTGGAGCAGGTGGAAGAGGTGGAGGTTGAGGAGGCGCTGGTCCCGTTCCGCGTCCACCTCCACGGCGCAGGTCTCCCACAGGTGCCGCCACGCGGCCTCGTGGCGACGGGCCAGCTCGGAGAAGTCCCCGGCCCGGTCCAGAGCGTGGAGGGCCGCGTCGAGGCAGTCGCCGACGGCGCGGTCGCGGGACGTGTACAGGGCAACGGTCTTCTCCACCGTGGTCGGCTCGCCCGTGCGCACGTTCAGGGTGAGGTCCGTGGCCGCCCAGTTATCCGAGGTCGGCGTCGCGCAGCTCGTGGCACGTCCGTCCCGCGTCACCAGGGTCCGGGAGGCGAGCACGATCTCGACCCCCGATGTCAGGGTCCGGCAGCGGAGCCACGCGGTCCCCGTGTTCTCGGACCCCGCGCCCAGCGGGGCGAGGTGCCTCCCGTTCAGGTCCCGGTAGCGGGCCACCCCACGGTTGGACACGGTGCCGTCCAGGGCCGAGCGCACGACCACGGTCCCGGCCCAGTTCTCCGGGGTCAGCGTGGTCCGCAGGGTCGCCAGGTGGGGGTCGTCCATCGACACCAGCCGACACTGGGTCACGTGGGTCCTCCTGCCCGCGTGCACCGTGTGGAAGGTACGGGTCAGTGTTCCTCGACGCATGTCCAGTTCGGTGCGTTGGGGGAGGCCCGCAGCGGGTTCTCCGAACCAGTCGCCGTCCTCCGGGCGGAACGTCAAGGGCAGCCAGTTCGGCACGTTGACCAGGTCCTCGTTGTCCACACGGCGGTCGGCGACCGTGGAAACGGCGCGGTCGTAGCAGCCCGCCACATAGGTCCCCGGGTAACACGTCGAACCGGCGCCCGCCTCCGGGGGCGCGCCACGCGTGGCGAAGTAACCGTTGCCCAAGGTGCACAGGGTCTCCCGCACCAGAGCCCCCTGCGGATCCGGCCCCTCGTATTCCAGTGTCCAGGGGTCCACGAGGTCACCTCCCGCGTATGGTCCGCGCGACCAGGAACGCCGCCCCGACCGTTGGCGCTTGAGGGCTACTCCTCCGGAGACTCACGGGAGATGGGCACGGTGCGGCTGCTCCCGGGCTCCCGCGAGAGGCCCACGCGCACTTCCAGGATGCCCTGGTCGTAGGACGCGGTGACGTCCTCCCAGTCGGCTTCGGCCGGCAGCACGAGCGTACGGCTGAAGGTGCCGTAGTGGAACTCCGTGTACAGCGGTGCGGTCGTGCCCTCAGTACGCACGCACTCGATCGTGATCGTGCCGCGCTCGACGGTCACCTTGAGGTCGCGCTGCGGGTCCACGCCGGGTGCCTCCACTCGAACGACGTAGAGGTGATCGTTGACCGAGGTCTCCACCCGCAGGTACGACGACGTACGTGATGACGGGGACGGAGGATCCACGTCCCACGGATCCGGGAAGCGTGTCAGCCCCTCCCCACGGGAGACCGCGTTCATGTCGCACCTCCTCTGTCAGGGCCCGGCGGGCTCCTCGGGCCGGTCGGTCCCGACCGCTGATCTCCCATTCAACGCTCCCACCACGTTTCCGTCAGGGGGCGAAGGCTGTGAGCGACCGGGACCTTCGTCGTGACGCGGGCCTGCGTTCCGGACGCCGGGGGAGGGCGCCCGGCGCTGGTGTGGACGGCGACGTCACGTTCCGGAGCGCCACGGGCGTCGGGGTGTCTCCCAGCCCAGGCGTTCGTCGACGGTGCGCGGGTGCGCCGCGCGGCACACCGGGCGGAGTCCCGCATAGGGGACGACGGTCCCGGGGGAGAGGGACACAGGGCCCGTCGGCGCGGACGTTGGGCTGGGCGGGGCGCGCGTGTTCGGGCACACACTGGACACCAGGGCAGATAAGGGGGTGGCCGATGAGCGGGGACGTCCTCGTCGGAACCGACGGATCACGGGCGGCGCTGGCAGCGGCGGTGTGGGCGAGTGAGGAGGCGCGCGACCGGGGAGCCCGGGCCGTCGTCGTGTGTGTCTTTGACCCGGGCTGGCCGACGGCCCGGGCCACGGAACGCCTCAGACAGGAGGCCGAGAGCGTGGTGGAGCGGACGAGGAACCGCATGTCGGCGTTCATGCCCGGTGTCGAGGTGGTGGGAGAGGAACTCGCCGGTTCCTCACCCTCCAAGGTGTTGTTGGAGCGGGCCGCGTCGGTCTCGCTGGTCGTGCTCGGCAGACACGGCACCAGTGACCTCCCCGGCCGTTGGCCGGGCACCGTGGCCGACCAGGTGGCGGCCCACGCCCCGGTCCCGGTGGTCCTGGTCCCGCACGAGCCGGTGCCGACGGAGGCTCGCGACGTCGTGGTGGGGGTGGACGGTTCATCCCGCTCCAAGCACGCGGCCCTCACGGCCGTGGAGACGGCTCAAGGACACGGAGATCGGGTCCGCGCGGTGTGGGCCTGGACTGCTCCGGAGTCCATGGTCCCGAGGGGGTCGGAGGCGGAACAGGAACTGAAACGCTGGCGCCGGGAGAACCTGGAGTCGGCGCTGAAGCCAGTGTTGGAGGAGTTCCCCGACGTCGTCGTGTTGCGCGAGGTCCGTCGTGAGCACCCGGTGACGGCGCTGTTGGCCGACGACCGGCACACGCGGATGGTGGTGGTGGGGGCGCGCGGGGAGCACGGATTCGCCGAACTCGCGTTGGGAGGGGTCGCCCGCGGAGTCCTGAACCGGTCCGATCGGCCGGTGATGGTGGTGCACGGTTCCAGGGACTGACGGGCGGGTCATGGGGAACGGTGTGCAACCGCCAGCGGTCATCCTCGCTCTCGGGGCGGACCTCTCGGCGTGGCTGAACCCGGCGGCACCCAGCCTGTCAGGGGACTCACGTCTCCTCGTCACCCCCACGGGGAGGGGAGCCCTCCTGGTTCACCCCGTGCGTTCCTCCTCCGGAGTTCCGGCACACTTCGTCGTGGTGAACCGGAGGACCGGAGCGGGGACCTCACCACGACGACCGCCCGCGCACACTCCTCCCGGCACATCGGCATCCTCGACCAAGCCCCGTACGCCCCACCTCGTATCCAAGCGACCCCGCACCGGAGCCCGGTATGCACCCGACCGCACCCCTCACCCTTCTCGGCCTGGACTGGAGCGACCCCGACACTCCCCGCCTGCGCACCAGCGACCCCGACCGCCCCGGACACAGCCTGCTCCACCCCCTCCTGGGCGAGCACTCCTTCCGTGTGGAGGGGGAGCAGCGGCGCTGCGTCGGCTGGTTCGACCTGACCGGAGCCGAGGGCAGGCACGTGCGCTGCCGTACCGACGAGACCGTCACCCGGGGCAGGCAGTGCCGACGCTGCCAGTACAGGGAGGGGTTCGTCGCCGCCCATCAGGCCCACCGCACCCCCGACGCGCTGCCCGAGAACATCCGCGACTACCTGCGGCAGCCGCACTGGCTCTACCTGGACGTCTTCGCCGACGGCACGACCAAGGTAGGCACCGCCGCCGACGCGCGCCGCCACAGCCGCCTGGCCGAACAGGGACCCGTCGCCGCCCTCTACCTGGCCCGGACGACGGACGGCCTCACCGTCCGCACCCTGGAATCGGCCGTCTCCCGGCACTTCGGGCTGCCCGAGCAGGTCCAGACCCGCCGCAAGGTCCTCGGCCTCCAGACCGGCGTCGACACCACCGCGCTCCTCGGGAAGCTGACGGCCCTCGCCGCCCGCGTCACCCCCTACCTGGACACGGTCACCGACCAGGGGTCCGGCACCGAGGTGCTCGCCGCCCCCGAACCCTGGGTTCGGCCCGCCTGCTCCACCGCCGTCTTCGCGACCGCACCCGTGCTCGCCTACCCCGGCGACCTCACGCGGGGCACCCACCGGCCGCTCGTCACCGGGGTAGCGGGCCCCGTGGCCGTGTTCTCCACCGAACCCGGACCGGACGCGCCCCGCCACTGCGCCGACCTGAGCCGACTCGTCGGCCGGACCCTCGCCCCGGTCACCGCCGAGGACGCGCCCGGCGGCGCGCTCACCCTGTTCTGACCCCGGGACCCGTGGGGCTCACTGGGGGAACGAGGAGCCCCGGGACGGGGACCCGTGGGGCCAAGGGCACGCGGAGCCCCGGGACGCGGCCCCGGACCGCAGACCCGGGGCCGCTCCCGGGACACATGACTCCTGGAGAACCCGCTGGTGGGATCGGTCTCCAGGAGTCGCCTCGCGTATCGGTGACCCGGTCAGGCCTCGAACAGGGTCTGCCCGACGAAGCCGCCCTCCGCGCAGCCCGGAGGGACCGCGAACACCGCCGAGCCGATGTGGGTGATCCACTCGTTGAGCAGGTCCAACTCGTCGAGGCGGCGCTGGATCGGTACGAACTGTCGGCTCGGATCCCGCTGGTAGCAGGCGAACAGCAGTCCGGCGTCGCCCTCCGACTCGTAGTTGTAGCCGCGACGGAAGATCCGCTCGTCGGGGTCCTCCGAGCGTGCGCGGCGGATGTGCGCGTACTCGGCGATCACCGGGAAGCCGAGCGGCGTCATCGCGTCCAGGTCCGGTTCGTCGTGCTCCTCCTCCCCGGTGAGCGGGGCACCGTTGTCCAGACGCCGCCCCACTGAGTCCTCCCGGCCGGGGCGGTCGAGGCGGTCCCACTCGTCCAGGTCCATCGAGACCCGCCGCAGCACCATCGCCGTCCCACCCCGGAGCCAGGCCGGAGCGCCCTCCCCGCACCAGACCAGGGGGTCGAAGTCCGCCTCCTCCGGCTCGGGGTTGACCGTGCCGTCGACCTGGCCGAAGAGGTTGCGCATCGTGGTCCCCTGCGGTTCGGCGCCGTAGGAGCGGCGGAAGCCGTCCTGGGACCAGCGCACCGAACCGAAGGCACGGGTGTCCTTGAGGAGCATCCGCACGGCGTGGGAGAGCGTCAACGGGTCGTCGCCGCACACCTGGAGCAGCAGGTCTCCGTGGGACCAGCCGTCCTCCAGCCGGTCCGTGTCGAACTCCGGCAGCGGCCCCAGCCAGTCCGGGACCAGCCCCGGGTCGACCCGCTCCACCAGGCCGGGGCCGAAGCCCAGGGTCACGGTCAGTCCGGCGGGGGAGGAGGCGAGTTCGGGTTCGGTGTCGGCCAGGGCGGATCTGCCCTGGGTGAGCCGTGCGGCGTCGTCGGAGAGCAGGGTGAGCAGCCGACGCACCCCGTCGGAGTCGACGTCCTCGCGCAGGTCGACACCGACGAATCTGGCGTGGGCCTGCGGCGGCGTCGCGATCCCCGCCTGACGGGCGCCGTGGAAGGGGTGGGTGCGATCACCGTGCACCTGGTCCGCCGAGACCGCTTCCCCTGGAGAACGCAGGGAACGGATGAGGGCGTCACCACCACTGAGCGCGACCGCGCCCACTCCGGCGGCGGCCGTACCACCCCACAGGACGCTTCTGCGCGAGGGCTGGGCACCCTCCTCCTCGGGGCGATCCATCAGTGGTCCCCGTGGCCGTCGTCGGAGTCCCCGTGGTCACCGTCGTAGTTCTCGTTCGCTCCCTCGAAGTCCTTCACCGGGGCGGTGAACTCGTGGGTGGAGCCGTCCTCGAACTCCAGCGTGACGGTGACCTCAGCGCCGGGCTCCAGGTCCTGGGCCAGACCCATGATCATGATGTGGTCGGCGCCGGGGGAGAGCTCGTGTTCGGATCCGGCGGGAACGGAGAAGCCGTCGTCCTTCTCCCGCATCACCATGGTGCCGTCGTCCCCGCCGCTGACGACCTCGTGCAGTTCGACCATGTCGGAGACCTCCTCAGCGCTCGCGGCCACGATGACGGCATCGGCTCCGCCCTCGTTGGTCAGGACGCCGAACGCGGCCGTCATGCCGTCGTCGGCCGCGGCGGCCTTGACCCACGAGTCGGAGACGGAGACCAGGTCGGCTTGTGCGGCGGACCCCTCCTGGACGGCGGTGTCCTCCTCCGCCGGGGAGGCGCAGGCGCCCAGGAGCAGGGAGACGCCCAGGGCGGTCGGGATCAGGAGCGAGCGGGCGGTGAGGGTCATCGGACTTCCTGTTCGGTTGGAGTGTGCTGGGACCTGGGGCGCCGCAGGCGCAGGGCAGCGGCATAGAGGAGGACCCCGATCAGTGCGCCGACCAGGGCGAGGACGGCCTCGCGTGGAGGGGCGAGGGTCGTGGAGGGGCCCGCGACCGCGCCCCCGTCGTCGGACTCGTCGGGCGGGGCGGCCTCCAGGTCCGGCGGAGGTGGCCCGCCCTCGCCCACCTGGAAGGTGAGGGCACCGCTGATCGGGTGTCCGTCGCTGGAGACCACCCGCCAGCGGACCGCGTACCCGCCGTCCGCCAGGTCGGAGGGAAGCTCGACACTGACCTCATGGCCGTCCACGAGCGGCTCCGTGGTGGTGACGGGCTCCGCTGCGGAGTCGAGGATCAGCACGGCGGTGGCGACGTCCATCGGTGGACCGCTGAAGGTGAGCCGGACCTCGTCCGGAGCGGACGGCAGCGCCTGTTGGTCCTCCGGGGTCGAGGAGAGCAGGGTGTCGTGGGCGAGGGCTGGTGCGGGTGTGAGCACCAGGGCGGTGGTGACGGCGCAGAGTAGGGCGAGGGTGCCCCGCATGGATCCTCCTCGTCGTGGGCCGACCACGTGGTCGGCACTACGAGAAGTCGTCCGTCAGCCGCCAGGAGTTCCCGGCAGTTCCCATCGATTCCCGTGGAGCCGCGGGACCGCGATCGGCGGGCGTGGAGGGATCACACTGGCCGTCGCAGGGATCAGCGAAACGAGGTGTCCGGCCGCGTACCGGGGGAGCGGAGCAAGACACGAAGGAGGACCCGATGAGTGATGAGTACTTCGAGGAGATCAGTCGGATGATGGGAGATTCGGTGTCTGGACAGTGGCTCGCCGCTGAATCGATAGAGCGTGTTCGGGGCCGGCCTCTCCCACAGGACTGTTTTCGCCTCGTGAACAAATACGGGGGTGTCGTTTCGACGATCGACGACGCGGAACTACTCTTCAGTGTTGCTGGCGTCGATGGTGCGGACCCCAGAGAGGTTATCGAGGAGGGAAGCCATCCTGTTTACTTCCTGCTGGAGGGACTCTCAGTGATCCGATGAGCCCCTGCGGGCAGTCCTGTCAGGCAGTTTTATCGTGCCGGGAGGTGAGCGGGAAACGGGTTAAGTAATGCGAATGTCGCCCACGCCATGGATTTCGGCTTTCGTGAGAGATGCAGGGTTCTCCAGGGTTGGCTGGTGTCAGAAGCCTGTATCGGGGCGAGTTGTGGGTGTTCGGGCCTCAAGAGTTCGGTCTTGGTGTACGGGATGATTGCAGTTAAAGGCGAATGCCGAAAATGACGATTCGGTGCAGTTCTGGTGGAGGGTGCTATGAAGAACTGGTGGACCGCTACTTTTGGGTTGGCGATTTCCTTCCCGCTTGTAATGCTGTGGTTGACATGGAGCCTGGAGAGGTCCTTGGCGCCGGCGGATTCGGGGGTGTGGGAAATTTATTTCGTGTCTCTCTTCTTCCCCTTCAATGTCTGGATTGCGCTTAAGTTTTGCTACTTTCCTGGAGTTGAACTGGCCCCTGGAAGGGTTGTGGTTAAGAACATTTTCAGGGCCTACCAGATACCCGTTTTCGCAGTGCGTGCAGTTCGTTGGGATGGTGGACTGACTCTGTATCTCGAGAATGGTAAAAGAATAGATTCTTTTGGTTTTGGTGGATCGTTGCTAGCCGATATTTTCGCGAAATCATCAAACCTCGAACGCGTTCGTAGAATAAAAACCCAAATCCTGGATGAGGTTGATCGCGGTGAGGGTGAGGGCTCCCTCCGGGCTTCGCGTATGAGCTACTTGAATCTTTCATTCCTGCTGGCTTTTGTCGCCTCGTCTTTTGTGTTGAATATTTCGGTTGAGCTCCTGGTTCAGGGGTAGTTGTACCAGGCCTCAAGGATGCCTGAGGGTCCTATCGGATGAGCTCTGAAGACCCTTGCGAGAGTTTCCTGATATATTTGAATCAACTATCGGGAAATTTCCGGAACATCAAAACAGCAGGTCGGTGTGGTGAAGTGGGGGATTCGACGCCCTTCCAACTGTTCGCGAAACTCGTGGACGAAGCAGTGGATGTCCATGGACTGCAGGATCTGTGATCTGGTGCCAGGAAGCTCAGCTTGGGTGGCTGGAAGAGTTCGTGGAACTGGACCAAAGCCCAGGTCATCCATGGATGCCAGTCACATGTGATCTCGGGTCTGTTGCAGACCGAGTACTACGGACGATCTGTGATGGTGTGAGCTTCCCGTACCCACCGACGGGGCGTTGGTATTTCAACACCAACTCCTGGACTGGGTGGAGGTGCGACACAAACATCTACGTCCCTAAGTCGAAGCCTCGACCGCCGCTTGTCAGTGCAACGGTCTCGAAAGAGGATAAGGCTATTCAGGAATCAAGTTAGATTGAGAATCGATATGGGTTTTGAGATTCCGGTGCTGGCTTCTGGAACAACGCGTCCGGGCTGAATTTGGGAAATAATAATGACGGCGTCATGTTGGTGGCGGGTCTGCTCTGTGCTGCGTGTGCTGTAGTAACTGCTGTGTGGAGTGTGGGCCATGGGGTTTGGAAATTGCGGAATGGAGATACGGTGAATAGTGTTTGGGGCATTGCTGGTGCAATTGTCTCAGGGGTAGCGGGAAGGGTTTTTTCTAGGGGGCAAGACACTCGCTGGTATGAGGCATTCGATTCGGGTCTCTAGTAATCCCAAGGGTGTGTCAGGATCTGGTCGCTCCAACCGGCGAGCCGTACGATCTCGAAGGTTGCTGGCTGGGTCGGATTTGGTGCCTGTGTGGTAGTATCCGCCGGCACGTGCCTGGTTATCGGAGGCGGTATTCTGGCCACAAATATTGGCATGGATCACGCGGTAAACGGTTCGCTTAATTGGAAAGAGCATGGTTGGAGTGCCTTGATGCTCGGTTTCGGGGGAGGTGCTGATATGGGGTTGGTCGCTTGGCCTCCGGGGCTTGGAGGGGTGCTGTGGCGTCCATGCGGTCAAGACCGACGGTTCGCGCTGGCAGTCAGAAATGGGATAGAAATCCAAGGCCGGGAAACCCGCAGCGCCGTGAGGGAATCTTCCAAGGATGGGATATGAATTCAGGACCGGTGGACTGGGGTGCGTCGTCTGCCGGATACGCGATCAATATCACCAGCGGTTCTACATTCGGTGTGCCCGTTCCGTACAGTAATCCTTTTGCAAGGAACTAGGTTTGCCCGAACGTAGAGTCACCTTTCGTAGCAGGGGGGCGATTTGTCTAGGTTTGTTCGTGAGCTCCCTCGTTTGGCTCCTGTTTGGGCTTGCGATTATTGGTGAGCCCTTGGCGCTGACTGGTGTCTTGGTTTTAGCAACCACATTCTCTGTCTATCTCTGGTTTAGTCTGAAGATGACTTTTTGGAGAGATGTATCCATTGACAACGGTCGAATTGTTGTTCGAGGCTTCTTCCTGAAGAAGGCCGTTGCGATGGCTCAGGTTTCCAGGGTTTGGGTGGTTGGCGGAGAGTTGCTTGTTGAGCTTAACGGCGGAGATATGTTGAATGTGCCGGCGTTCGAAGGATCTTTGTTGGCCTCCGTGTTTGGGAGTCCCAGTGCCTCCAGGGCAGCAGAGGGAATCAACGCGCACTTGCCGTGGGCTGGCGGGGGAGGCGATGATGGACGCGCGGAAATCTCGAGATCCACGAATTTCGGCCTTCTGAAGCTCCCGATCATCTGGGCTGTCTCATTCGCCACATATTGGGCGCTTAGTGGGTTCGTTGGTCATTTTTGAGGGCAGACTCACCGTTCTTCTGGCGTTGGTGAGGTTGGTGGTTGGAGAAATGATGAGTCGCGAATGAAAATTCCCTGAGGAGAATTTGATAAGTCTCCATCTGTGCCTCTGCGGATCAGGTTGCGCTTGGTGGTGATCAGCTCATCTGGGATCGATTTGGGGGACGCGTTCGATGGAATCGGGTTTATATGTTCTGATATTTGACGTTCGATGCGAGGTCCTACGACTGGACAAGGTGTGAACGGGGCGAACCCTTGCTGAGGTGGCCTTACTTGGTTGTTCCTCAGAACTCATCGATCCTGAGAGGGGTGGCTGGTTCCACTCGTACCTCCTCATGGTCCCAGGATCCGCACAGGAAGAGGCTCAGTCCTCGGGAGCGGGCTCGGACCGTTGTGGTCGATCCGTACCGCCCAGGCCGTTGAAGACCACTTTGAGTACTAGCGCGGACGCGGTGGCGGTGACGATGCCCGGGGCAGGATCATCGTGGCCCAGGTCGGGACGGTCGTGAAGAAGTTCGGGCGCGACGGGCGGGCGGCGGGGACACCCCGTACCAAGGGTTGGAGCGCCTGGCCGTCACTGAAGTTGGCTGCTGAATTCGAACGAGGGCCTTGGCTGTTCATCCAGACCTCTTGTGGTTGCCTGGTTCCTTGCCTCCCAAGGTGAACCCTGCCGAGCGTGCGGCGCTACCTCGCTCTTTGGTTGGGGAACTAGGTCCTTTCACGAATTGTCGAAACAGCAGGTAGGTGCGACGGAGTTTGGTATTCGATGTCCGTTCAAGTTCCTCTCCAACTGTCGGATGCGTAGGGCGTTCGCTGGCGGATTAAGAAACTGTGCCCCGGAGCTAAAGGAAGGTGGCGACCAGGCTGGTGACTTCTTGGAATTGAAGGCGCAAGCACGGGTCATCTGTGGATTCCAGCCGCAAGCGAACCTGTGCTCGTTGCAGACCGAGGAACTAGGCGCTAGCGTTTGCAAGCCTCCATCCCCTGCACGCTGGCGGTTCAACGTGAGCTTGAAGCTAGTCTGGGGCGTCAGAAGATTTTCGACCGGGGCCTGGCACTACTCACTCTGTTCCTGATCGATGAGGGCGCTGCGTGAAGCTTGGTCGGGGGATGGGGTAATGAAAGAGAAGTTCCAGATGTTGCTGTGGCGGGTCTCGAATCCCGCCGCGCAGATTCAGGTGCTCCCGCTCAGTCGTGGTGCGCACAGCGCGATGAACATCCCCTTGGTCGTCCTCGACATGGACCCATGCGGACTCGCTCGTGTACGCGTAGACGCCCGGATCGGGTCAGGTGCTCACCGTCCAGGTGACCGTGGGAAACTGCCACCAGCAGTACCGGCATCTGAGAAGTCTCGCGCTCTACCCTGAGGAAAGCCAGCACTTCATCGCGTCACTGTGAGGAGAATAACCGTGGACACGACCTGGTGAACGTTGAGCTACAGCGGTAAGCAGGGCCACTGCATGGAAGCGCGGAGGGGTGCGGGTTCCGTTCTCGTTCGGGATTCGCAGAACCGGGGGGTCGGGCTACCCGGAGTTCCCCGGGATGCCGTGGACGCTTCTCCTGGAAGTGGCTGTCTCGAAGCTCTGACTCCACGAGGTCCGAGCGGCTCCGTGTGCTCTCGAGGCACAGCTGGTCGACTGGTGATGGGCTGCCCAGGATGCTGTTCCGCGCTCTTGAGCGGGTGGCCAACGAGGTCGGCCGATGGGGGCGGACAAGTCCCAAATGTCGGCTTCGTTCAGGGGAAGCGCTGCGTCGGATTCAGGGTCCGATAGGTTCTTGTGCTTGCTCCGTCGGCACTGCCTCAACACGCGCTCGTCGTTGGGCCAGCGGAGGGGTGGGGGAGGGCGCTTGAGGGAACGAGGCGCTCTCAAAGCGCCCCAGATCCTGCCAGAAGGCCTTCCCGCAGGCAGTCATGAGGCGGGTGGGCTGGCCCAGGAGGTTCGGTGTGGAGGACTCAGTCGAGAATCCGAGAGGTGGCGTGGCTACGAGGTGGCCAAGTCCGATGGGGGTTTCGCGGGTGCTGCTGCGACTGTGCTCCGATGGGGGGAGCACACCAGGAGCACACATGGCCCCCAAACGCCGCGAGGACCTCTCCCGAGGTCCTCGTGTACCCCGTCTGACCTGGGGTTTTGTGGTGCACCCAGCAGGATTCGAACCTGCGACCGTCGGATTAGAAGTCCGATGCTCTATCCACTGAGCTATGGGTGCTCGCTTAAGTTGTAGCGCCTGGTCGCGCTGTGTGCCCGGATCGTGGCCCGGGGGTGGCGACCTGCGTGGCTGCTGCCCTCGGGGAGACATCCTAGGGCATTCGGAGGATGTCACCCAAGAGAGGGCAAAGTCTGACCAACTACGGTGATTCGTAGTTGCGTCTCGTTACCACGTGTGTTCCACCAAACCGGGCGCTATGGGCCTCGCGCACCACGTTACCGGTGATTAACCCCTGGTGTGCTGCTGTGTGGCGGGCGTTTCGTGAACTCCAGGGTTCTCGGCCCCGTCGGGGTGCCCCGGTTCAGAAGATCCACCACTGGCCGAGCAGGATCGCGAGCGACGCCACCGTGAACAGCATGCGCTCCCCTTCAGGAAAGACTCTAGGCTGCTCTACGTGTATGAGCGAATACAATGCGTGGCAAACATGGGTTTGCCGGGGTTTGGTGACGTGTTGGCCGGCGGAGGGTGCTCGAACGCCGGTGGGGTTGGAATCCAGGATCGGCCGCCGTGGTGGCCGATCCTGGCGGGTCAGGCCGCGAGGCTGCGCGCGTAGTTGACCTGTTGGTTGACGTGCTGCACGTAGGACCGGTTGCTCACCATGATCTGCGTGGAGTGGTAGTGGCCCGCGCCCTGCACGGTGACCTGGACGTGCCCGGTGGTCCGGTCCTCCTTGACGAGGAGGATCAGCAGGCCGAGGAGGCAGGTCCACCAGAAGATGAGGATGGCGACGATGATCGCCCACACGGGGGTGCTGCGCTCGGTGCGGCTCATGTCGCTGACGGTCCACACCGTCCCCTGGATGGGGAAACGGCCGGACGGGGTGATCACCGTGTTCTGCGTGATCGCGATGTCCCCGATGGTGTCGAGGGTGGGTTCGTGCGGCGTGCCGCCGCCGAAGGGCTGGTATCCGCCCGTCGGTGTGCCGTAGGGCTCCAGTTGGCCGCCGGTGTGCGGATCGGGGGGCGGGCCCCACCCGGGGGTGCCGCCGCTGGGCTGCTGCCAGGGCTCACCCTGATGGGGGTCGGGGTACTGGTTCATGGGCCGATTGTGTCAAAGGACGTGGCCGTGTCCGGTGTCCGCCCGGGCGGGCGACGGGTTGTGGCCGGATGTGGCCAGTGTCCACGGTGCGTGTCAGTGGCGGTGCAGGGTGCTCCTACGGGTTTCCGCAGGTGTGGCCTGGGTCACCGCAAACCCGACTCCTCGGATGCCGGGGTCCAGTTTCTGCGGAAAAACGTGAAAGTCTTTCGCAATTTGCGTCCCTTTACGTACCATGCGGCTGATCCATCGCCCGCACCCCCAGGTGGTGACCCCACATGCCCCCGTACCTCCGACCCGCACCGCCCCGACGGCTCCGCATGGGAGCCGCGGGAGCGGCCCTCGCGATCTCCGCCTCGTTGGTCGCCGCGCTTCCCGCCACCCCCGCCCTGGCCGCACCGGAGGACTACTGCGCCCCCGGGGCCTGCCTCGACATCCTGCCGCCGGGCCAGAACGGCAGCGCCACCCTGGTGGAGATCCTCGGCCACCAGGTCTTCGGCACCCGGCCCAAGCACTCGTCGAGCCAGCTCGACATGTACGACAACCTGGTCCACCACTACGACGGGCTCACGGACGAGAGCCTCGACGACTTCTTCATCGACGCCACCTTCGGTGTCGACGAGGGCGACGTCGACCGCCGTTACCAGCCGCGCGACGACGTCACCATCACCCGGGACCGACAGCACGGCATCCCGCACGTCCAGGGCACCACCCGCGAGGGCACCATGTTCGGTGCCGGGTACGCGGCCGGTGAGGACCGTCTCTTCCTCATGGACGTCCTGCGCCGGGTCGGCCGGGGCGAGCTCACCTCCTTCGCCGGCGGTGCCGAGGGCAACCGCGGGCTCGAACAGGACCTGTGGGGCACCGCGCCCTACACCGAGGAGGACAAGCAGGCCCAGATCGACCGGGTCGCGGACAGCGGTGAACGCGGCGCCCAGGCACTGGCCGACGTCGACGCCTATCTCGCGGGCGTCAACGCCTACATCGACGAGGCCGACAGCGGCCGGTACTTCCCCGGCGAGTACGTCCTCACCGGTCACAAGGACGCCATCACCAACGGCGGGGAGATCGAGCCCTTCACCCCCACGGACGTCGTCGGCATCGCCGCGATGGTCGGCGGGATCTTCGGCGGGGGCGGGGGAGGGGAGGTCCAGGCCGCGGTCGTCCTGGCCAACTTCCAGGACCGCTACGGCGCCGAGGAGGGCCTGGAGCTCTGGCACGCCTGGCGCATGGAGAACGACCCCGAGGCCGTGGTCAGCGTCGACGGCGAGTTCCCCTACGCCCAGACCCCGGACGACCCGGTGGGCGAGGTCGTCCCGGACGACGGCTCCGTCGAGCCCTACAGCATCGTCCACGACGAGTACGGGTCCGCCGCCGCCACGGCGCAGAGGGCCGAGGCCGAGCAGAGCGAGGCGCCCGGCGCGGACGCCCCGACCGTGGAGGAGCTCTCCGACGAGCAGCGGGCCGAGCTGGAGCAGATGGTCGAGGACGGCGACCTGTCCGCCGCCGAGGGCATCTTCGAGGACGGCGTCCTGCCGGAGGGCTTCCTCGACCCGCGCGGGATGTCCAACGCCCTGCTGGTCTCCGGACAGCACACCGAGAGCGGCAACCCCGTCGCGGTGATGGGCCCGCAGACCGGCTACTTCTCGCCGCAGCTGCTGATGCTCCAAGAGCTCCAGGGGCCCGGTATCAGCGCCCGGGGCGCCTCCTTCGCGGGCGTGAGCTTCTACGTGCAGATGGGCCGCGGCGCCGACTACGCCTGGAGCGCCACCTCGGCGGGCCAGGACATCACCGACACCTTCGCGGTGGAGCTGTGTGAGACGGACGGCTCCGCCCCGTCGACCTCCTCGCGTGCCTACGTGGACTCCTCGGGCGGGTGCACGGAGTTCGAGGAGCTGAGCGTCAGCAACGACTGGACGCCCACCATCGCGGACGGGACTCCGGCCGGGGGCTACACCCTGACCTCCCTGCGGTCCGAGTTCGGGCTGGTGCGGTCGTTCGCCACGGTCGACGGCGCACCGGTGGCCTTCACCGAGCTGCGGTCCACCTACATGCGCGAGGTGGACTCCATCCTCGGGTTCCAGCGGTTCAACGACCCCGAGCAGGTCACCTCCGCCGCGACCTTCACCGAGGCGGCGGAGGACATCGGGTACGCGTTCAACTGGCACTACGTGGACGACACGGACATCGCCTTCATCAACTCCGGCGCCAACCCGGTCCGGCTGGCGGGCACCAACCCGACCCTGCCGATCGACGCCTACTCCGGCTCCGGCTGGTCCGGCTGGGACCCGGCCACGAACGAGGCCGAGTACCACCCGCAGTCCGACCACCCGCAGGAGATCAACCCGGACTACATCGTCAACTGGAACAACAAGCCCGCGCAGGGGTACACGTCGGGCTGGTCCACGGGGTCGGTGCACCGCAACGACCTGCTGGACGCCAGGGTGGCCGGGCTGATCGGGGAGGGGCACCAGTTCACGCCCGCCTCGCTCACCGCCACGATGATGGAGGCCGGGGTCGCCGACCTGCGCGCCGAACAGGTCCTCCCCCTGCTCTTGGAGGTCATCGACACCGAGGCCGTGGACGATCCGGAACTGGCCGGGACGGTCGAGTCGCTGCGGGCCTGGACCGAGTCCGGCTCCCTGCGGCGCGAACCCCGGCGCGACGCCGGGCACTACGACCACGCGGACGCCATCCGCGTGCTGGACGCCTGGTGGCCGCGGCTGGTCCGGGCGCAGTTCGAGCCCGGTCTGGGCGAGGACCTGTACACGCAGCTGACCCGCGCCGCCCAAACCGACGAGTCACCCTCCGGGGCGATCGGCGGCGGAGAACCCGGCAGCGTCAACCAGAGCCAGGCGCACCGGGGTTCGGCGTTCCAGTACGGCTGGTGGTCCTACGTGCACAAGGACCTGCGCTCGGTCCTGGGCCAGGAGGTGGACGGCACGCTCGGAGACCAGGTCTACTGCGGCGAGGGTGACGTCGACTCCTGCCGCACGGTGCTCCTGGACAGCCTCGCGGCGGCCGCCGCCACCCCGGCGGGCGACGTCTACCCCGGTGACGGCCACTGCTCGGCCGGTGACCAGCTCTGCGCGGACACCGTGATCCACCAGTCGGTGGGCGGCATCGACATGTGGCCGATCGCCTGGCAGAACAGGCCCACCTACCAGCTCGTCTACCAGTTCTCCGGCGGCAGGTGACCGGGGGCCGGTCCCGGCGGTGACGGACGCGGCCCGCGACCCCTCGACGACGGGGGAGTCGCGGGCCGCGATCGTGCATCCGTTGGGGGGATCTTGTGGTGTGACGGGTTTGTGTGGGTAGCTTAAGGACTACCCGAAACCACAGCGGGAGGGCCACGGGAACATGCCTGTCTGGCTGATCTGGATCATCCTCGCGGCCGGTCTCGGCGTCGCGGAGTTCCTCACCCTGACCTTCGTGCTGGGACTCCTGGCGGCCGCCGCCCTGGTCGCCGGAGTCCTCGGCGCCATCGGCCTCCCGGTGGTCGTGCAGATCATCGGTTTCGCCGCCGCGTCCGCCGCCGGACTGATCCTGGTCAAACCGATCATGGACCGCCAGCTCAAGCGCGGTCCGGACGTCCGTTCCGGCACGGCCGCGCTCGTGGGCCGCTCCGGCGTCGTGCTCCAGAAGGTGGACGCCGACAGCGGCAGGGTCAAGCTCCAAGGAGAGGAGTGGTCGGCACGCAGCCTGGACGAGGACCTGGTGATCCCGGTGGGGGCGCACGTCGACGTCATGGAGATCGACGGCGCGACCGCCGTCGTCTACCCGCGCGAGGCCCTGCCGGACCCACCCGAACTGCCCGAACGGAACCGTCCCGACCAGGACTGACCGGGACGGGCGCGGCGCACCCGCCGCAGAGCCGCGAGCTCCCCAACCGAACACGGAACCACGACCACAGCCACATCCCCGGACGAGGTGCGGAACATGGAATCTGCGATACCGCTCATCATCCTCGCCGTCCTGCTGGTAGCCGTCGCCCTGTCGGCGATCCGGATCGTCCCGCAGGCGCGCGCCTACAACATCGAGCGCTTCGGGCGCTTCATCCGCACCCTCGACCCGGGACTGAACTTCATCATCCCGGGGGTGGACCGGGTGAACACCAAGTTCGACCTGCGTGAACAGGTCTTCACCTCGCGCCCCCAGCCGGTCATCACCGAGGACAACCTCGTCGTCAACATCGACACCGTCCTCTACTACCAGGTGACCCAGCCCAAGGCCGCCGCCTACGAGGTGGCCAACTACATACAGGCCATAGACCAGCTCACCGTCACCACGCTGCGCAACGTCATCGGTTCCATGGACCTGGAGAAGACGCTCACCTCGCGCGAGGAGATCAACACCCGGCTGCGCGGGGTCCTGGACGAGACCACCGGCAAGTGGGGTATCCGGATCAACCGGGTCGAGATCAAGGCGATCGACCCGCCGCCCACCATCAAGGAGGCGATGGAGAAGCAGATGCGGGCCGACCGCGACAAGCGCGCGGCCATCCTGCACGCCGAGGGTGAGCGGCAGGCCCGCATCCTCAAGGCGGAGGGCGCGCGCCAGCAGGCGATCCTGGAGGCCCAGGGTGACCAGCAGGCGGCCATCCTGCGGGCCGACGGTGAGGCCAAGGCGATCGAACGCGTCTTCCAGGCCGTGCACACCAACAACGCCGACGCCAAGGTGCTCGCCTACAAGTACCTGGAGACGCTGCCGAGCCTGGCCGAGGGCGAGGGCAACACCTTCTGGGTGATCCCGGGTGAGCTGACCGAGGCGGTGAAGAACGTGAGCCACGCCTTCGCCGGTGACGCCGCCATGTCCGCGCCCTCCACCACCAAGGAACAGGCCCAGGAAGGCGAGTCGGATCGTCCCGCGCAGATCACCGGCCCGGATCCGGCCCGGGCCTCCGCCTCCGCGCAGGCGGCGCAGGAGGCCGCCGAGGCCGCCGAGCAGGCCGTCGCCGACGCCCGCGACGACGTGCGCAAGGCGGGTGCGCGGTTGGGAACGCCTCCGGACCCGCGCGAGCAGGAGTGAGGGGTGGAACTGCGACGGCGGGCCTCCGTGAGGGGGCCCGCCGTCGTGTGGTGAGGGGTCGTGTGACCGCCGGGGCGGGGCTCAGCGGCCCCGAGGAGCAGCCCCAGGGGCCGTTCCGTGACCGCCGGGCGGGGCTCAGACCAGCAGAAGCTTGCCGCTGGTGCCCCGCGAGGAGAGCGCGGACTGCGCCTCCCCCGCCTCGTCCAGGGCGTACCGGCCACCGATCCGCACGTCCAGGCCGCCCTTCTCCACCAGGGAGAACAGGTCACCCGCGCGTCCCAGAAGCTCCTGGCGGTCGGCCACGAAGTAGGCGAGCGAAGGCCGGGTCAGGTACACCGAGCCCGCGCTGTTGAGCCGCTGCGGGTCCACGGGTTCCACCGCGCCGCTGGACTGCCCGAACAGGGCCAGGACACCGCGCGGGCGCAGGGACTCCAGGCTGGCGTCGAAGGTGTCGCGGCCGACCCCGTCGTACACCGCCGCCACGCCCTCGCCGCCGGTGAGCTCGCGGACAGCCGGGGCCACCGGGGTCCGGGTGTACCGGATGATCTCGTCGGCACCCGCCTCCCGGGCGATCCGCTCCTTCTCGTCGGTGGACACGGTGCCGATCACCCGGGCGCCGCGGGCCTTGGCCAGCTGGGTGACGAGCAGCCCGGTGCCGCCCGCGGCGGCGTGCACCAGCACGGTCTCGCCCTCGGCCACGGGGTGGACCGCGTGGGTGAGGTAGTGGGCGGTCATGCCCTGGAGCATGAGCGCGGCGGCCTGTTCGGTGCTGACGGCGTCGGGGACCGGAACGAGCAGGGACGCCCTGACCACGGCCTGGTCGGCGTACCCGCCCGGCGCCATCGCCCAGGCGACCCTCTGGCCGACCCGGAGGTCGGTGACGCCCTCACCCAGGGCGGAGACCGTCCCGGCGGCCTCCATCCCGGGGACGTAGGGGAGCGGAACCCGGTAGGCGCCCGAGCGCTGGTAGACGTCGATGAAGTTGACGCCTCGCGCCTCGACGTCCACGAGCGCCTCACCGGGGCCCGGAGCGGGGCTCTCGGCCTCGGTCAGTCGCAGGACCTCGGGTCCGCCGTACTCCTCGATCACGATCGCGCGCATGGTTCTCCTCCGGGGCGGGACACCGCCGGGCCGGTGCGGGGCCGTCACGGCGCCCGCGTCGGAGGCCCGGCTCAGTCGACGTTGATCCTGTGGAGAGCGTAGTCCGTGTAGAGCGCGGCGAGCGGCTCGGTGCCCGCACCGGGGCGCATGACGACACCGACCCGGCGCCGCTCCTCGTCGTCGAGGTCGCCGTCGTCCGGCAGCGGCTGCTGGTCCGTGCTGGAGAGCACGAGCTCGTCGTTGACCCACATGCGCAGGTCCATGTACGGGTCCTCGCCCTCCTCGGCCACGTACTCACAGGCGAACTTGAGGTTGTTGGTGACGAGGTCCTCGACCCGGACGTCGTAGGGCAGGCCCTCGACCGCGGACTCCTCGTCGTGGAGGTCGAAGGGCTCGAACCCGGCCACCTCGGTGGTCTCGGCGATCGCGGTGTCCCCGCTCTCCTCGGTCACCCGGCGGATCTGCGCCTGGGCGCCGTCGAAGCGCAGGAGGGCCTCGTACATGGTGCGTTCCTCCTCGCCGTCCTGGTCCCAGCAGCGCACGCCCAGGCTGGACTCGGCGGGGCCCTGGATCGGTACCACGTTGGTGCTGATGAGGACGCGGTCCGGCGTCTCCCTGTCGAAGGGCACGATCGTGCCCCGTGAGGGGTAGAGCGTGGGGTCGAGCTGGAACACCACGGCGTTCTGCTCGGCCCAGTAGCCGTCCGAGTAGTCCGGGTCCCCGGGGTCGAAGGTCCGGGTGTCCGACCACCCCGGGTCGGTGGCGAAGTCCGTGACGTAGATGCTGGTGGTGTCCACCGGCGGTTCGTCCGATCGGGAGAGCAGGACGGTCGCGCCCACCCCCGCGACGAGGACCACCGCGAGGACGGCGCCGCCGATGAGCAGCACCTTCCTGCGGCCCGGGTCCCCGCCGTGGGGCGGGGCCGGGGGCTGCTCGGGGCCGCGGGGGCCGTTCGGACCGTTGGGGGGCGGGTACCCGGCGTGCCCGGTGTGGGCGGGGATCCCGTGGGAGGGGGAGTTCCCCGACCCGGGCTGCTGGTACTGGCCCGGGCCGACACGGTTCTGCGGCACGGGGCCGTGCCCGGCGTCGTGGTGCGGCGGCCGGTAGCCGCCGCTGGGGCCCTGGTGTCCGTATCCACCCTGCTGTGGGCCGGACCACGGTGCCTGGGGGTGGGAGGGAACCGGGGGGTACTGCTGAGGGTGCTCACCGGGCGGCACGGGCGGAGGGAACGGGGCCTGGTGGAGCTGGGTCCGCGGGGCCTGTGGCGGCGTGGGTCGCTGGTGCGTGTCCTCGTGCCGGGTTGGCAGGACGGCGCCAGGGTCGGAGGCCGACGGCTGGCCGTCGGGCGGCGTCGAGGCGGCCTCGGCCGGAACCTGTTCCTGGCGCCCCTGTTCCTGGAGGCCCGGTTCGGTGGGCTCCGGAGGCTGGCCCGGCACCGGGGTGCTGCTCGGCGGCGCCCACGACGTGGTGATCGTCCGACGCACCTCCGCCTCCTCCGGATCCTGCTGCCCGGTCAGGTGGGCCAGCAGCTGCTGGGAGGTGGGGCGGTTCTCGGGCTTCTTGTCCAGCGCCGCCGTGACCAGGTCCACCAGGCTGGGGTCGAGCCCGTCCAGCTTGGGTGACGCGGTGGAGATGTTGTGCAGGACCGCCGGGACGGTGCCCGCGTCGAAGGGCGCCCGACCGATGCCCGCGAAGGCGACCAGACAGCCCCACGCGAAGACGTCGGCCGCCGCCGTGGCCTGTTCGCCCAGGATCAGTTCCGGCGCCATGTAGGAGGGGGTGCCCATGAGCTGGCTGGAGCGGGTGACCGCGTCGCTGGCGTCGTCCAGGGCACGGGCGATCCCGAAGTCGATCACCTTCGGGCCGACCGGGGACAGCAGGACGTTGGCGGGCTTGAGGTCCCGGTGCACGATCCCCGAACCGTGGATGGCGGTCAGCGCCGCCGCGACGCCCATCGCCAGCCCGTCCAGGGTCCCGCCGTGCATCGGCTCGCCACCGCGCACCGCCTGGTCCAGGTTGGGGCCCGGCACGTACTCCGAGACGATGAAGAGGGGTTCTCCCTCCAGGCGGGCGTCGATGACCCCGGCCGTGGAGAAGCGGGCGACCCGGCGCGCGGAGGCGACCTCGCGGGCGAAGCGCAGTCGGAAGGACTCGTCGTCGGCCAGGTCGGGGTGGATCAGCTTGACGGCCACGGCACGGTCGGCGGCGTCCCTGGCCAGGTACACGGTGCCCATGCCACCGCGTCCCAGACGGCCGACGATGCGGTAGCCGTCGAGTTCGCGCGGGTCTCCGGCGCGCAGGGGTTTGCCGCTTTCGTGTCCGTTGGACGTCACAGTTGGGGGTCCCTTGTATGGATCGTGTGATTCGCGTCTAACAGCGTACCGATCTCGACACGCCGACGCGTTCCGGTTGTTGACGGCCGTTCCGGGCGCGGAAGCGGGTCGGAACTGGGCCGATGCGAGTCGTGGCGGACGGTTCCGCGACGCCGGTCGGGTTCGGGCGCGGGGGTGCTACGGGAGGTGATGTCGGGAACGCGGAATAGGTTCCACGGAACCCCCGCCTTCGCTAGGATTCGAATACGTGTTCGAACGCCTGGCCGTACTTCCCCACGGACGGGCGCTCCGGCGGCGTGCCTCGTACGCGCGGCCGGACACCAGCCAGGAGGAGTCGGTCGATGCTGGGGGGAACTGTCGTGGGACGGTACTTCGGGGCGAAGGTCACGGTCGTCGAGGACGGGGGCCGACCCACCCGGTTCACCTGGGACGGTCGCGTGTACGGGGTGCGGAGGATCATCGACCACTGGGTCACCCTTCGGCGTGACTGGACTCCCGGCAACGGGTCACAGGTTCCCGAACGCGGACACTGGCGGGTGGAGGCGGGCTCCGCCTACGCGCAGGGCGTGTACGAACTCCGGCACGACGGCACGACCGGCGAGTGGACGCTCAGCCGCGTCTGGGGCTGAGCGCACGACGCCGCCTCCCCGCACGCCCCGGGGCCGCTTCTCGCACACCCGGCCGGTTCCCGCGCGTCCTCGGGCGGCTCTCGTGCACCCGGCCGGTTCCCGCGCGTCCTCGGGCGGGTTCGGGTGCCCCCGGGCGGGGAGCCGGCTCCCGCGCGCGCGGTGAGCGGCGGGAAGGCTCGTCGGGTGCGGCCCCCTCAGAGGATGTCGCTCGGGACCAGTCCGTACGAGGCCAGGTCCGAGCGGCCCTCGTGCAGGGGCATCGCGTTCCGGTCGGTGCCCTCCCGCTGGAACCCGGCGGCCTCGGCCACCCGGCACGAGCCGGTGTTTCCGGTGGCGGCCTTGAGTTCCACGCGCTGGAACCCCTGGCCGAGGGCCCATCGGGACACCGCCACGACGGCCTCGGTGGCCAGTCCGCGACCCCGGCCCCACGGCGAGATCCAGTAGCCGATCTCGGTGACCATCGCCGCCCACTGCGTACGCAGCAGCGCCACCGACCCCGTGAACCGACCGGACTCCCGGTCGACCACGGCCCAGTGCTGGCCGTCGCCTCCGGTGCGGATGGCCGGGGCGAGGCGCAGACAGAAGTGCTCGGCCGACTCCCGCGTGTAGGGCAGCCCGGGCGCGGGCAGCGGGATCCACCGCTGGAGCTCGGGGTCCACGCACGAGGCGTGGACGTCGTCGATGTCCCGTTCGAGCAGGGACCGCAGGCGCAGGCGCTCGGTCTCCAGGATCACCGCGGGCATGATCGGAGCGCTCTGGACGGTGGCCATGCGAGTGTTCCCCCTGTTGCGTACGGACGGCCGTTCCGGGCATCGCTCAAGATACGCCTCCCGGGGGTGCGGGGTACGGCGGTGCACCGTCCCCCGCACCCGACCGGCCCGGTGGCGGAACGCCGGAACGTCCCGCCACCGCGGGGGTTCAGAGCAGGCCGCGCGCGACCCGCTGGCGGATGACCGTGTCGAACACCTCGGAGAAGGCGTTGCCCGGGCACTCGGTCTGGAGCCAGTCCCGGTGCCGTGCCACCGCCTCCTGTTCGGTCGCCGCACCGGTGTCCGGGTGGACGTACTCGATCCTCTCGGACGGGTCCACGCCGGTGAGCGCGCACAGGATCCGCAGGACGTCGACGAGGGAGTCCTGGGCCGCCTGGGTCGGCAGCTCGTCGGTGAAGTCACCGAGCAGGCACACGCCGATGTTGCCGTGGTTGAACCCGAACGCGTGGCCGGCCGTCACGGACTCGGCCAGGCCGGGCAGGGGAACCCCTCGGAAGATCGGGAGACCGCCGCCCGAGTGGCGCCCCTCGTAGACCACGCCCCGGGGGTCCACCAGCAGGTGGTAACCGACGTCGCCCCACCCCTGCTGGACGGCGTGCAGGTGGTACACGGCCCGCATGTCCGCCGCGTGGTCGTCGGTGGTCGCCATCGCCGTGTGGTGCACGGTCAGCGCCTGCACGCGGTGGAACTGGGCGGGCCAGAGGTCCTCGCCGTCGTCGCCGAAGCGCAGCGACTCGTCGGCGCCCCACCCCGCCCGGGTGCGTACCCGCAGGGTGGATCCGCCGGTGAGGGTGGTGACCCCGTCGTCCTCGGCGGACAGGGACACCCGCTCCTGTCCGCCGAACCGCAGCTCCTCACCGTCGTGCAGGTTCACGGCGGTGAGGTCGGCGCCGTCCGCGCCGCGCACCTCGTAGCCGGTCGCGCCCTGGGGTGCCCGCGCCATGGCGGAGGCCGTGGGCGCCAGGTGTTCGGGTCCGGCCGTGTGGAAGTGCAGTTCCCGCCAGTCGCTCAGGTCTCCCCCGGCGGTCTCGAAGCGCACGGCGGCCCCCTCGGAGACGGCCGTGGGCGCCTGGGTGACGGAGACGAGGTCGAAGCGGCGCTCGGGGCGTACGAGGGTGCCGGTGGAGCGGGCCTCCTCGGCGAGGACCCTGGGCGCGGTCAGGGTCGTGGAGGTCTCCGTGGTGGTCCGTGCGGAGGCGCTGGCGGAGGCGAGCAGTGCGGGGGCGAGCGCGGACAGGCCGGTGACCGTGGTGGCACCGGCGAGGAAGTGACGCCGTCGCATGGAGGGTTCGTTCCGTTCTTGTGGGGGCTGATGCCGGGTTCAGGGGCTTTCGGGTACGGAAAAGCGTGCCACAGGGGAGTGACGCCCGGCGCCCGCCGCGCGGGCGTTGACGATCCCGTCATGGGTCGCGGCGCCGGGTCAGGTCCTGGCCGTAACCGTGGGTCTGCCCGAACCGAAAGCCCTTACCTGGACCGATGCCCGGCCCCGGAGACCAGAAAATATACGGAGGGTGTTCGAGTCGTTGCTCAGTGCGGTGGCGGGGTGGAAGGTCGGTACTCGGTTCCAAGTTTTGCCTGGTGGGGGCGGTGTGGCGCGTCCCGCCAGGGAGGGCTCGGCCCGTCCGTGCCCCGCCCCGGACGGGCGGCGACCGCCCGTGGACGGGGTGCGAACCCCCTCCGGTCGCGGACCGTGACTCCCGTACACAGCCCGCACCGGGGCGGACTCTGGCACAGTTGATGGTGACTTGAGGACCCCGGCATTTCTGCCGGGGCGAGCCGCGCCGGGTCGGGGGGACCCGTGCGAGCGGCATGACCGCCGCGGACTACGCTGGGCCGGATCGTCACGGACCAGGTGGAACCGGGCAGCTCACTGACCTCTTCTTCTCTTCTCTTCTTCGGGGAGTGACCATGACCAACGACGACCGCGAGGACCTCCGTCGCGGTGAGCAGGAGGGCTCGTGGCACAGGGGCACCGGCCCCCTGCCCGGCCTCGGCGGCCTCCTGGACGGACTGCCCGAGAGCGGCAAGGGCGCCCAAGCGCGCGCTCCCGGCCCGGTCGCACCGCAGCAGAACCCGTTCCGGAACTCGTTCCCGGGGGCCGAGCCTCCGCCGCACGCGCCCGGCCACCCTTCCGCCGTCGAGCCCACGCCCCCGGCTCCGGCGCCCACGGCCTTCACCACACGCCCGCAGCAGGCCAGGCACCAGGCCCACCCCGAACCCCGGCCCCCGACCGGAGCGGCACAGGCCGAACCACGTCAGACACGGACCGCCGAGCAGCACGAGCCTCCCGTCGCCCCTGAGCGTGACCCCCGGTTCAACGTCATCCCCTTCCGCTCGGGCAGCCGCCACTCCGGCCCCGCGCAACCCGAACCCCCTACCCCGGCCGAAGCCCCCCAGCCCGACCCCGCGCCCCCCGAGGCCGCCGGGACCGGGACCGAGCGGCCCGAGCCCATCACGAACCCCGGCCCCGTGGAAGAGAACCGCGCGGCCGCCGAACCGAAGCAGAGCGACACCGTGCACGCACACGAAGCAGCGGCACCCCTGGAGGTACCGCAGCACTCGGGTCCGCACCAGCGGCCCGAACCGGAGGAAACCCGGACGGCGGCGGCCCCGGCCCTGGTCCCCGCCATCCAGGCCGCTCGTGAGGCGCTGAACGCCGAGACACGGGGAGCCGAGCGGACTCCCGAAGCGGCGGACACTCCCGCCGACCCATGGAGAGGAGGATCCGGCCACGCCTTCGACGACGCAGAACGCGCCGCCGTCTACCGCGCCATCCGAGAGCGGCGCGACGTCCGGGCGGGCTTCCTGCCCGAGCCGGTCCCCGCCGACGTCCTCACCCGCGTCCTGGAGGCCGCGCACCAGGCCCCGAGCGTCGGACACACGCAGCCGTGGGACTTCCTGGTCATCGACGACCCCCAGATCCGGGGGCAGGTGCGCGAGCTCGCCCGGGTCCAGCGCGAGGCCCAGGGCCACACCCGGCCCGGCACCCGCGCGCAGGCCTTCTCCGGGCTCAAGGTCGAGGCGGTGCTTGAGAGCCCGATCAACGTCGCCGTCACCGTCGACCCCAGCCGAGGCCCGCACAGCCCCGGACGGCACTCCAAACCCGCCTCCTACTCCGCGGCCCTCGCCGTGGAGAACCTGTGGCTCGCGGCCCGCGCGGAGGGGCTCGGCGTCGGCTGGGTCGCCTTCACCGACGAACGCGACGTCGCCAGTGTCCTCGAACTCCCCTCCCACCTCGAACTCGTCGCGTACCTGTGCGTCGGCTACGTCGAGGACTTCCCCACCGAACCCGAACTCGGCCTCGCCGGCTGGGCCAGGGGACGCCCCCTGTCCTGGGCCGTGCACCGCGACCGCTACGGGCGCCGAGGTCTGCCCGGCCAGGAGCCGACCACCCTGCTGGAGGAGACCATCACCGCCATCGGAGCGCTCAACGCCCGAGCCGTGGAGGAGGCCCGGGACCGGCAGGACCGGATGACCAAGCCCCAGGGCTCCCTCGGCGTGCTGGAGGACGTCTCGGTACGGCTCGCCGGGCTGGTCGGGGAGTGCCCGCCGCCGGTTCCCGAGCCCGCCGCGGTGGCGGTGTTCGCCGGTGACCACGGCGTGTACGCCCAGGGGGTGACCGCCTGGCCGCAGGAGGTCACCGCGCAGATGGTGCGCAACTTCCTCGACGGCGGTGCCGTGGTCAACGCCTTCGCCAAGCAGGTGGGCGCCGAGGTGACCGTCGTCGACGTCGGTGTGGTCGGTGACCTGCCCCGCGGCACGGGCCTGCTCCCGCGCAAGGTCGCGCGGGGCACCGCCGACTTCACCCAGGGTCCGGCGATGACCCGGGACCAGGCACTCCAGGCGCTGGAGGGCGGCATCGAGATCGCCCGGGACCTGGTCTCGGCGGGCAACCGCTGCCTGGTCACCGGGGACATGGGGATCGGGAACACGACCCCGGCCGCCGCCCTGATCTGCGCGTTCACCGGCGCCGACCCCGCCGTGGCGACCGGCCGGGGCACCGGCGTGGACGATCCCACCTACGAACGCAAGGTGGAGGCGGTCCGTCAGGCGCTCAAGGCCAACCCGGTGGACGAGGCGGACCCGATCGGGACCCTCGCCGCGCTCGGCGGCCTGGAGCACGCCGCACTGGCCGGGTACGTCCTGGGCGGGGCGGCGCTGCGGGTGCCGGTCCTCCTGGACGGCGTGATCGCCGGTTCGGCCGCGCTCGCCGCCGCCGCGATCTCACCGGACTCCCTGAGCGCCTGCTTCGCCGGTCACCGGTCGACCGAGCCGGGCCACGCCATCGCCCTGGAGCACCTGGGCCTGACGCCGCTGGTGGACCTGGAGATGCGGCTCGGCGAGGGCTCCGGTGCGCTGCTCGCCCTGCCGCTGCTCCAGGGTGCGGTGCGCGCGCTGCGCGACGTCGCCACCTTCGACAACGCCGGTGTGACCACCGGCCGGTGAGTCGCGGTCCGGGCCGGGGCGCCCGGTGAGACGACGGGACCCCGCCACCGACGAGGGTGGCGGGGTCCCGCGCCGTCCGGGCGCCGCGACGGGGCACACGCCGAGCCCACACTCCGGGCGGGTCACCTCGGCCCACACTCCGGGCGGGCCCCGATGCGGCGCGTGTCACTCCGGACCGCCGTCACCCTTTACCTCCATGTGATGCCGCGTTGACAAGCTACTTTGGAGCCATCACCGAACATCGCTGGCGGCGCGCCGGGCCCGTCCGCGCGCGCACCCCGTCGACGGAGCCGGGGGCCGGTGCGGACGACCGAAGGGGTGCGATCCGTGACCTATCTCCTGGGCCTGCGCATGCGGGACCGCGACGTCCTCGTCGTCGGAGGCGGGAGGGTGGCCCAACGCCGGGTCCCCGTCCTGCTGGAGGCCGGTGCCCGCGTCACCCTGGTCTCCCCCGAGGCGTCCGCCGCGCTGGAGGACCTCGCCGACGCGGGGCGCCTGACCTGGCACCGTCGCGCCTGGCGCCCCGGGGACGTCAGCGGACCGGGTGCCCCCGCCTACTGGCTCGTGCACGCCGCCACCGACTCCCCGGAGACCAACGCGGCCGTCACCGAGGAGGCCGAGGCGTCCCGGATCTGGAGCGTCCGTGCCGACGACCGCCACGCCTCCTCCGCGTGGACCCCGGCCAGCGGCTCCGCCAACGGTGTCACCGTGGGCGTCGTCGCCTCGGGTGACCCCCGCCGCTCCGCCGGGCTGCGGGACGCCGTGGTCGACGGTCTGGCCGACGGAACCCTGGACGCCCGACGCGGGCGCGAACGCCTGCGGGGCGTCGCCCTCGTCGGCGGCGGACCCGGCGACCCCGGTCTCATCACGGTCCGGGGCCAGCAGCTGCTCTCCCAGGCCGACGTCGTGGTGGTGGACCGCCTCGCCCCCACCCCGCTCCTGGACCGCCTCCCTCCGGAGGTCGAGATCGTGGACGCCTCCAAGGTCCCCTACGGCCGTTCCATGACCCAGGAGGACATCAACGCCGTCCTCGTCGAACGGGCCCGCGAGGGCCGGTTCGTGGTCCGACTCAAGGGCGGGGACCCCTTCCTCTTCGGGCGCGGGGGCGAGGAGGCAGCCGCGTGCGCGGCGGCCGGGATCCCCGTGATCGTCGTCCCGGGTGTGACCAGCGCCCTCGCCGGCCCGGCGAGCGCCGGGATCCCCGCCACCCACCGTGGTGTGGCGCAGGACGTGCACGTCGTCTCCGCGCACGTCGCCCCCGGCGACGAACGTTCCACCGTGGACTGGGCCGGACTGGCCAGGGCGGGCGGGACCGTGGTCGTCCTCATGGGAGTCCAGCGCATCGAGGCCATCGCCGCCGCCCTCGTCGAGCACGGGCGCTCCCCGGACACGCCCGCGGCGGTGGTCCAGGACGCCACGCTGCCGGGTCAGCGAACGGTGACGGGTACGCTGGCGGACATCGCCGCCTCGGTCCGATCGGCCCAAGTGCGGCCGCCCGCCGTGGTGATCATCGGAGAAGTGGTCAAAACTGCGCGGGATCTTGACATACTGCACACGGGAGTCCAGTTCGAGACCGATCGACTGGCCACCGGGCGCGATCTTCAGTGAGACCCCCGTGGCGGTGCGCGCGAGCCACGCCGCCGGGGGATTCCCAGTACCGATGAGGAGGGCCTACCGATCATGACCCGGCCGTCGGCCGCACCGAACGCCTCGGGCGAGGGTGCCTCGGACCGGTTCGGAACCGGACCGGACGCCGCCTCCGCCCCGCCCGCCGCACCGGGCCCCGCATCCGCGCCGCTGGCCGGAGTCCCTGAAAGCGAGCGCCGGGGGCCCACCGTCCCCGTGCCCGTCAGGCCCGCCAAGCACCGCGCCCCCACCAACGAGGACGA
Source organism: Nocardiopsis eucommiae (assembly GCF_965344335.1). Taxonomy (NCBI): domain Bacteria; kingdom Bacillati; phylum Actinomycetota; class Actinomycetes; order Streptosporangiales; family Nocardiopsidaceae; genus Nocardiopsis; species Nocardiopsis eucommiae. The sequence goes on from NZ_CBDRIY010000017.1 coordinate 66,960, forward strand.
CCGCTTCGAGCAGGTCCTGGAGTCACTGCGCAAGCAGATCCGGGACCTGGAGTTCGCCGAGGGACTGGCCGGAGCCGAGGAGGGGCGGGTTCTCCAGGCCGACGTCCTGGCCCAGCTCTCCGACTACGTGCTGCCCCGCGTGCGCCGCCCCGACATCCCGCTGCTCATCGCCGTCGCCGGTTCGACCGGCGCGGGCAAGTCGACCCTGGTCAACAGCCTGGTCGGTGAGCAGGTCACCACCACCGGCGTGCGCAGGCCCACCACCAACAGCCCGGTGCTGGCCTGCAACCCGGCCGACGTGGACTGGTTCAGCGAGGCCTCCTTCATCCCGTCCCTGCCCCGTGTACGCCAGCAGGGTCTGGCGATGCCCGGCAAGGACGGCATGCTGGTGCTCGCCGCCACCGAGGCCATGCCCCCGGGCGTCGCCCTGCTCGACACTCCCGACGTCGACTCCGCCGTCGCCGCGCACCACGAGTTCGCCGCCAAGTTCCTGGACGCGGCCGACCTGTGGGTGTTCGTCACCACCTCAGGCCGGTACGCGGACGCCCGTGTGTGGGAGTTCCTCCAGGTGGCCCGGGACCGCGACACCTCACTGGCGGTCGTGCTCTCCCGGGTGCCCCGCAAGGGACGCCGCCAGCTGCTGGACCACTTCGGCGCCATGCTGGAGGCCAACGGTCTGGGCGCCGCCGCGCGCTTCGCGATCCCGGAGACCGACCAGATCGAGGGTGAGCGCTTCACCTCCAACGTCGCCGACCACATCCGCGAGTACCTGGCGGACGTGGCTGGCGAGGCCGAGCAGCGCGACCGGGTGTCCCGACGCACGTTCATCGGGGTCATCGACAGCTTCCGCTCCCGTGTCCCCGAGCTGGCCCGCCAGGTCGAGGCGCAGATCGAGACCGGGCGTTCGCTGGGCGCCTCCGTCGACGACGCCTACGCGGGCGCGACCGAGAGGATCGACACGGCCCTGGGAGACGGTTCCCTGCTGCGCGGCTCGCTCCTCGCCCGGTGGCAGGAGGTCGCGGCCAGCGGAGAGCTCGCCAAGAGCCTGCGCCTGCGCGGCAAGAAGGCCCGCAAGGGCCGTGCCGAACAGGCCGAGCGCGGCCAGCGGGTCAGCGCGCTGGAGCGCGCCGTACGCGACTCCCTGGAGGCCCTGGTGGTCTCCGCCAACGACCGTGCCTGGGAGCAGATCGAGGAGCAGTGGCGGGAGGTCCCCGGCGGCGGTGAGCTCGTGGACCGCGCCCTCGACCAGCCCGGCAGGGGCCTGATCGCCAAACAGGTGCGCCAGGAGATCACCGAGTGGCAGCGTGAGATCGCGGAGATGACCGCGGCCAACGGTGCCACCAAGAGGTCGGTGGCCCGCTTCGTCACCTTCGACCACGACGTCGTCGCCCTGGTCCTCATCATCGACCTGCTCGGCTTCGAAAGTTCCCACTCCGGAGGCGGCGCCCGCGCGGCCGACGCCTCCGGCCCATCCCCACAGCGCCTGCTCAAGGGGCTGTTCGGCGCCCAGTCGTTGCGCAGCATCGGCGGGTCGGCGCGGGAGAACCTGCGCCAGCGGGTCCTCGGGCTGCTCTCCCACGAGCGCGTGCCCTTCGACCACGCCCTGTCCAAGGCGGGCATCCCGTCCGACGACAGCGCCGTCCAGCTCTATCAGGCCACGTACAACCTTGAGATCGCACGATGACAACTCAGTGGAACCCCGCGCACGCGGGGGGCACCGGCCCGGACCGTGACCGAGCCGAGGGCGAGGAGCGCGAGGGCGCGCCCGCCGGGCGGGGTACGGACCAGCGCGGCTCCGCCGCACGGGGTTCCGCCGTGAGCGGACCGTGGAACGACGGTCCCTCGCCGGCGCGGGACCCGGACCGGTCCGCCGAAGACGAGGACCCCACTCCCTACCAGAGCGGCCCCTGGCGCGGCTACACGATGCCGGTGCCCGAGCACCCCGAGCACGCCGAGGAGCGTGAGCGGGCGGCCGAGGAGAACCCCACCTCCGCCTACGACCCGCCCGCCTACGACGGGATCACCGGCTACCCGGACCCGTCCGGAGCCGGTGCCGTGCAGGCCGCGTCGCAGAGGACCGCTCCCTCGGAGGACACGGACGAGGAGGGGACCGGCACCGACACCGACGACGGCGCCGCGCCGGACCCCCGGTCCGAGTCCGCCGAGTCCGCGGGGGCCCGTCAGCGGAGGTTCGGACGCCACGCGCGCTCCTCCTCCCCGGGGGCCCAGGACACGGAGGCGAACGGGGCCGCGCAGAGACGCCGTCAGGGCGACGACGACCACGACGACCCGGACGGGCTCGCGGGCTGGGTCGGCAGCCTCACGGAGGCGGCCGACGACACCCGGATCGCCGGACGCCACACGGGCAGCTTCCCGGTGATCACACCGGAGACCGAACGCCCCGACGAACAGGGAGAACGCACCCGGAACGGGGGCGGCAAGGACGGGCGTACGCGCGGCGGGCGCGACCGGACCGAGGGTGGACGCGGCGATCGCGCCCGCAGCAGGCGGGACCGGATCGACGCGGGTCGGGACGGTGTCGACGGCACCGACGGGGACGAACGGGAGCAGGACGAGCAGGCCCCCGAGGGCGAGGGGACGCCGCGTCGCCACACCTCCCGTCCGGAGCCCGGTCCGGCACGTCCCTCCACCGCCACCTGGGTGCCCGAACCCGAGGACGAGAGCACCGAGGCCGGGGAGGACTCCGGGGAAGCACCCGAGGCCGCCCCACAGGGAGCCGCCGAGACCGGGTTCGACCTGCTCGACGGCGACGGCACCGGTGCCGCGCGGACGGCCACGGTCCCGGTGGGCCCCGCGACCTCCGGCACGGAGGGGTCCGCCGACACCCAGGAACCGGCGGAGGCGGCCGACGACGGCCCCGAACCCCTGCCCCGCCGGGTTCCCGGACCCTCGGCGGTCTCGGGCGCCTTCCGGGCGATCGGTGCCGACACCGTCGCTCCGGAACCGGTCTCCGACTCCGTGCCCGCACCGGCGGGCTCCGCTCCAGAGGAGGACGACGACGAGGAGTACCGCCCCACCAGTGGCGACCACTGGCAACCCACCAGCACCACCAGCCGCGCCGAGCTCATCGAGCGGCTGGACGCGTTGAGCACCCTGACCGAACTCGGCCAGGGCGACCTCCCGGAGAAGGTCCTCGGCCAGGCCGGGCAGCTGCTCGACCACGCCGGGGCCCGCCTGCGCCTGTCCGGCGACCACACCGTGGTGGCGCTGGCCGGAGGCACCGGAAGCGGGAAGTCCTCGCTGTTCAACGCTTTGTGCGGGCTCGAACTCTCCCAGACCGGCGTCACCCGCCCCACCACCTCCAAGGCGCACGCCTGCGTGTGGGGGCACGAGGGCGCCGACGCGCTGCTCAGCTGGCTGGGGGTCCCCAACCGCTACCGCCACTCGCGCACGGGGGTCCTGGACACCAGCAACTCGGAGCTGACCGGGCTGGTCCTGCTCGACCTGCCGGACCACGACTCGGTCCGCAGCCTGCACACCGCCGAGGCCGACCGGCTCATCGGCTCGGTGGACCTGCTCGTGTGGGTGCTCGACCCGCAGAAGTACGCCGACGCCGCCGTCCACCACCGCTACCTGGCCAAGATGGCGGGGCACGGGGCGGTCACCGTCGCGGTGCTCAACCAGGTGGACCGGGTGGCCCCGGACGAGCTGGAGGAGCTCCTCACCGACCTGCGCCGCCTTCTGGAGACGGAGTCCGGGGTGCACCCCAGGGTGATCACGACCTCCACCGTCACCGGGCAGGGCATCCGTGACGTGCGCGAGTTCCTGGGGGAGACCGTCGTCGAGCGCCGGGCCCTGGTCGACCGTCTGGTCGCGGACCTGGACCAGGTCATCGCGCCCTTCGAGGAGTTCTACGGCGAAGGGGAGGTGCCCGCGACGGTCTCCGCCGAGGTGCGGTCCCAGGTGCAGGAGGGCCTGGCCAACGCGGCCGGGGTCACGGCCGTGGCCGACGTGGTGGAGACCAACGACGTGCGCCGGGGCAGGCGCAGGGTCGGCTGGCCGGTGGCCCGCAGGGCAGCCAAGCTGCGCAAGGATCCGCTCGCCGCCGTCCAACTGGACTTCCTGCGCCGGGACGAACCGGGTGTGGGCGGACCGGTCGACGCGCACGAGGCCGAACTGGAGACCGCGCTGGGCGAGGCGGCGGACCAGGTGTCCGAGGGGATGCCCGGACCGTGGCGCCGGAGGATGCGCGCGGCGGCCCGCAGCGGGGTGGCCGAGCTGCCGAGCGAACTCGGCGAGGCGGTCTCCGGCGCGGTCGGGGACCCCGACAGCAGCCCCTCGTGGTGGCGGATGGCCCGGACCGTGCAGTACGCGTTGCTCGCGGTGGCCGGAGCCGGTTTCGCCTGGGCCGTGGTGTCTCTGCTGAGCTGGCTCGGCGGCGGTATCACCGGGCTGCGGGCGTTCGACGATCCGATCTTCGCCGCCTACGCGGGCGCCGTGGTCGTGGCCGGTCTGCTGGTGGGCTGGCTGACCGGGGTGGGCTGCGGGAACCTCGTGGAGGTCGCCGCCGTCCAGCGCCGCGAGGAGGTGGAGCGCGCGGCCCAGACGCGGGTCCGGGAGATCGCCGGACTGCGGGTCGTGGCTCCGATGGAGGAGGAGCTGGCCCGCTACCGGGCCTTCCGGGCCGCCTACGAGGTGGCGCGGGTCCAGGAGTGAGTCCCGGCCCCGGCGGTCCGCACGGACCGGGCGGAGCGGTGAGACGGGGCCGGACGACGGGAGGGCCGGTCGGGGACGCGCCCCGGCCGGCCCGGTGAGACGGGGACGGGCGGCATGGACCGCCGGTCCCCGTCTCGCGTCATGGAGGGGGACCTACGTCCAGTTGACGACCTTCTTGGCCATGTGATGCTCCTTCGGTTGAGTGCTGAGAACTACTGGATCATCGGGCGGTCGGCACGGCGGACGGCAGCGAGAGGCGGACCGGCCAGCTTCTGGCCGAAACCGGCGATGCCCTCTGGCAGGATGCCCTACAACGTGACGCTAACCAACCCCCCTGGAACACAGGGTGACCACTAAGGTAGCCTCGGCCTGCGGGTCACATACAATAGGCGATTAAGTTATTACCCAAAGTAATGTAAAGTGAGGGGGGTGTACTTCCCAGTCGCCTACCAGGGATGATGCGGGTTCCCTGGTCACCGAGTGGCACCGTGAGGGAACGCGGGGCGAGTCCGGTTCGTCGAAAGGAGAACCGTGAGAGGCGGTGAGCGCATCAGAGTCGAGTGCGGGGGTCCGGAGGCCGCGGGTGACACAGGGAGGGAGGAGGGAACGGTGAGCATCTCGGAGAAGCCGATGGCGGCCGAGGGCGTCCCTTTCGGGGAGCGCCGGTCCTGGCCGATCTTCCAGCAGCCCCTGGGCATGGTCCTGTTGTTGTTCCTGCTGGTCTTCGTCGCGTTGTTCCTCTTCGGGGTGGCCGCCGCGCAGACGGTTCCCACCATCTCCGACCTCTCCCTGTTCCTCGCCCTGGTGATCTCCGCGGTGGTGTGCGTCGAGGCGATTCGCCGGATCGACCTCCCCGCCGGAATCACCCGCGACCTCCTGGGAGCCTGGTGGTTCCCCGCGATGCTCCTGCTGCCCCCGGTGTACTCGCTCCTCATCCCGGTCCCCGCCTACCTGCTGCTCCAGCGCCGGAGCAGGCGCACGCTGCCGCACCGGCGCGTTTTCAACGCCGCCTCCATCGGAGTCTCCGGGTTCCTCGCCTCGGTGGTCTGGCACGGCTCGCAGGGCGGACTGCTCGCCGGGATCAGCGGACTCCCGAACGCCCACGAGTCCCTGCTCTCCCTCAGCGGCGTGGTCCTGGCCCTGGCCTGCTGCGCGGGGTTCACCGTCATGAACACGCTCCTGGTGTTCCTGGGCACCAGGCTCAGCGGCGGGTCGGACAGCATGCGGACCATGTGGGACCGCGAGGCCTTCCTGGTGGACTCCGCCGAGTTATGTGTCGGCGTCACCGTCGCCATCCTCGCGCAGCTGTCGATGTTCCTCCTGGTCATCGCGGTTCCGCCGGTCCTGTTGCTCCAGCGGAGCCTGGTCTACCAGCAACTCCAGACCGCCGCGCGGACCGACCCGAAGACCGGCCTGCTCAACGCCCCGACCTGGGAGCAGGAGGCGGCCGCCGAAATCGTCCGGGCCCGCGCCACGCGCGGCCGTGCCGCGGTGCTCATAGTGGACATCGACCACTTCAAGCGAGTGAACGACAGCTACGGCCACCTCTTCGGTGACCAGGTCCTGCTGGGCGTCGCGACGACCATCGCCCAGCAGCTGCGCCAGTCGGACCTGCTCGGCCGGTTCGGCGGTGAGGAGTTCGTGGTCCTCCTGCCCGGCGCCGACGTGACCGAGGCCTGGCAGGCGGCCGAACGGCTGCGCTCGCAGGTCGGGCGGATGGAGATCGCCGTGGAGGACGTCCAGGTCTCCATCACCATCTCGATCGGCGTCGCCGTCGCTGGTGACCACGGCAACGACCTCGTCGAACTGCTGACCGCGGCCGACCTCGCGCTCTACCGGGCGAAGGAGACCGGCCGCGACCGCGTGTGCCTGCCCGCCGGGCGCTCCGAGGTGTCCGGGCAGATCCCCGGCCCCCGAGAGGGACAGATCACCGACCCCGCCAACAGCCCGGGGGAACCCTTCTGATCCGCTGACCGGCGAGGAGGACGCGGCTCCGGGCGAGTTGTCCACAGGCCCGCCCCACCGGTTGCGCCGCCACCCCCGGTGACCGAACGTGGAACCATGCCCGGTGAACAGCACGACCCCTCCTCCGGCCCCCACGACCCCACCTCCGCTCCACTGCGCCTGCGTACCCCCACCGACCTCCTCGCGGCCCTGCCCTACCTGGTGCACCAACCGCTGGACGACGCGGTGGTCGCCCTGGTGCTCAGGCAGGAGAGCGTCCTCGGGGTCCTGTACGGCGGACTCGACCACCTGGACCACGTCCTGACCCCGGACCGCAGCGGCCGGGCGGCGGTGGACGCCGCGCTGGGCGAGGGCGGCGGTGCCCTGCTGGTGGCCGGTTTCGGTCACTCCGCGCGGATCACCCCGCACGTGCGCGCGCTCCTGCACGAGGCCCGCGCCCGGGGACTCCCCGTCCTGGAGGCGCTGCGGGTGGCCGGGGACCGCTACTGGTCCTACCTCTGCCACGACCCCGACTGCTGCCCCGCCGAAGGGAGGCGCTTCGACCCGGACGCGTCCCCGGTCCCGGCCGGGGCGGTGGTGCGCGGACTGGTTCCGGTCGTCCGGGATCCCTCCGCGCGGGTCGGGTTCCTGCTGGAGCCCGTGCACGCGTCGGTGCGGTCCGAGGTGGCCGAGGAGGCCGCCGCCGAGGAGGAGCGCCTGGGCGGCGCCGACCAGGTGGAACGGCACACCGCCGTGGTGCTGGAGACCCTGCGCGAGGAGGCGCGTCACCGGGTCACCGCCCCGGCGGCCCTCGCCCGGCTCGGCGTCCACCTCACCCGCGTTCCGGTGCGGGACGCCGTGTGGACCCGCATCACCCCGGAGACCGCCGCACTCCACGTCCGGCTCTGGTCCCGGGTGGTGCGCCACGTCCCGGACCGCCACCGACCGGCCCCGGCCGCCCTGCTGGCCGTGGCCGCCTGGCAGGTGGACGACCTCGATCTGGCCCGCGCCGCCGTGAACGTGGCACTGGAGGCGGAGCCCGGGTACGCGATGGCGGTACTCATGGCCCGCGCCCTGGAGACCGGGCTGCCCGCCGAGCGCTGGCGGGGCTTCCTGGCCGCCCGCACCGACGACGGGGACGTCCCCGAGGACCCGGAGAGAACCCCGCGTCACGTGGGGGACTGGTGTCTCCGGCACCGCGCTCCCGGCGCCGCGCTCCCGGCACCGCGTCCCCGGCACTGTGCGGCGACTCGTCCACGCCGCCCACGGACGTGCCGGTCCGGCGGATGTGGGTGCCGCGTCCCCCGTACCTCTTCGCGATGTTGAGCTGCCGAAGGGTCGCGGACCGGGGGACACGGGAACGTGTGGAGGTCTCGGTGCCCTCCGCCTGAGTCCGTCGCACGAGGGCCGAGGGGATCGGGGCCCTGGGTGCCCTCTGCCCGGTGACCCTTCCCCGGGGTCCTCCGGCCGGTACCGCCGCGCACCCTGATCGCCTGTGATGGCGGGGGCACCGGCCCGGACGCCCTAGGCTTGGAGGCATGCCGGAGTACATCTACACCATGCAAAACGTGCGCAAGGCGCACGGCGACAAGGTCGTCCTTGACAATGTCTCGGGGTCGTTCCTGCCCGGAGCCAAGATCGGTGTCGTTGGCCCGAACGGGGCGGGTAAGTCGACGCTGCTGAAGATCCTGGCCGGCATCGAGCAGCCGTCCAACGGTGAGGCGCGGCTCATGCCCGGGTTCACCGTGGGTCTGCTCGCCCAGGAACCGCGGCTCGACGAGAGCAAGACGGTCCTGGAGAACGTCGAGGACGGCGTCGCCGAGACCAAGGCGATGCTGAACCGCTTCAACGAGATCGCCGAGCAGATGGCGACGGACTACTCCGACGACCTGCTCGAGGAGATGGGCAAGCTCCAGGAGCAGCTCGACCACCGCAACGCCTGGGACCTGGACAGCCAGCTGGCGCAGGCCATGGACGCCCTGCGCTGCCCGCCCGGGGACGCCTCCGTCACCCAGCTGTCCGGTGGCGAGAAGCGCCGCGTGGCGCTCTGCAAGCTGCTGCTGGAGGCCCCTGACCTCCTGCTGCTGGACGAGCCCACCAACCACCTGGACGCCGAGAGCGTGAACTGGTTGGAGCAGCACCTGTCCAAGTACGCGGGCACCGTCATCGCGATCACACACGACAGGTACTTCCTGGACCACGTCGCCACCTGGATCCTGGAGCTGGACCGCGGCCAGTTCTACCCCTACGAGGGCAACTACAGCACCTACCTGGAGACCAAGCAGGCCCGCCTGAAGGTCGAGGGACAGAAGGACGTCAAGAAGGCCAAGCGCCTCAAGGACGAGCTGGAGTGGGTCCGCTCCAACGCCAAGGCCCGCCAGACGAAGAGCAAGTCGCGTCTGGCCCGCTACGAGGAGATGGCCGCCGAGGCCGACAAGACCCGCAAGCTGGACTTCGAGGAGATCCAGATCCCGCCGGGTCCGCGTCTGGGCAACACCGTGGTCGAGGTCAAGAACCTCACCAAGGGCTTCGAGGACCGGGTGCTCATCGAGGACCTCAGCTTCTCGCTGCCACCCAACGGCATCGTCGGCATCATCGGTCCGAACGGTGTCGGCAAGACGACCCTGTTCAAGATGATCGTCGGTGAGGAGACCCCGGACGAGGGCAAGATCACCGTCGGTGACACGGTCGAGATCTCGTACGTCGACCAGTACCGGGGCCGGATCGACGACACCAAGAACGTCTGGGAGACCATCTCCGACGGGGAGACCTTCATCGAGGTCGGCAAGGTCGAGATCCCCAGCCGCGCCTACGTCGCCGCCTTCGGTTTCAAGGGCTCGGACCAGCAGAAGTCCGCCGGTGTGCTCTCCGGTGGTGAGCGCAACCGGGTGAACCTGGCGCTCACCCTCAAGCAGGGCGGCAACCTGCTGCTCCTGGACGAGCCCACCAACGACCTGGACGTCGAGACCCTCGGCTCGCTGGAGAACGCCATCCTGGACTTCCCGGGCTGTGCCGTGATCACCTCCCACGACCGCTGGTTCCTGGACCGCGTCGCCACCCACATCCTGGCCTGGGAGGGCGGCTCCTCCTGGTTCTGGTTCGAGGGCAACTTCGAGTCCTACGAGAAGAACAAGGTCGAGCGCCTCGGTCCGGAGGCCGCGCGCCCGCACGCGGTCACGCACCGCAAGCTCACCCGCGACTAGTCACGGGTGCGTCGTCAGGGCCCCGCCGACCGGACCTCCGGACGGCGGGGCCCTTCGTTTGTTCCCCTGGATACTCCCTCGGGGAAGGCCCAGGGGAGGGGACGCGGACGTGGCATACCCTGGGGTCGATGACTTCCGCGCGTGATGACCACCAGGGCGCGGGCGAAGAGCCCGTGCGAATGACGTTCTACGAGGCCGTGGGCGGTGAGGAGACCTTCACCCGCCTGGTCCGCCGTTTCTACGAGGGCGTCGCCGACGACCCCGTGCTGCGGCCCATGTACCCCGAGGAGGACCTGGGGCCCGCCGAGGAACGGCTGCGCCTGTTCCTCATCCAGTACTGGGGCGGCCCCCGCACCTACAACGAGCAGCGCGGCCACCCGCGCCTGCGCATGCGCCACGTGCCGTTCCGTATCGGAGCGGCCGAGCGCGACCTGTGGCTCAGGCACATGCGTGACGCCGTGGACTCCCTGGACCTGCACGAGGCCCTGGAGCGTCAGCTCTGGGAGTACATGGTCATGGCCGCGCACAGCATGGTCAACGTCGCCGAGGACGCCACGCCCCCGGCGGTGACCAAGCCGACCTCACTGCGGGTGGGCGGCGACGGGAAGGTGCGGCGCGACTCCGGGGACGCGGGCGACGATGACGACGGCGAGGCCGTCACCATCTCCCTCAAACGGTGACCGGCTCCCTCAGGAGAACCGGTGAAGGAGCGAGCGCTCGGCGTCGTTGAGGCGCCGGGCGCTCTGCGTCGCCACGTCGAAGCCGACCAGGACCGTCCGGGCACGCAGGTAGACGCGGTCGTCGTCGAGGATCTCGTAGTCCATGGTGAAGCTGGCGTTGCGTACCTCGGTCACCCAGAGCTCCACGCGCACGGGTTCGACGCGGGGCAGCAGGGGGGCGACGTAGTCGGCCTCCTGGCGGGCCACCACGGTCGCACCGAACGCCTCGGGGTGATCCCCCACTCCGAAGTGGAGGAAGCCGACGCGGGCGTCCTCCAGGTACGTCAGCATCCGGACGTTGTTGACGTGCTGCTGCGGGTCGAGGTCGGCGTAGCGCACCTGGGCCAGGTGTACGTACCGCTGGGGCCCGGTGGTCGCGGTGTTCTCGACCTCGGTCTGTGTCACGCTGCATCCTCTCCGCGGGGTGGGCGCGCCCCGCACCACGTGGTGCGGAACCGCCCCGGCCTCCGAAGATTGTCCCAAAGACCACCTGGTCGGGCCCAGGCGCGGGAGGCTCCCGTTCTGTGTCCTTGCTCTCCTCCGGGCGTGCGACCCGGAGGAGAGCCGCGGGATCAGGGCGTGGAGAGGCCCAGGTGGTGTGCGAGGAAGGCGAGCTGGTCGGCGGTGAGTGCCGTGCTCCGGCTCACCGACCGCGAGCTGTGCCCGACCTCGGCCTCACGCCGCACGAGGATGGGCTTCTCCTCCACCGGTGCCGAGGTGGCCCACTGCATCTCGGCGCACAGTTTGCGGGCGTGCAGCGGGTCCACGCGGGTGTCGTTGTCGAACACCGTGAACAGGGTGGCCGGGTACCGGGTCCCCTCACGCACGTTGTGGTACGGGGAGTAGCCGAGCAGCCAGCCCAGCTGCTCGGGGTCCTCGGCGCTGCCGAACTCCACGTTCCACAGCTGGCCCAGCCCGAACCTCTCGTAGCGCACCATGTCGAGCAGCGGCGCCGAGCACACGGCGGCCGCGAACAGGTCCGGGCGCTGGGTGACCATCGAGCCCACCAGCAGCCCGCCGTTGCTGCCGCCCATGACCGCCAGCTGTTCCGGGGTGGTGACCCCGCTGCCGATCAGGTGCTCGGCGGCCGCGGCGCAGTCGTCGAACACGTTCTGCTTGTTGGCGAGCATGCCGCCCCGGTGCCACTCCTCGCCCTCCTCCAGACCGCCGCGCAGGTTGGCGACGGCGTACACGCCCCCGGCGCGGACCCACGCCAGGATCGCGGCGGAGTAGCCCGGGGTGAGGGAGATCTGGAAGCCGCCGTACCCGTAGAGGATGGTCGGCCGGGGCCCGTCCACGGGTGCGGCGGGGGAGATCACCAGCATGCGGACGGTGGTGCCGTCCCCGGACGTGAACGCGACCTGTTCGGTCCGGACCTCGGGCAGGTCGATCTCGCCCGGGAAGTCGGCCCACAGCTCGACCCGCCCGGTCCGCGCGTCGTAGTGGTACACGGACGAGGGGTGGGTGTTGTCCGTGTAGCCGAACCACGCCTCGTGCCCGCCCTCGGGCCTGGTGGTCAGCCCGGCGAGGCTGCCCAGACCGGGCATGGGCAGGGCACCGAGCCGTTCACCGGTCGCCGGGTCGTGCCGGGTGACCTCGCTGATCGCGTGGCGGCTCCACACGGCCAGGAGCTCGGGGGTGCCGTGCCCGTCCCAGCCCAGCAGGGAGTGGCCCTCCAGGACCGCCTCCGGGTCCTCGGGGATCAGCGTGGTCCAGTTCTCGTACCCGGGCTCGGCCGGGTCCGCGACGCACAGGCGACCGCGCGGGGCCTCGCGGTCGGTGAACAGGTACAGGCGGCCGTCCCGCCCCATCCTGGGGTGCAGGTCGGAGTCGACCCCCTCCTGGACGGTGACCAGCCGGGGGCTCTCCAGCGGGCCCTCCTCCAGGTCGGCCACCCAGGCGTTGGTCGCGGACGAGGTGCCCCGGACGGAGGTCAGGACCAGCCACCGGCCGTCCTGGCTCACGTCCACGCCGAAGTACTCGGTCTTGTCCCGGCCCTGCCCGAAGACCAGGGCGTCCTGGTCTCCGGAGGTGCCCAGGCGGTGCAGGTAGACGCGGCGGTGGTAGGAGGTCTCGTCCTCCGGCACCTCCTCCGGGGGGAGACGGCGCACGTAGTAGAAGGCCGACGCGTCCGGCAGCCAGGCCACCGGGCTGTAGCGCGTGCGGTCGAGGGGACCGTCGACCAGCTCGCCGGAGTCCACGTCGACGACGCGCAGCGACGACTCCTCGTTGCCGCCCTCGGAGAGCTGGTAGGCGAGCAGACGGCCGTCGGGGGAGGGGCGCCAGGCGTCGAGGGTGGTCAGACCGGAGGGGTCCAGGGCTCCGGGGTCGATCAGGACGCGTTCGGGGCCGTCGCCGTCCCGCACGTGGAGCACGGCGTGCTCCTGCCCGGGTGCGCGCCGGGTGACGAAGAGCCGCTCGCCGCGCCAGAGGGGGGTGCCCACGTGTCCGGCGCCCATGAGCGAGCGCACCTGCCCGGCGAACCAGTCGCGGGTCACGTAGTCGCTCGACAGCTTCTCGTACAGGTCGTCCTGGGCGTCGGACCACGCCTTGGTGTCCGTGGAGTCGGCTTCCTCCAGCCACCGGTAGGGGTCGTGGACGGAGTGTCCGTGGAGGGTCTCGTTGATGTCCAGCCGTGTGGCCGGGGGATAGCGGAGTTCGCGCATACTTCGCACCCTATCCACCGGTATCTCACTGTGTGTGTTCGGCGCGGCGGGAGGATGAATCCGGGTTCACCGGACGCACAATGGGTTCCAGAAAGCGACAACGGGCGTTTTCTGGGCGGCCCGCCGTAAATTGGGGTGGCGCCGGAGTGGTCCGAACAAGCAAACTGAATGCGGGACGCAACTCGGCGGGAACCACCGGGAGGTCCGTGTGGCAAGGCGTACGGAGACACCGATCCTCGGGTCGGTGCACAGGGAGGTCACCTGGCTGGCTGATCGGCTGGCCGGGGAAGAGACATGGCGGTCGCACGCGGCCGCCGGGGCGACGCGATGAGCGCCCGACGCAGCCGGGAGGGTGGTCCAGGCACCGCCCGCCGCCACGTGCTGCTGCTCAACGCCAGCTTTGAACCACTGACGACACTGCCGCTGCGCAGAGCGATCCTGCTCGTCCTGCGCGAGAAGGCGGAGGTCGTTCACGACGACGGCGCGGGGGCGGTGCTGCACTCGGCGACGCGCTCCTACGACGTACCGTCGGTGATCAGGCTTCGGCGCTACATCAGCGTCCCCTACAGCCGGAGGGTGCCCCTCACCCGGGTGGCGCTCATGCGGCGGGACCGGCACACCTGCGGTTACTGCGGGAAGAAGGCGGAGACGATCGACCACGTCATCCCCCGGAGCCGCGGTGGCGCGCACGTGTGGGAGAACGTGGTGGCGGCATGCAAGCCGTGCAACCACCGGAAGGCGGACAAGTTCCTGGACGAGATCGGCTGGGAACTGCACATCACCCCGAAGGTGCCGAAGGGCCCCCACTGGCGGTTGATCAACGGTGATCTGCACGGCGACCCCCAGTGGGAACCGTACATGGCACACCTGGCCGCCTAGGCGGCGACAAGGGTCGGAACCGGGCGTCCCACCCGGCCCGGACGACGCCCCCGGGGAGCCGACCCCTCGTCGGTTCGCCGGGGGCGCCCCCGTGCACGGCGCCCGCCGGGGGCTGGAGAACGGCCCCGCCCCCGCTTATCCTGGGTCCCATGCCCCGATACGACTTCCGCTGCCGCGAGTGCGGCGACACCTTCGAGCTCTCCCGCCCCATGGCCGACTCCGACGCCCCCGCCGACTGCCCCCGGGGGCATGACGACACCGTGCGCCTGCTGTCCACCGTGGCGGTGGGCGGACGCGCCGCCGCCCCCGCCACCTCCGGTGGCGGAGGGTGCTGCGGGGGCGGCTGCTGCGGCTGAGGCCGGGGCCCTACCTCTCGATCTGGGTGACGTCACGCGCCGCGCCGGTGGAGGCCGAGGTGGCCATCGCCGCGTAGGCGCGCAGCGCGGCGGTCACCGGGCGCTGGCGGTCGCGCGGCCGGAACCGGCCCAGCTCCTTGAGCAGGCGCTCCCGGCGCGCGTTCAGCTCGTCCTCGGAGACCTCCAGGACGATGCCCCGGTTCGGGATGTCGATGCTGATGGTGTCGCCGTCCTCGACCAGGGCGATGTCGCCGCCCGCCGCCGCCTCGGGTGAGGCGTGGCCGATGGACAGTCCCGAGGTGCCGCCGGAGAAGCGGCCGTCGGTGATGAGCGCGCAGGCCTTGCCCAGGCCGCGGCCCTTGAGGAAGCTGGTCGGGTAGAGCATCTCCTGCATCCCGGGGCCGCCCTTGGGGCCCTCGTAGCGGATGACGACCACGTCACCGGGCTCGATCTGCTTGTTGAGGATGCCGTCCACGGCGTCGTCCTGCGACTCGAACACCTTCGCGGGCCCGGAGAAGGTCCACAGCTCCTCCTCGACACCGGCGGTCTTGACGATCGCGCCGTCGGGGGCGAGGTTGCCGAACAGCACGGCCAGGCCGCCGTCCTTGGTGTAGGCGTGCTCCACGGAGCGGATGCAGCCCTTCTCGCGGTCCTCGTCCAGGGTGTCCCATCGGACGCTCTGCGAGTAGGCCTTCGTCGTGCGCACGCCGCCGGGGGCCGCGTGGAAGAGCTCCACGGCCTCGGGCAGCGCCGTCTCGGAGGTGATGTCCCACTCGGCAAGGAACTCGCCCACGGTCTTGCCGTGCACGGTGGGCAGCGAGGTGTCGAGCAGGCCGCCCCGGGCCAGCTCGCCCAGGATGCCGGGGATGCCGCCCGCCCGGTGGACGTCCTCGATGTGGTACTTCTCGGTGTTCGGCGCGACCTTGCACAGGCACGGGACGCGGCGGGAGATCGCGTCGATCTCGGGGAGCCCGAAGTCCACACCGGCCTCGGTGGCGGTGGCCAGCAGGTGCAGGATCGTGTTGGTGGAGCCGCCCATGGCGACGTCCAGCGCCATGGCGTTGGCGAAGGCGGCGGGGGTGGCGATGGAGAGCGGCAGCACCGAGGCGTCGTCGTCGCGGTAGTAGCGCTGGGCGGCCTCCACGACCAGGCGCCCGGCGTCCTCGTAGAGGGCCCGCCGCGCCGTGTGCGTGGCCAGGACCGTGCCGTTGCCGGGGAGGGCCAGCCCCATGGCCTCGGTGAGGCAGTTCATCGAGTTGGCGGTGAACATCCCCGAGCAGGAGCCGCAGGTGGGGCAGGCGTTCTCCTCCATCTCGTCCAGCTCGGCCTGGGAGACGCTCTCGTCCGCCGCCGCGATCATGGGGTTGATGAGGTCGAGCTTGCGGACCGTGGTGGCGGTGCCGTCGACCACCGTGACCTTCCCGGCCTCCATGGGGCCGCCGGAGACGAACACGGTGGGGATGTTCAGCCGCATCGCGGCGAGCAGCATGCCCGGGGTGATCTTGTCGCAGTTGGAGACGCACACGAGGGCGTCGGCACAGTGCGCGTTGACCATGTACTCGACGGAGTCGGCGATCAGCTCGCGGCTGGGCAGCGAGTAGAGCATGCCGCCGTGGCCCATCGCGATACCGTCGTCGACGGCGATGGAGTTGAACTCGCGGGGCACGCCGCCCGCCTGGCGGATGGCGTTCGCGACGACCTCGGCGACCTCGCGCAGGTGCACGTGTCCGGGCACGAACTCCGTGAAGCTGTTGGCCACGGCCACGATGGGCTTGCCGAAGTCCTCGCGCTCCACACCGGTGGCGCGCATGAGGGCGCGGGCACCTGCCATGTTCCTGCCGTGGGTGACCGTGCGTGAGCGTAGGGCTGGCATGGGGTGCACTCCCATCGTTACGGGTGTTTCCCCACGATGGTAGTCCCCCCCAGGGACAGCTTCGGTCTCGCCGGAAGAGACAGGAGTCCCGGATGGTGAGATTAACCGAGGTGGGGGCTCCGGTTCGAGGCCTGCCCGCGGGGTCGTCGGCGGAGGCCGGACACGCGAGAGGCCCGGAGGCCACGACGGTGTGGCTGGCTCCGGGCCCGGGACGGACGAGGGGGGACGGGGTCAGTAACGTGGCGGCAGGGCCTTCTTCGCGGCCTGATAGATCTCCTCGATCTCGGTCTCGCTCAGACGATCGCGCCCGCTGCGCAGCCACTTGCGGACCTTGGTTCCGGTGATGATGTCCACGCCCCGCAGCCGGTGGCTGTCCCAGGGCATGCCCGGACCGTAGATGGCCAGGGAGGCGCGCACCGAGATGTCGCGGCCGAGCTCCTTGCTGATGAGCTCCTCCGCGCGCTTGGCCTCCTCCAGGGCCTCGTCGATCCGCTCGTTCTTGCTGAAGCGGCCGTGGTAGAGCTTCTCCAGCTTGTTGCGCAGCGGGAGCCGCTTGTCCCAGGACTCCGAGTCGATGGCGAACGCGCCGCGACGACCCACGATGAAGTGGTCGATCTGGCCGTTGCCGCCGGGGACGGCGCGCGCGTGGAGGACGCGGTAGCCGAGCTGCTTCATGAGTTTGAGCTGTGCCTCGGTGCGTCGCTGGGCGGCCGAGGGCTTGCGCCAGCGGGGGATCTCCGACTCGCGACGGGCGCTCCAGACCATCACCGCCACCAGGACGATGAGGCCGAGGGTGACGCCGACCCTCCAGTCCCCGGTGAGCATGCCGAAGGCGCCCGCCACGGCCCCCGCCGGAACGCTCCGGAAGATCCAGCGGCGGACGGAGTCGTTCGACCTCAGGGCCCCGTAGAGGGCCTTGGTGCTGGCCGCGCCGCCTTCCTTGCGTTGGTTGGGGAAGAAGAGGGCCTCGGGTCGTTCGGGCTCCGACCCTTCGGACGACGAGCTACGACCGTTCACTCTGGTTGCCGATTCCACGACGGACAGGTTAGTTCCATCCATATCCGAGTCCTAGTGCATGACTTCTCACACTTTTCTTCCCTGGTGTTCTGGCGCCCAAGCGTGTCCGGGGCGCCGGAACGGGGAAGGATTGACCTTTCGCCACCTCTCTGGAGAAGTACCGTTCTTCGGCGTGGTGCCCGTTGCCCTACCCGGTTAACCTCGGGTGCCATGACCAGAATTCATGAACTTCCCGCGCACCGACTCGCCGCGTTGGTCCGCAGTCGTGAACTGTCGCCTGTTGAGATCGCTGAGCACTACCTCCAGCGGATTCGGAGGTTGGACGACCGATATGGCGCCTATATAACGGTCACTGAAGAATTGGCTCTGGAGCAGGCCCGAAACGCGCAGAAACGCGCCATGAGCGACACGCCGGAGGATCTGCCCCCGCTCCTCGGCGTCCCCCTGCCCATCAAGGACCTCGACACCGTCGCCGGTGTCCTCGTCACCTTCGGCTCACGCGCCTTCCCCGACCTCGTGGCCCCCACCGATTCCGCGGTGGTCGCCCAGCTGCGCGACGCGGGCGCGGTCTTCCTCGGCAAGACCAACACCCCCGAGTTCGGCGCCACGTGCCACACCGAGAACGCCGTCGCCCCGCCCACTCGCAACCCCTGGGACACCAGCCGCTCACCGGGCGGCTCCAGCGGGGGCGCCGCCGCGGCGGTGGCCGCCGGGCTCGCGCCCGTGGCCCAGGGCAGCGACGGCGGCGGGTCCATCCGCATTCCGGCGAGTGTCTGCGGCCTCTTCGGGCTCAAGCCCACACGGGGGCGGATCTCTCTCGGACCCGACCGCGCCGACCTCAACGGACTGTCCACGGCGGGACCGATCACCCGCTCGGTCCTGGACGCCGCCCTGATGCTGGACGCCATGGCGGTCAACCTCCCGGGCGACCTGTTCACCGCTCCGCCTCTGCCCCCCGGCGAGACCTTCGCCGACCACGCCCGGCGCGAACCCGGACGGCTGCGCCTCGCCCGCTACTCCGACACCGGGTCCACGGGCATCCCCGTCCACCCCGACGTGCTCGCCGCCCACGAGGAGACCACCCGGCTGCTCCTGGAGCTGGGCCACGAGGTCGAGGAGATCGACAACCCCTTCGAGTCCGCCTTCGGAGGGGCCTTCGCCGAGGACTTCCCGTACCTGTGGGCGGCCATCGCCTCGGCCACACCCGTCGACCCGGCCCGCGAGGGCGAGCTCACACCGATCTACCGGTGGCTCCGCGAACGCGCCCGCCAGACCACCGTGCCCGACCACGTGGGGGCCGTCGCACGCCTCCAGCGCGGCACCCGAGCGATGCTCACGGCCACCGAACGCTTCGACGCCGTCCTGAGCCCCACCCTGGCCCGGCCGCCGGTGCCGATCGGGCACTTCACCTCGGGCGGACCGGAGGAGGAGTTCCGGCTCATGACCGAGTTCACCCCGTTCACCTCGATCTACAACGTGACCGGGCAGCCCTCGGTGAGCGTCCCGCTGCACTGGTCGCCGAGCGGTCTGCCGATCGGCTCCATGCTCACGGGGCGGATGGGCGGTGAGGGGACCCTGCTGTCCCTGTCGGCGCAGCTGGAGCGGGCCCGTCCGTGGGCACACCGGGTTCCCGGGGGCTGGACGGACTGACCGGGCCCGACGGGGCGGCGCTCCGCTCCGCCGGGACGGGTGAGGTGGACCCCGACAGCCGGCTCAGGAACAGGCTGAGGACGGCGGCCACCAGCACCAGCACGGTCGCGCCCAGCGCACCTCCGGCGATCCCGTTGGTGTCCACCAGAGCACCGGTCAACGGCCCCGCGAGCGCGGCGCCGATGCCCATGGCCGTCGCCATCCAGCCGAAGGCCTCCGCTCTGCGGTGGGCGGGGGCCGCGTCGCCCAGACGCCCCATCACCGCGGCCAGGGTGGGTGCGAGCGCCAGGCCCGAGACGAAGAGCAGCGGGGTGATCAGCAGCGGGGTCGGCAGGTGGCTGACCGGCGGCAGGAAGGGGACCAGCACCGCGATGCCCAGGGCGGCGCCGAAGGCGCGCAGCGGCAGCCTCGGCGTGCCTCGGAGCGCGCCCGCCACCGCACCGCCCACCAGGGAGCCCAGTGCCCAGATCGAGGCCAGCACCATCACGTAGTGGGGGGCCTCCAGCTCGTTGGCCCAGGCCACGATGACCAGGTCCATGCCGACCACGCCGGAGACGATCGTCGCGCACATCACGAACAGCAGGCAGAGCGCGGGGTGGAAGAGCAGGCTGCGGTCCGCCGGGGCGGCCGTGCGGTCGGCCCCGTCGCCCGCGTCCCGCGGGACGGCCCCGGGACGGTCTGGTTCGGCCGGGCCGGTCACGCCCGCGCGGCGCAGGGACAGGGCGAACCCCACCGCGCCCATCAGCCCCAGAATTCCCAGAAGCAACAGGGCCCAGCGTGGTCCGGCCAGCGCCACCACACCGGCGGTGAGGATCGGTGAGAAGACGAAGACCAGTTCCTGGGTGGTGGCCTCGGCCGCGTAGATCGCCTGCCGCTCCGAACCCGTGGTCAGCCGGGGCCACAGCGCGCGCACGATCTGGTTGGCCGGGGTGCCGAACAGACCGGTGCCCAGAGCCAGAGGGATCGAGACCCACCACAGCGAGGCGGGGAGCAGCGCCAGCGTGACCAGACCGACGGTGAACACCACACCGCACACCAGCACCAGGCGATCACTGTCGCCCCGGTCGGCCATGCGCCCGCGCAACGGCCCCACCATCGCCATGCCCAGCGTGAACGCGCCCGCCACCAGGCCGGCCAGGGTGTAGGAACCGGTCCAGCCCTGGACGAGGAAGGTGACCGCGATCATCAGTCCCGGTGTGTAGAACCGGGCGGCCAGGGACCAGGTCAACAGGGACAGGACGTGGGGCACGGCGAAGAGCCGTCGGTAGTTGGCGAGCACGTGTTCGATTATGCAGCTCCCACCGGGCACTCCGCCAAGGGTTTCCCCGCCCGGACCGGGGGTGCGCGCGGGGCCAGGGGAAAGCCAGGGGAAAGGGGAGGTAGAGCCACGGCCCAGGAACGGGGAAGGGACACATGTTCCGAGCCCACGCCGGGTCGTCCTGCGGTGTACGCGCGCCGCCGTGGGGCATGATCGGTGTCTGTGAGGGACGTTCAGCTGAGCCGGGTGGCCGAGCGCCACGGGGTCGCGACCGCGTACGAGGACTGGCGGGGCAGACGGGTGCCCGTCAGCCCTGACACGATCCGCCATGTGCTGACCGCCCTGGGGGTGGATCCGACCGACCCCGACGCGGCGCCGGGGCGCGGGCCGTTGCCGCCCGCCGTGGTGGTCCGCGAGGGCAAGGCACCGGACCTGGTGCTGCCCGAAGGCGCCCGCAGTTCCGTGGAGACCTCGGACGGCGCGCTGCTGCCGTTCGATCCCGGCCTGCCCCTGGGCGTGCACACCCTGAGGGTGACCGACCAGGGGACCGAGCACGACGCGCCCCTGCTGGTGGTCCCCGACCGGATCGATCCGTCCGCGCTGCGGGAGAACCCCCGCCTGTGGGGGCTGATGGCCCAGATCTACAGCGTCCGCTCCCGGGCCTCCTGGGGCACCGGTGACCTGCGTGACCTCTCCGAGCTCGCTGAATGGAGCGCCCGGGACCTCGGCGCGGACTTCACCCTGATCAACCCGGTGCACGCCACCGAACCCGACACACCGCTCGAACCCTCGCCCTACCTGCCGGTCAGCCGCCGCTACGCCAGCCCCCTCTACGTGCGCGTGGAGGACGTGCCCGAGTACGCGCGGCTGGACCCGTCCCAGCGCGAGGGCATCCAACGTCTGGCCCGGCCGCTGCGTGAACGGGGCCGCACCGCCGACCTCCTCGACCGCGACGCCGTCTGGGAGGCCAAGCGCACCGCGCTGGAGATCCTCTTCCAGGTGGCGCGCGCACCGGGCCGGGAGGAGTCGCTCCGCCACTACCTGGAGCGCGAGGGGCAGCCCCTGGTCGAGTTCGCCACCTGGTCCGCGCTGGCCGAGGAGCACGGTTCCGACTTCCGGACCTGGCCCTCGGAACTGCGCGACGTCGGTTCGCTCACGGTCGGCCGGAAGGCCCTGGAGCTGTGGCCGCGCGTGGAGTTCCACCGCTGGCTCCAGTGGATCCTGGACGAACAGCTCGGCCAGGCGCAGGGAAGCGCCCTGGACAGCGGCATGGACGTGGGGATCGTGCACGACCTCGCCATCGGCGTGCAGGGTGGCGGGGCGGACGCGTGGATGTACGGCGACGCCCTCGTCCACGGCCTGCACGTGGGCGCCCCGCCGGACGAGTTCAACCAGCGGGGACAGGACTGGGGGCAACCCCCCTGGAACCCGACCCGCCTGGCCCAGCTGGGCTACGGCCCCTTCCGCCAGATCCTCTCCCAGGGGTTGCGGCACGCGGGCGGCCTGCGGATGGACCACGTCATGGGCCTGTTCCGGCTGTGGTGCGTCCCCGAGGGGGCCACCGCCGACCAGGGCACCTACCTCCGCTTCGACCACGAGGGCATGGTGGGCACGCTGGTGCTGGAGGCCCGGCGCGCCGACGCGGTGATCGTCGGCGAGGACCTGGGCACCGTCGAGCCCTGGGTCCGCGACCACCTCGCCGACCGGGGCGTCCTCGGAACCTCCGTGCTGTGGTTCGAGAACGACCGGGACGGCGAACCGCTCCCTCCCGACAGATGGCGCAGGGACTGCCTGGCCACCGTGGCCACGCACGACCTGCCACCGGTCTCCTCGTACCTGTCCGCCGAGCACGTGGAGCTGCGCGACCGCCTCGGGTTGCTCGACCGGCCCGTGGCCGAGGAGCGCACCGCCTCCGAGGCCCGCGTGGCCCAGTGGTGCGCGCTGCTGGTGTACCTGGGGTTGTTGGAGGAGGACGCCGATCCGGTGGGCGACCCGGCCTCAGTAGTCGCCGCGATGCACGCCTACCTGGCGGCGACACCGGCCCGGATGCTGGGCGTGGCTCTCACCGACGTGGTCGGGGAGCGGCGGATGCAGAACCAGCCGGGCACGAGCACCGAGTACCCGAACTGGCGGATCCCGCTCACCAGCGGCGAGGGTGAGCCGGTCCTGGTCGACGAGCTGCTGGCCGACCCCAGGATGGTCGCCCGCGTCCGCCGCACGCTGGGTCCGCTCGGACACCAGGGTCGGGGCCTGTAGACCGGAGACGGTCACGGGAACCAGCCCGCCGCAGGACACGGGACGGCCCCCGGGGAACGCGTTCCCCGGGGGCCGTCACACCGTCGCGTACGCCGTGGTCGTCAGCGGCTCCGACCGGCGGCGACGTCCGTGGCGCGGGCGCGCAGGGCGCGCTCCACACCGGCCCGCCCCTCGATCAGCAGGCGGTGCAGCGCCGGGGCCGGGGAGTTGTCCGCGATGTAGGCGTCGGTGCGCTCCAGGGTCGCCTCCTCCACCAGCTGGCTCGGGTAGACCACCTCGGCGAAGGTCTGCGCGAACTCACCCGTCCACTTCTCCCAGGCCGGGGCGAGCTGGGCGAAGTACCGCTCCAGGTAGGGGCGGTACAGCTCCGCCTGGCGCGGCTCGGTGAAGCCCAGCAGCGTGGCACGGAACTCGGCGTTGGCCAGGTCCCCGCCCACGATCCGCTCCCAGGCGGTCTCCTTGGCCTCGGCCGTGGGGATCGCGGCCCGGGCGCCGGCGGCGTTGCGCTGACCGGCGGCGGTCGGGTCGGCCTCCAGCTCGGCGGCGATCTCCGCCTCGCCCGCCTTCCCCGCGGCGACCAAGCGGCGCAGCAGGGTCCAGCGCAGGTCGGTGTCGACCTCCAGGCCGTCCACGGTGATCGCGCCGTCCAGCAGGCCCCGCAGCAGGGACAGGTGGGCGTCGGTCACGGCGGCGTCGGCCAGGGCGTTGACGTAGGCCAGCTGGAGGTCGCCGCCGGGCTCGGCGGCCGACAGCAGCTCGCTCAGCCGGTCGGCCAGCAGCTCGAACCCGACCGGGCGCCACGCGGGGTCGGCGTAGTTGAAGAGCGCGCCCGAGGCCTGGCGGAGCAGGGTCTGGGCGACCGTGACGTCGTTGACGCCGCTGATCCCGGAGGCCACCAGGGCCACGTAGTCCCGGGCCGCCATCTCACCGTCGCGGGTCATGTCCCAGGCGGCGCTGAACGCCAGCGCGCGCGGCAGCGACTCGCGGATCTCACCGGCGCCCTCCACCAGCGTGCGCAGGGAGCGCTCGTCCAGGCGGATCTTGGTGAAGGTCAGGTCGTCGTCGTTGATGAGCACCAGGTCAGGCCGGGCCCTCCCGACCAGCTCGGGGACCTCGGTACGGGCGCCGCTGACGTCCAGCTCCACGCGCTCGCGGCGCACGATGCCCTCGTCGGTGCGGTCGTACAGGCCCACGGCCAGCCGGTGCGAGCGGAGCGTGGGGTGCTCGGAGGCGGCCTCCTGGAGGACCGCGAACGACGCGAAGTTCCCGTCCGCGTCCACCTCGAACTCCGGGCGCATGGTGTTGACGCCCGTGGTCTCCAGCCACTCCTTAGACCAGGCGGACAGATCGCGGCCGGAGGCGGACTCCAGGTGCTTGAGGAGGTCGCTCAGCTCGGTGTTGCCGAACGCGTTCTCCTTGAAGTAGGCCCGCACGCCCGCGAAGAACGCGTCCACGCCCACGTACGCGGCGAGCTGCTTGAGCACCGAGGCGCCCTTGGCGTAGGTGATCCCGTCGAAGTTCACCTCGACCGCCTGGATGTCGACCATGTCGGCGGCGATGGGGTGCGTGGACGGCAGCTGGTCCTGGCGCAGCGCCCACGCCTTCTCCACGTTGGCGAAGGTCGTCCAGGCGTCGGACCACTGGGTGGCGTTGACCTGGCAGTACACGCTCGCGTAGGTCGCGAACGACTCGTTCAGCCACAGGTCGTCCCACCAGCGCATGGTGACGAGGTCACCGAACCACATGTGCGCCATCTCGTGCAGGATCGTCTCGGCGCGGCGCTCGTAGCGTGCGTCGGTCACGCGGGAGCGGAAGACGTAGTCCTCCAGGAACGTGACCGCGCCCGCGTTCTCCATGGCGCCCGCGTTGAACTCGGGCACGAACAGCTGGTCGTACTTGCCGAACGGGTAGCGCAGGTCGAACAGGCCGTGGAAGAAGTCGAAGCCCTGCTTGGTGACCTCGAACAGCGCCTCGGAGTCCAGGTGCTCCGCGAGCGAGGCACGGCAGTACAGGCCCAGCGGGATGCCGTCGTGCTCGTCGCGGACCACGTGGTAGGGACCGGCGATCAGCGCGGTGATGTAGGTGGACATCACCTCGGTGGCGGGGAAGTGCCAGCGCACCCGCTCCTCACCCGCAGCCTCGCGCTCCACGTCGGGGGCGCTGTTGGAGACGACCTCCCACGACGGCGGCGCGAACACGGTGAGCTCGAACGTGGACTTGAGGTCGGGCTGGTCGAAGCACGTGAACATGCGGTGCGCGTCGGCCGTCTCGAACTGGCTGTACAGGTAGACGGAGTCGTCCACCGGGTCCACGAACCGGTGCAGCCCCTCACCGGTGCGCATGTACGCCGCGTCCGCGACCACCGTGAGTTCGTTCTCGGCGGCCAGGTCCGGCAGGGTGAGCCGTTCGCCGTCGAACAGCTCGGCCACGTCCAGCGCGCGCCCGTTCAGCACGGCGCTGTGGACTCTCGGCGCGGCGAGGTCGACGAAGGTCCGCGCGCCCGGCTCCGTACTGGAGAAGCGCACCACGGTGCTGGACCGGAAGGTCTCCGCACCAGTGGTCAGGTCCAGCTCCACAGCGTAGGACTCCACGCCGAGAATGCGGGCCCGCTCCTTGGCCTCGTCCCGTGTCAGGTTCCCTGCCACGCCACGCTCCCTCCACGGCCGTCTTCGTCGTCGGCCGGAAATCGTCTGTCGACCGCGTCGAGCCCGCCGGCTGGGGTGGGCCGTCGGGCCTGAGGTCGTTGTAGTCGGTTCGATCCTGTCACGCGCGGGGGTGGAATGCGCAACCGATCACCGTGGTTGTCGATCCATGGCGGGGTCCGGTCACTCGGGCCCCGGACGACGGAGAACACCTTCCCCCGGGCCCGGCCCACAGGCGCCCAGAGGCCCCAGCCGAGGAGCAGCGATGACCGAGACCCCCGCGCAGGCGGGCGAGCGCGAGAACGTGTACGCCGACATGTGGTTCGACCCGGCGTGCCCCTGGGCCTGGATCACCTCCCGCTGGCTGCTGGAGGTCGAGAAGGTCCGACCCGTGACCGTGCGCTGGCACGTGATGAGCCTGAGCGTGCTCAACGAGGGCCGGGACCTTCCCGAGGACTACCGGTGGTTCCTCGACCGTGCCTGGGGTGCGGTGCGCGTGTGCGTCGCCGCCGAACAGCGCTTCGGCCCCGAGGTCCTGGGCGCCCTCTACACCGCGCTCGGCACCCGTTACCACGACCGTGACGAGGCGAAGGACACGGACACCGTCCGGGGGGCCCTGATCGACGCCGGTCTGCCCGAGGACCTGGCCGAGGCCGCCGACTCCACCGCGTACGATGAGGCCCTGCGCGCCTCGCACGGCGAGGCGATGAAGCTGGTGGGAGAGGACGTCGGCACACCCGTCATCCAGGTGGAGGACGTGGCCTTCTTCGGCCCGGTGGTCTCCCCGATCCCGCGCGGCGAGGCCGCCGGGAAGCTGTGGGACGGTGTGCGCCTGGTCGCCGGGACCGACGGGTTCTTCGAGCTCAAGCGCACCCGTACGCGCTCACCCATCTTCGACTGACACTTCACCGGGAGAACCCATGCCAGGGCCTGACGACGACCGCCGCGCCACCTTCCTCGACGACCTCGACCTGTTGCCCGACACCACGAGCGACGAACGCTCCGAGGGGTGGGGGGACAGCGACGAGGACTCCTCGGCGCGGCTGATCGCCGACCGCCCCCCGCACTGGGGCTGACCCGGGAGCCGCGCCGGGGCCGACCCCCGGCGCCCGATCGGGGCGGGTATCCGTGGAACCACGGGTGCCCGCCCGCCTCCGTTTCCGGGGCCGCTCCGCCCCTGGCCAACCCGAATCGCGTTCTGCGACAGTGGGGTCCATGCGATCCCTCTACATCGACGGCGCCTGGCGCGACTCCGCCTCCGACGAGGCCCTGGACGTGGTCAACCCGGCGACCGAGCAGGTCATCGACACCGTTCCGGCGGGTGCCACCGCCGACGTCGACGCCGCGGTCGAGGCCGCCGCGTCCGCCCTTCCCGCGTGGTCCGCGCTCACCCCGGGCCAGCGCGTCACCCACCTGGCCCGCGCGCTGGAGCTGTTCGACGCGCGGCTCGACGACGTCGCACGCCTGCTGACCACCGACATGGGCGCGCCCGCGACCTTCGCGACCAAGGTCCAGGCAGGGCTGCCCGCGCGGATGTTCCGCACCTACATCGACCTGGTCGAGGAGCACGGCGAGCGCTACTTCGGTGGCGAGGAGGTCGACAACTCCCTGGTGGTGCACGAGCCGGTCGGCGTGGTCGGCGCCATCACCCCGTGGAACTACCCGCTCCACCAGGTCGTCCTGAAGGTCGTCCCCGCCCTCCTCGCGGGCAACACCGTGGTCCTCAAGCCGAGCGAGGTCGCGCCGCTCAGCGCCTACTGGCTCACCGAGGTCCTGCACGAGGCCGGGCTGCCCGCGGGCGTGTTCAACCTCGTCTCCGGTACGGGGCCGGTGGTGGGCGAGGCGATCGCCGCCCACCCCCGGGTGGACATGGTCTCCTTCACCGGCTCCACCAGGGCCGGGACCCGGGTGTCCCAGGTCGCCGCCGAGACGGTCAAGCGGGTCGCCCTGGAACTGGGCGGGAAGTCGCCCAACGTCATCCTGCCCGGGGCCGACCTCGCCAAGGCGGTCAAGCGCGGTGTCGCGGACGTCATGCGCAACACCGGGCAGAGCTGCAACGCCCTCACCCGCATGCTCGTGCACCGCGACTCCTACGAGGAGGCCGTCGAGCTGGCCGCCGCCTCCACCGCCAGGTACGTGCCGGGTGACCCCACGGACGGGGACACCCGCCTGGGTCCGCTGGTCTCCGCCGCGCAGCGGGACCGGGTCCGCTCCTACGTCGACCTCGGCGTCGCGGAGGGCGCCCGTCTGGTCGTGGGGGGCTCCGACCCCGTCGAGGAGCCCGGCACCGGCTACTACGTCCGCCCGACCGTCTTCGCGGACGTGCGCAACGACATGCGTATCGCCCAGGAGGAGATCTTCGGTCCGGTGCTCGTCCTCATCCCCTACGACACGGTGGAGGAGGCGGTGGGGATCGCCAACGACACCGTCTACGGCCTCAGCGCCGCCGTGTGGGCCGCCGACCCCGACGAGGGGCTGGCGGTCGCCCGCCGACTGCGGGCAGGTCAGGTGGAGCTCAACGGCGGTGCCCTGAACCCGCGCGCTCCCTTCGGCGGGTACAAGCGCTCCGGCAACGGGCGTGAGTGGGGCCTGCCCGGACTGGTGGAGTTCTGCGAGGTCAAGGCCGTGCAGAGGTGATCCCTGTGGCCGGACTCACCGCTGCGAGCCCCACCCCGGCGGAATCGGACCCGGTGACGCGCGCGTTGTGCCGTGTGGAAAGATTCCGACTGGTCATCCCCTGGTCGAACCCAATCGAGGTGTGAGTTGAGCAACAAGCCCGCGGTCTCCAAGGCAGGTCCTCTCGGTAAGGACCTCAAGTCGATCCTCGTGTACAACCTGATCGCGATCCTGTCGATGGCCGGCTTCGCCGCCCTCGGTCTGAGCGTGGCGGCGGCCGCCGCCGGGGCCTGAACCCCCGCGACCCACACGACGCGCGCCGCGCCCCCGACGGTCACTCCGACCGGTCCGGGGGCGCGGCGCCGTTCGTTCCCGGGAGGTGTCACACTGGTGACGTGCGTGTTTACCTTGGATCAGATCATGCGGGCTTCGAGCTCAAAGAACACCTCGTCTCCTGGTTGAAGGAGAACGGCCACGAGGTCGTCGACGCCGGTCCGGCCGTCTACGACGCGGTGGACGACTACCCCCCGTTCGTCCTGCGCGCCGCCGAGGGCGTCGCCAAGGACCCGGGGTCCCTGGGCATCGTGATCGGCGGCTCCGGCAACGGAGAGCAGATCGCGGCCAACAAGGTCACCGGCGTCCGCGCCGCCCTGGCCTGGAGTGAGGACACCGCCAAGCTGGCGCGTGAGCACAACGACGCGAACGTGCTCGGCATCGGTGGCCGGATGCACTCCCTGGAGGAGGCGACCCGGTTCGTGGAGCTCTTCCTCGCCACGCCGTACAGCGACGAGGAGCGGCACACCCGTCGCATCGCCATGCTGAGCGACTACGAGCACACCGGCGAGCTGCCCCCGCTTCCGTAACCCGTCCGTGGTCCCGCCTCCGTGCGGGGCCGCCAGCCCGCCCCCGCGTGCCCGGCACGCGGGGGCGGACCTGTCTCGGGAGCCCCGGGGGCCGTGTCCGGTTCGGGACAGAGGACCTGTCCTTGGTCGGGGCGTTGTGGGATCCTTGTCCGGGAGTGGCCCGCTCCGTCCGGTGTGGGTTCTTCGTGAAGCGCGCGACCGCGTCCGGGACACACCCGGCCCACGAGTCGTGTCCGAGAGAGGGGTGAGTTCCCGAAATCACCGGGAAGTTCCCCTACGGGTGCGTGAGTCCGACCCCGCGCACACGGGTTTAGGCGGAACCCAAACCCGGGGTTATGGGGCGGATCGCCGCTGGTCGTACGTGCCAGGCCAGCACCCCAAGCGCTACAGTTCGTGCACAGCGGCGGGCCATCGTAGTCCGAGACACCGTGTTGTCCGCGTCCATCGGTGCCCGCCCCTCGGCGGAACCAGCCTCCGCGAACCGGGCCGTGCCCCCACACAGCGCCCCCTCCGCCGACCCCAGACCCGGCCCCCGACGCGACCGTGAACGCACCGGTGTGCCGTACCACGACCAGGAGTGACCCCCGCGGTGAGCGGGCGTGCCGAGCCTAGAGGATCAATGAACCCCACACCGACCGCCAGGGCCACCCGACTGCTGCGATCCACCGTGCAGCGCATCGTCGCGGTGCTCAGGCGCAAGGTGCTCTTCCGCTATCGCCTCGTCCTCATCACCCTGGTCGCCATCGCCGTGGGCATCGGCGTGGGCGCCGTCTGGGGCCCCACCGGCTGGTTCCCGCCCAGCTCCACCATCCTCACCGTCCTGGCCGGCGGGCTGCTGCTCAAGCGCAAGAGCCTCGCCTTCCTGCTCGGGGTCGTCGTGGCCGTCCTGCTGTTCGTGGCCTTCATGCTCGACTTCGGCCAGGTCGGCCCGGGCCTGGTGGTCACCATCGGCGTCACCGCGGTCATGTCCTACCTGCTGTCCGGCGTGCGCGAACGCCTGGGCGTCCAGGGCCTCAGCGGCGAGATGATGCTGCTGGACCTCCGCGACCGCCTGCGCGACCAGGGCAAACTCCCGCAGGTCCCCTCGGGTTGGGGGCGCACCGCCGTCCTGCGCCAGGCGGGCGGCTCCTCGTTCGGCGGTGACTTCGTCGTCTCCATCCGCCGCGAGCACCGGCTCGACATCGCTGTCGTCGACGTCTCCGGCAAGGGCGTGGACGCCGGCACCCGCGCCCTCATGCTCTCCGGTGCGTTCAGCGGACTCATCGGCGCCGTTCCCGCGGGCGACTTCCTCGCCCACTGCAACGACTACCTCATGCGCAACAGCGGCGGTGAGGGGTTCGTGACCGCCGTCCACCTCAGTGTGGACACCGAGACCGGCGAGTACCAGGTCACCTCCGCCGGACACCCGCCCGCCCTGCACTTCGACAGCGGGGGCGGTGTGTGGAGCACGACGGAGGCCAAGGGCGTGGTCCTGGGCGTCATCCCCGAGATGACGTACACCTCAGTCCCGGGCAAGCTCCGTCCCGGGGACGCGATCATGCTGTGCACCGACGGTCTCATCGAGACCCCCGGAGAGGATCTCGACGCGGGCATCGACCGTCTCCTGGGAGCCGCCGACACGCTGGTCACGCAGGGTTTCGCCACCGGCGCGAGCGAGGTCGTGGACACCCTCAGCAAGGACAAGAACGACGACTGCGCGCTCGTGGTCCTCTGGCGCACCTGACCCGAACCGGCTCCGGCACCGGCAGGGTGTGAGCCGTACGAGCCCTTCCTGACGGTAGGGTCGACATGTTCCCCGACCCCGGTACGAGGTCTTCGTACCCGTTCACGGACCTCCGTG
This sequence comes from Nocardiopsis eucommiae, assembly GCF_965344335.1. Lineage (NCBI taxonomy): Bacteria > Bacillati > Actinomycetota > Actinomycetes > Streptosporangiales > Nocardiopsidaceae > Nocardiopsis > Nocardiopsis eucommiae. The sequence continues at coordinate 97,419 of NZ_CBDRIY010000017.1, forward strand.
CCCGCCCCTCTCCGCCCCCTGGGCGCCGACGCCCGCACGGACCACCACACCAGTGACGAGGGGCCGGACCGGTCCCCAGGACCCGGACTCACCGGATTTTCGCGGCCCCGCGGGCGTGCCCGCCGGGCGATGGAGACGCAAGGGGGTGCTTCGCATGGACGAGCGCGCTGAAGAACTCATCGATCTGGTCGAGAACAACGACCTGACCGGGATCAGGCTCTGGTTGGCCGAACACCGGCCCCACGAGATCGCGGACGAACTGGCCCGCATGTCCAGCGGAGAGGCGATCATCCCCTTCCGCCTCCTGGACAAGGACCGGGAACTGGAGGTCTTCGAGGAACTGGACCCGGGCCAACAGCAGGCCATCCTCCTCGGCCTGCGCGGCACGGACTTCCACGACATCCTGGAGGAGATGGACCCGGACGACCGGGCCCGTCTGATCGGGGAGGCCCCGGCCAAGATCGCCACCCGGGCCCTCGCCGGGCTGAGCCCCGCCGAACGCAAGATGACCGCCGCGCTCCTGGGCTACCCCGAGGACTCGGTCGGCCGGTACATGACACCGGAGACGGTCATCCTGCACCGGGACCTCACCGTGGGCCGCGCCCTGGAGGTGGTGCGTGCCAAAGGAGCCGACGCCGAGACGATCTACACCCTGCCGGTGGTCAGCGACGGCCGCCGCCTGGTCGGCACCATCACCCTGAGCGACCTCGTCGTCAGCGACGACGACCGCCTCCTCAAGGACCTGGTGGACGTCCTGGCCCCCCGGGTGGGCGTGAGCGAACCGGTCGAGGACGCCGCCCGGCTCATCCAGGAGGCCAACCTGGTCTCCCTCCCGGTGGTGGACTCCGAGGACCGCTTCGTCGGCCTCTTCACCTTCGACGACGCCCTGGAGGTCATCGAGGCGGCCGACTCCGAGGACATGGCCCGCCAGTCCGGTGCCAGCCCCATCGACGACCACTACGTGTCCGTCGGGGTGCTGCGCCTGGTCGGCGCCCGCTCGGTGTGGCTGATGCTGCTCATCGTCGCCGCGACCCTGACCGTCAACGTCATGCAGGCCTACGAGGCCACCCTGGAGGAGGTCACGGCCCTGGCGATCTTCGTGCCGATGCTCATCGGCACGGGCGGGAACGTGGGCGCCCAGTCCGCGACGGCGATCGTGCGCGCCCTCGCGGTCGGTGAGGTGCGGGTGCGCGACCTCCCGGCGGTGATCTGGAAGGAGGGCAGGGTCGGGCTGCTCCTGGGCGTCATGCTCGCGGGGATCGCCCTGGCCATCGGGTCGCTCCTGGTCGGGTTCGACGTCGCCGTGGTGGTCGCCCTCTCGGTGATCGCCATCTGTACCTGGGCGGCGATCATCGGCTCCGCCATGCCCCTGCTCGCCCGCAAGGTGGGGGTGGACCCCGCCGTGGTCTCCTCACCGATGGTCGCGACGCTCGTGGACGCCACCGGACTCCTCATCTACTTCTCGGTGGCGCGTATGGTGCTGGGGCTGTGACCCGGTGCGGACGTTTCGCTTGAAGTCCACGTGAAACGGGTATCGCACCACCAGGCAGAACGCTCTAGGGGGATTCCATGTCCGATACCGGAGGAACGTTCGACCGGCTCAAGAAGGCCGTCAACGACCACGCCGACAAGGCCGAGGGGGTCGTCGGGAAGGTGGCGGACGCCGCGAAGAAGGCGACCGGCGGGTCCCACGACGACAAGATCGACAAGGGAGCCGGGGCCGCCACCGACTACCTGCGCAAGCGCGCACAGGAGAACAAGAGGGACAAGGGCCAGGAGTAGCGGGGGAGCTCCGTCCCGTGGCACGGAGCGGGGACGGCTGCCTCACAATGGGGCATGGCCTCCTCCGCTCCGCGCCCCCTCCCCGTCCTGCTCGCCCGGATCCGCATGCCCCTGATGTGGGCGGCGATGGCCGCGCTCCTGGCCGGGTACCTCGGCCTGTCGTGGTGGGTCGGCGGGACGCTGCTGGTGGTGGCTCTCGCCGTGCACCTGCGGCTGGGCACCCCGAAGTGCGCCCCGCGCGTGCTGGACCCACCGGTGCGCGGCCGCTGGATGCCGCTGACCAGCCCCGTGGACGCCGTCCCGAGCCAGGGCACACACGCCTACGGGCAGACCCACGCCCTCGGCCTCGTGGCCGAGGACGGCACACGGCCGGACATCGGGTGGCGACCGCTCAGCCGCCCCCCGGAGGAGTTTCCGGCCTTCGGCGCGCCCGTCTACGCGCCCGCCGGGGGCACCGTCGTCCGGGTGCACGACCGCCAGCGGGACCACCGCAGCCGCAACTCCTGGCCGTGGCTGCTCGGCTCCGTCGTCGAGAACACCCTGCGCGAGCTACGCGGCCCCTCGGGGTTGATCGGCAACCACGTGGTCATCGACGTCGGGGACGCTCACGTGCTCCTCGGTCATCTGCGGCGGGGCTCCGTCACGGTGGCCCCGGGGGAGAGGGTGGCGTCCGGCCAGCCGATCGCCGCGTGCGGGAACTCGGGCGCCTGCACCGAACCGCAGGTACGGGTGCAGTTGATGGACCTGTCGCACCCGCTCTTCGCGGCCGGGCTGCCCATGGTCTGGCGGCGCGGCTGGAAGGCGGGGGACCCGGAGTTCGAGGGGCTTCCGGAGACCTGGCGGCCGGTGGAGGTGGCCGGTCCCGAGTACGTACCACCTGGTCGGGTCGGTGCCGCGGCGGAATATCCTGGACTGAGGTAAGGCAAGCCTAACGAGGAGGTGTGGTGAGCGCGATCGACGGTGCGCCCTGCAAGCTCACGGTCTGCCGGGGCTGCTGCTGCGGCACGCGCAAGAAGGTGCCCGGTGTCGACCACAAGGCGCAGCTCGCCCGCCTCAGCGCCATCGACGACCATGCCGCCCGCCGTGTCCCGGTCCGCACCAGCAAGTGCCTCGACATCTGCTTCGAGGCCAACGTCGTCGTGGTCCAGCCCTCGCATGAGGGCCGCGCCGCCGGTGGGCGACCGGTCTGGCTGGGGCGGATGACCGAGGACCGCCTCCTGGAGGAGCTCGACGACTGGATCTTCGACGGCGGTCCCGGAATCGCCCCGCTCCCCGCCGCGCTGGAGGAGCACGTCACCTCCAAGGACGCCAAGAAGCCGAAGAAATCGAAGAAGGCGAAGAAGCGGGCGAAGTCGGGGGAGCCCGGTCCCGGATCCGTCCAGAAGGAGAAGAAGAGCAAGAAGGCCAAGAAGGACAAGAAGCGGGCGAAGAAGGCCGAAAAGAAAAAGAAGGAGAAGGCCGGGAAGAAGGCCGGGAAGGCCTGAGGGGGCGGCTACGCACTCCTCCCGATGGCAGCCGCCCCTCGACCCCTAGCCCGACTGGGACGCGAACTGGGTGCGGTACAGCGCCGTGTACAGGCCCCCCGCCTCCAGCAGCTCCTCGTGTGTCCCGCGCTCCAGGACGCGACCGTCCTCCAGCACCAGGATCTGGTCCGCCTCACGGACGGTGGCCAGCCGGTGCGCGATCACCAGCGAGGTGCGCCCCTCCAGAGCCACCGCCAGCGCCTCCTGCACAGCCGCCTCCGACTCGGAGTCCAGGTGGGCGGTGGCCTCGTCCAGGACCACCACGGACGGCGCCTTCAAGAGCAGCCGAGCGATCGCCAGACGCTGCTTCTCCCCGCCGGAGAGGCGGTACCCCCGGTCCCCGACCATCGTGTCGAGCCCGTTGGGCAGCTGCTCCAGGAGCACGCCCAACCGCGCCATCCGCAGCGCCTCCTCCAGCTCCGCGTCGGTCGCCTCCGGCCGGGCGTAGCGCAGGTTGGCGCCCACGGTGTCGTGGAAGAGCTGCGCGTCCTGCGTCACCACTCCCACGGCTTCCCTGAGGGAGTCGCCGGTGGTCTCCCGGAGGTCGAGCCCCCCGATCCGCACCGCGCCCTCGCTCGGGTCGTACAGGCGCGAGACCAGGTGCGTCAGGGTCGACTTGCCTGCCCCGGACGGGCCCACCAGGGCCACCATCTGGCCGGGTTCGGCGCGGAAGGACACCTCGCTCAGCACCTGGGTGTCGTCGGCCGCCTCGGCCTGGGGGGTCAGTTCCAGGGACGCCACCGACGTCTCCGAGGCGCCCGGGTAGCGGAAGGACACCCGGTCGAACTCGACGCTCAGCGGCCCCGAGGGCAGCGGCTCCGCGTCCGGGCTCTCCTTGATCTGCGGCTCCAGGTCCAGCACCTCGAAGACCCGGTCGAAGGAGACCAGGGCCGTCATGATCTCCACGTGCACGTTGGACAGCGTGGTGATCGGACCGTAGAGCCTGGCCAGGAGGGTGGTCAGCGCCACCAGGGTGCCCACTTCGAACGAACCGTCCACCGCGAGCACTCCGCCCACGCCGTAGACCATCGCCATGGCCAGCGCCGTGATGGTGGCCAGCATCGTGAACAGCAGACCGCCGATCACCGACTGGCGCACCCCGAGGTCGCGCACGCGCGCCGCCCGGTCGGAGAAGGCGCGGGACTCCTCGTCGGGGCGGCCGTAGAGCTTGACCAGCATGGCGCCGCCCACGTTGAAGCGCTCGGTCATCAGCGAGCTCATCGACGCGTTGTTGTCCATCGCGTCACGGGAGATGTTCGCGAGCCGGCGGCCCAGCAGCTTCGCGGGGACGATGAACAGCGGTACCAGGACCAGCGCCAGCAGGGTCACCTGCCAGGAGAGCGCCAGCATCGTGATGAGCACCGCCACCACGCTGATCAGGTTGGACACCACCGACTGGAGCACCGAGGTGATGGCGCGCTGCGCGCCGACCACGTCCGTGTTCAGGCGGCTGATCAGCGAGCCCGTCTGGGTCCGGGTGAAGAAGGAGATCGGCATCCGCTGCACGTGTGAGAACACCTGGGTACGCAGCAGGTAGATGACGCCCTCACCGATCCTGGAGGACAGCCACCGGCCGGTCAGGGTGATGACGCCCTCCACGAGCGCCAGAACCGCCGCCGCCACCGCCAACCAGACCACCACGGAGGTGTTCCCCGGGAGGATGCCCTGGTCGATGATGGCCCGCAGCAGCAGCGGGTTGGCCACCACCACGGCCGCGCCCACCGCGGTCACCGCGAGGAAGAGCAGGATCTGCCGCCAGTGCGGTGTCGCGTAGGACATCACGCGCCTGGTGAGCCCCGGGGGCAGTTCCTGCCCCCGCGCGCTTCCGTCGTTGACCAGTGCCCTGTAGGAGGGCCTCCCTGACATCATCCGCAGCCTCGTTTCCGTTCGCCACTCGCCACCCAAGCCTCAACGCCGGAGGGAGGGCGCTGCTTCCCTGGTCCGGTGTGGGATGACCGAGGGAGTCCGCGGGAATGCGGGGCGGTCAGAGGGACGAGGCGAGGCGGCCGAGCGCGGCGGTCGTGGACCGGCCGGGGGTGAACGGCAGTTCCCAGGTCTGCGCGCCCAGGGCGTCGGCGCCCCGGATCTTGGCCTGGGTGTAGCGGTCTCCGGCGGTGAAGGCCAGGGCGGCGGGGGAGAGGGGGCGCAGCAGTTCGGCGTAGGCAGCCCAGTCCGCCACGGAGGGCGGGCCCTCGATCACGAACGATCCGGCCACACAGCCCAGGGCGGCGATGGTCTCGGACCGTTCCGCGTCGGGATTGACCGGGCGTCCGGGGCCCTTCCAGGCCCGGACGCGCTCGTCGGACTCGATCCCCACGACGAGGGGGAGGCCGCGGGCGGCGATGGACTGGAGGAAGCGCACGTGCCCGACGTGCAGGACGTCGAAGACACCGGTCACGACGACCGGCCGCTCCGGCGGCTCCGGTCGTTGGAACCACAGCAGGCGGAGCGGCGTCGCCTGCTCGCCCGTGCCGTCCGTGTCCGTCATCTGGCCCCCGTTCCACCGAACCCGAGTGGCGCCCGTTCCAGGTCGCGCCGACGGGTCCGCCCGAAAGGTCAACGTACCCGTTCGAGCTCGGTATTCCGCCTCGTGGGCCGGTGAAACCGAACCGAGTTCTGACGGTGTGCGCCACGTCACCGGGAACCCCCGGGGGCGGAGGTGAGTCCCATCACCGGAATCCGCGTCGAGAGGAAGAGGTGTCCATGTCCTGGGTGGTGCTGATCGAGGAGATCCGGGGGAGCGGTGACCGCCAGCGCTGGGGCCTGGTCCCGCCGTCGTTCGACGGGCGACGTGACACCGAGTTCGCGACCCGGGAGGAGGCCAGGGCGGAGGCGCTGCGTCTGACCTCGGCGCACGCTCCGGGGCATCCGTGGTCGGAGCGGGACCGACAGGCCTACCGGATCTCGCCCGACGAGTACCTGGTGAACGTGGACGGGGCCACGAGCGACTTCCACTTCCGCCTCACCGTGGCCGAGCGGATCGTTCCGGGGTGAGACGGCGAAGCGAACGGGTGCTGTCAGGCGCACGGTTCGTTTCGGGTGGTGCGGGGGTCGCTCCCCGGGTGGGACGACGAAACGAGCTGGTGCCGTCAGGCACGCAGCTCGCTTCGAGTGGAGCGGGCGACGAGAATCGAACTCGCATGACCAGCTTGGAAGGCTGGGGTTCTACCATTGAACTACGCCCGCGTGGCATCGGAGCCCCTGAGTTTCCTCTAGACTCGTGGAGCCGACGGAGACAAGAGTACAGTCTCTGGGGCGTTGGTCGCACACCCGTTTTCGGTGAGGTGTGTCCGCGCCGGGTGACGGGGTGTAGCGCAGCTTGGTTAGCGCGCATGCTTTGGGAGCATGAGGCCGCGGGTTCGAATCCCGCCACCCCGACGAAACCGTCCACGGCGGTTCGGCCTCCGGGCCGAGCGCCGTGGCCCCCTGTCTGTCTGCCCTAGACTTGGTGCGATCAGCAGGAAACTGTAAGTCCCAGCCCGTCGCAGGGCACCCCGAGGAACGTGGTCATCACCGACCGGGGGTGCGCGCGTGCATTCGCCGTTCGTGTGGTGCGCCTGCGGGCCGACGCGGACACCAGCCGGCAAACCTAGGAGTACCGCCCCGTGAAGACCGATGTCGAGGAGCTCAGCCCGACCCGGGTCAAGCTGACCATCGAGGTGCCCTTCGAGGAGCTCGAGCACGCTTTCGACGTGACCTACAAGTCGCTCGCCAAGCAGGTTCGGATCAAGGGCTTCCGCCCGGGCAAGGCACCGGCGCGTCTGATCGACCGCTACGTCGGCCGTGGCGCGGTGATCAGCGAAGCGGTCAACCACGCCGTTCCGGAGCTCTACAACGAAGCCATCCAGAAGGAGGAGATCTTCGCGCTCGGCCAGCCCGACGTGGAGGTCACCAAGCTGGAGGACAACGACGAGCTCGCCTTCACCGCCGAGGTCGACATCCGACCCAAGTTCGAGGTGAAGGACTACAAGGGCATCGAGGTGACCGTCGACAACGCGACCGTCACCGACGAGCAGGTCGACGAGCAGATCGGCACCCTGCGCGAGCGCTTCTCCACCCTCGTTGGCGCCGACCGTCCCGTCGAGGACGGTGACCACCTCTCCATCGACCTGGTCGCCGCCATCGACGGTGAGAAGCTCGAGGACGTCGCCGTCAGCGGCTACTCCTACGAGGTCGGCACCAACACCATGCTGGAGGGCCTCGACGAGACCCTGCGCGGCATGGAGTCCGGTGGCGAGGCCACCTTCAAGACCACCCTCGTCGGTGGTGAGCACGAGGGCAAGGAGGCGGACGTCACCGTCACCGTGCACTCGGTGAAGGTGAAGGAGCTGCCCGAGCTGGACGACGAGTTCGCCCAGCTGGCCTCCGAGTTCGACACCATCGACGAGCTGCGTGAGGACGTGCGCAAGCGCATGGCCGACGTCCGTCGGATGCAGCAGCTGTCCGCCGCCCGTGACAAGGCGCTGGAGAAGCTGATCGAGTCCGTCGAGATCCCGCTGCCCGACGCGGTCGTCGACGAGGAGATCACCCGCCGTCGCCAGAGCCTCGAGCAGCAGCTCGCCCAGAGCGGTCTGACCAAGGAGGCCTACCTCGAGTCGCAGGAGAAGACCGAGGAGGAGTTCGAGGAGGAGCTGAAGACCGGCGCCAACTCGGCGGTCAAGGCCGGTTTCATCCTCGACCAGCTGGCCCTCCAGGAGGACCTCAGCGCCGACCAGGGTGAGCTCAGCCAGTACGTGTTCGAGCAGGCCCAGCGCATGGGCGTCAGCCCGGACCAGCTGGCCCAGCACCTGGTCGAGTCGAACCAGATCCGCGTCGCCTTCACCGAGGTCGTCCGCGGCAAGGCCATGGACGTCGTCCTGGCCGGTGCCAAGGTGACCGACGAGGACGGCAACGTCGTCGAGCAGGAGATCGTCGAGGCCACCGACGACCAGGCCCTGGCCGAGGCCGTCAGGGCCGCCGCCGCTGCCTCCGCCGAGGTCACCGAGGCCGACCAGGCCGAGGAGAAGGCCGAGGCCGACGAGGACGCCGACAAGGCCGACTCCAAGTAGTCCGAGGCTTCACGGCGCCGCGAGGCACCATGGCTCCCAGGGGCCCTGGCCGACCCGTTACGGGACGGTCGGGGCCCTTTCCCTTCCGCTCCCGGCACGGTGTTCGCTGTCAGGAGAAAGGGTGTGTTCCCGACCGGCCCCACCCTGCGCTCAAAGCGAACAGGGACGGTATCCGGACGAGCCTGGCGTCTGTCGGCGTTAGTGTCGCTGTATCGCAACCGTTTCGATTCCGGAGCAGGTGACGAGAGTGCCGCCGACCTTTGATGAGTCCCAGCGATTCGACGCTCGTACGTCGGATCAGCAGCTTTCCCCTTTTATTGAGCAGACGCCTCAGCGCCTGTTGCGCCAGCGAATCGTGTTCCTCGGCCAGCAGGTCGACGATGACATCGCCAACCGCCTCGTCGGTGAGCTCCTGCTGCTGTCCGCGGAGGACCGCCAGCGGGACATCACGATGTACATCAACTCGCCGGGTGGTTCCGTGACGGCGGGTATGGCGATCTACGACGTCATGCAGTACATCCCCAACGACGTGCGCACCGTGGGTATCGGTATGGCCGCGTCGATGGGCCAGATGCTCCTGTGCGCCGGTGCGCCCGGCAAGCGTTACGCGCTGCCGCACACCCGCGTCATGATGCACCAGCCGTCCGGTGGCATCGGGGGCACCGCCTCCGACATCCGGATCCTGGCTGACCAGCTGCTCTACGTGAAGAAGATGTTCATCCAGAAGATCTCCGAGCACACCGGGCAGTCGGTCGAACAGATCGAGAAGGACGCCGACCGGGACCGCTGGTTCACGGCTCAGGAGGCCAAGGAGTACGGCTTCATCGACGAGGTGCTCGAGGGCACGCTCGACGTGACCAGCTGACAGTCCTGAGCTGACCTGGCCCAGTCCATGAATCGGCGCAGTGCGTGGAAGGCGTGAAATGACCGAGTTCAACCCCAGTCTCATCGGCGGCGCGGCCTCGATGGCTCCCCAGAGCCGCTACGTCCTGCCGTCCTACGTGGAGCGTACGTCGTACGGCGTCAAGGAGATGAATCCGTACAACAAGCTCTTCGAAGAGCGGATCATCTTCGTCGGCGTCCAGATCGACGACACTTCGGCCAACGATCTGATGGCCCAGCTCATCACCCTTGAGCAGCTCGACTCCGAGCGGGACATCCAGATGTACATCAACTCGCCGGGGGGTTCCTTCACCTCCCTCATGGCGATCTACGACACCATGCAGTTCGTGCGCCCCGACATCCAGACGGTGTGCATCGGACAGGCCGCGTCGGCCGCCGCGATCCTGCTGGCGGGCGGCACCAAGGGCAAGCGTGGTGCCCTGCCCAACGCCCGGATGATGATCCACCAGCCCGCGACCGAGGGTATGCACGGTCAGGCCAGCGACATCGAGATCCAGGCCAACGAGATCACCCGTATCCGTACGCAGCTGGAGACCACTCTGGCCAAGCACACGGGTCGCTCCCACGAGCAGGTCTCGAAGGACATCGAGCGGGACAAGATCCTCACCGCCGAGGAGGCCGTGGAGTACGGTCTCATCGACTTCGTCCTGCCCTACCGCAAGGCCTCCCTGAAGTAACGGGGACCACGGCGGCCGTTCCCTCCCGGCCGGGGCGTCTCGCGAGAGCGAACGGCGCCCCACCGGGGGGAATCCGGCGCCACGAAGTACTCACCGGTCCGGTTTCTGACCCGCCTGGGACAGCCCGGTGGTGAAGCCGGTCCGGTTTTTCGCTTAGTCTGGCGGAGAGCGACGCACAGATCGCCCCGTTCGTGGCTGGCCGGTCGCGGACGAACACGGGAGTCGAGTCCTTCCGTCCGTTCGGCGCCGAGTACGCCCGGAACGGGGCGGCCTTAGTTTTGAGGAGTGGCTGGGTGGCACGCATCGGCGACGGCGGGGACCTGCTGAAGTGCTCATTCTGCGGTAAGAGCCAGAAGCAGGTGAAGAAGCTCATCGCTGGCCCCGGCGTCTACATCTGCGATGAGTGCATCGATCTGTGCAACGAGATCATCGAAGAGGAACTCGCCGACGCCACCGAGCTCACGTGGGACTCCCTTCCCAAGCCCCGGGAGATCTTCGACTTCCTGGACTCGTACGTGATCGGTCAGGAGCAGGCGAAGAAGGCCCTCTCCGTGGCGGTGTACAACCACTACAAGAGAGTGCGTTCGGAGACCGACCGTCCCGGTGACGAGGACGTCGAGATCGCCAAGTCGAACATCCTCCTGCTGGGTCCCACCGGTTCGGGCAAGACCCTGCTGGCGCAGACCCTGGCGAAGATCCTCAACGTCCCCTTCGCCATCGCGGACGCCACCGCCCTCACCGAGGCGGGCTACGTGGGCGAGGACGTCGAGAACATCCTGCTGAAGCTGATCCAGGCCGCTGACTACGACGTCAAGAAGGCCGAGACCGGCATCATCTACATCGACGAGGTCGACAAGGTCGCCCGCAAGAGCGAGAACCCGTCGATCACGCGCGACGTCTCCGGTGAGGGCGTCCAGCAGGCGCTGCTGAAGATCCTGGAGGGGACCACCGCGAGCGTGCCCCCGCAGGGCGGCCGCAAGCACCCGCACCAGGAGTTCATCCAGATCGACACCACGAACGTGCTGTTCATCTGTGGTGGCGCCTTCGCGGGGCTGGAGAAGATCATCGAGTCCCGCACGGGGCAGCAGGGCATGGGCTTCAACGCCGTGCTGCGGCCCAAGAGCGAGATGGCCGGGACCGCGCTGTTCGGCGAGGTCATGCCGGAGGACCTGCTCAAGTTCGGGATGATCCCGGAGTTCATCGGCCGTCTGCCGGTGATCACCAGCGTGCACAACCTGGACAAGGCCGCGCTGATCCAGATCCTCACCGAGCCCCGGAACGCCCTGGTCAAGCAGTACCAGCGGCTGTTCGAGCTGGACAACGTCGAGCTGGAGTTCACCCAGGACGCCCTGGAGGCCATCGCGGAGCAGGGCATCATCCGGGGGACCGGTGCCCGTGGTCTGCGCGCCATCATCGAGGAGGTCCTGCTCTCGGTGATGTACGAGGTGCCCAGCCGGGAGGACGTCGGCCAGGTGATCATCACCCGTGAGTCGGTGGAGCAGCACGTGAACCCGACGATCGTGCCGCGCGCCCAGCTGGAGGCGGACGAGGACGGCCGCCAGGAGAAGTCGGCCTGACCGGCGGGTCCGCGCCGCCGTGAGCGGCTGGGACCGCGCGGCGCGGCCGCCGTGAGCTCAGGGGCGCCCTTCCCGCGGGAAGGGCGCCCCTTCTCGTGTCCGGCGCGGACCGGTCACCCTCCGCCTTCGAGGACCCCCTCCATGCGGGCGATCTCGGTGTTCTGCTCGGCGATGAGGTCGTTGGCCATCCGCAGGACCTCCTGGTCCTTGCCCTCCGCCATGGCCTCCTCGGCCATGGTGACCGCGCCCTCGTGGTGGGCGGTCATGAGCTCCACGAAGAGCTGGTCGAACGCGTCGCCGTCGGCGTCGGCCAGGCGTTCCATGTCCTCGTCGGAGACCATGCCCTCCATGTCGTCGTGGTCGACCTGGAGGTCGCAGGCGACCACGTCGTCGTCGGTGGAGTGGTGGGTGCCGTCACCCTCCAGGCCGCAGAAGTTCTGGTGGGCGGGGTTCTCCCGGGCGGGGCCGAAGACGTTCACCTCCAGCCAGCTCTCCATGGCGGTGATCTCGGGGCCCTGCGCGGCGGCGATGCGGTCCGCGATGCGCTCGATGCCGTCGCGCTCGTAGCGGTCCGCGACCAGGTCGGTCATCTCCAGGGCCTGCCGGTGGTGCTCGATCATCTTCACCAGATAGGTCACGTCCGCTTCGTTGTGGCCCTGCTCCTCGGCCAGTGCGGCGATCTGGTCGGCCGTGGCGGGCGTCGAGGCCTCGCCGGGCGCGCCCGGGGCGATGACGTTGGCGGACTGCTGTCCCTCGTCACCGGAACAGGCCGAGACTCCGAGCAGCACGAGGGCGGTTCCGGCTGCGAGTGCCAGGCGGCGCACGAGGTCTCCTCCAGGGGTGGGGGTCGGTGGAGCGGTCGCCCACCGGTGTCGGCTGACCCGACGTCCTGCGGGTTTTCTACTCACTCGAAGGGTGTTTTGTCCAGTGTCGCGGGTGTGTCGTCGGCGCCGTGTCCGTACGCCGGGTTCCCCGAGGCGTCCGTTCTCGGCGTTTCGCCTGGCTTGTGCACTCTGCGGATAGTACAACCCATTGTAGTCAGATGACTTCTTTGGGTTGTTTTGGGGGGTGGCCGCATGGCTTCGGCAACGGGACGGCGTCACGGGGCGGTCGCGCTCGCCGTGGTCGCGGCGGCCGGGATGACGGTTCCGGGCGCCAGCGCCGACGACGGCGTGAGCACCGGCGGGGGAGTGGTGCACCTGGCCAACGTGCCCAAGCCCGAGGCGCTGGACGGGTCGCCCAACTCCGACCTGGCCTTCACCGGTGACTACCTGATCGGCGGCAACTACGACGGCTTCGTCGTCTACGACATCTCCGAACCGGCGTCGCCCACGATCGTCTCCGAGGTGGTGTGTCCGGGCGGCCAGGGCGACGTCTCCGTCAGCGGCGACCTCCTGTACTTCTCGGTGGACTACCCGCGCGCGAGCGACGAGTGCGGGGCGCCGTCCGTTCCGGCCACGGACCCAAGCGGCTTCGAGGGACTACGGATCTTCGACATCTCGGACAAGGCGAACCCGAGGTACGTCGCGGCTGTGGCCACCGACTGCGGCTCGCACACCAACACCCTGGTGCCGGGGGCGGACGGGCGCAGCGACGTGGTGTACGTGTCCTCGTACTCGCCGTCGGAGGCCTTCCCGAACTGCCAGCCGCCGCACGACAAGATCGGCGTCATCGAGGTGCCGCACGACGCCCCCGAGAAGGCCGCACTGGTCAGCGAGCCGGTGCTGTTCCCGGACGGGGGCCACACCAGCACCACGGGCTGCCACGACATCACCGCCTACCCCGCGCGCGGCCTGGCCGCCGCGGCCTGCCTGGGCGACGGCCTGCTGCTCGACATCACGGACCCGCTCCGGCCGGAGGTGGTGGAGCGCGTCCAGGACGAGAACTTCGCCTTCTGGCACTCCGCGACCTTCACCAACGACGCGCGGAACGTGGTCTTCACCGACGAACTCGGCTCGGGTTCCGCCGCGACCTGCAACGAGAGGATCGGTCCCGAGCGCGGGGCCAACGCCGTCCACTCGTTGGACACGTCGGGGGAGAGCCCTGAACTGGAATTTCGGAGTTACTACAAATTGCCTCGCCACCAGACCGATACCGAGAACTGTGTGGCCCACAACGGTTCGCTGATCCCGGTCCCCGGCGAGGACTACTTCGTGCAGTCCTGGTACCAGGGCGGGGTCTCGGTCATCGACCTCACCGACCCCGACGCGCCGGTCGAGGTGGGGCACTTCGACCGTGGCCCGCTCGACCCCGGGCAGCTGGTCACCGCCGGATCCTGGTCCGCGTACTACTACAACGGGCACGTCTACTCGTCCGACATGCAGCGCGGTCTGGACGTCCTCAAGCTCACCGACCCCCGGTTCGAGGGGGCGGAGTCCGTGGTGCTGGACGAGTTCAACCCGCAGTCGCAGCCGGAGCTCCCGAACGGCTGACCGGACGGGTGCGGCGGCGGTGGCCGCCGCACCCGGAACCGGGCCGGTCTCGACACGGTGCGTAGGGGGATCGGGTCGGCTCGACACCCTGTAAACAACCATGTTTCTTTTGTTTCCCTCTATACATATTGATGTTGAACTGTGTACGTTCTTCCTGTTTCGCTCCATTAGGAATCAGGAGTACGCATGGCGTCGTCCCCCGTCCCCTCCCGTTCAGGACGCCCGCGGTTCCGTCGTGGCTCCACGGCCCTCGCTCTCGTCGGTGCCACAGCCCTGACCCTGGGCCTCCTCGGCCCGGCCGCCGCCTCGGCGGACCAGATCCCCTTCGAGAGCGACGCCGAGACCAGCGCGAACGTCACTCACGTGACCAACGTCCCGAAGTCCGAGGCCATGGGTGACTACAACACCGACCTGGCCTTCACCGGTGACTACGCGATCGGCGGCAACTACAACGGTTTCGTCGTCTACGACATCTCCGAGCCCGAGTCCCCGACGGTCGTCTCCGAGGTCCTGTGCCCCGGCGGCCAGGGTGACGTCTCCGTCAGCGGCGACCTCCTGTACTTCTCCGTGGACTACCCCCGCGCCAACGACGAGTGCGGCGCCCCCTCGGTCCCCACCACCGACCCGAACGGGTTCGAGGGCATCCGCGTCTTCGACATCTCGGACAAGGCCAACCCCGCCTACGTCGCGGCCGTGGCCACCGACTGCGGCTCGCACACCAACACCCTGGTGCCCGGCAAGGACGGCGAGCACGACTACGTGTACGTGTCCTCGTACTCGCCCTCGGCCAACTTCCCCAACTGCCAGCCGCCGCACGACAAGATCTCCGTGATCGAGATCCCCGTGGACAACCCCTCCGAGGCCGCGCTGGTCAACGAACCGGTGCTGTTCCCGGACGGCGGCAACCGCAACACGACGGGCTGCCACGACATCACCGCCTACCCGGAGATCGACCTCGCCGCCGGGGCCTGCATGGGTGACGGCATCCTGATGGACATCTCCGACCCGATCGAGCCGGTGGTCACCGACGTGGTCCGGGACGAGAACTTCGCGTTCTGGCACTCCGCGACCTTCACCAACGACGCGGGCACCGTGATCTTCACCGACGAGCTCGGCGGCGGTGGCGGCGCCATCTGCACCGAGGACTACGGCGTCGAGCGCGGCGCCAACGCCATCTACACCATCGGCGGCGAGGACGGCGCGCCCGAGCTCGACTTCGAGAGCTACTACAAGATCCCGCGCACCCAGAGCGACACCGAGAACTGCGTCGCGCACAACGGTTCGCTGATCCCGGTCCCGGGCCAGGACTTCTTCGTGCAGTCGTGGTACCAGGGCGGCGTCTCGGTGATCGACTTCAACGACCCGACCGACCCCCGCGAGATCGGCTACTTCGACCGGGCCCCGATCGACGAGGACAACCTCGTCCTGGGCGGCTCGTGGTCGGCGTACTACTACAACGGCTACGTCTACTCCTCCGACATCACGCGCGGCCTCGACGTGATCCGACTCGACGACCCCCGCCTGCGCTCCGCCGCTCGCGTCACCTACGACGAGTTCAACCCGCAGTCGCAGCCGAGCTACCGACCGGGCCGCTGACGCGGGCCACGACCTCTCCCGGTGGCTCCTCCTGGGGAGTCAGGGCAAACGGGAGAGAACGGGGCCGTGGCTCGACGGCCACGGCCCCGCCGCGTCCCGCCCCCTCCACTCCCCGTCCCCCAACCGATCTGGAGAAACCATGCCCGCAGCTCCCCCGTCACGGGCCGGTCGCGTCCCGCGCGGTGCGACGGCCGTCGCGCTGACCGCGGCGGCGACCCTGTTCGCCGGGCTCCTCGGCCCGGCGGCAGCGTACGCCGACACCCCGCCCTCCGACAGCGTCACCAGCGACAACGTCGAGCACCTGGCCAACGTCCCCAAGCCGGCGGCGGTCAGCAACACCAACTCGGACCTGGCCTTCACCGGTGACTACGTCATCGGCGGCAACTACGACGGCTTCGTGATCTACGACGTCGCGGACCCCGCCGACCCGACGATCGTCACCGAGGTGGTGTGCCCCGGCGGCCAGGGCGACGTCTCCGTCAGCGGCGACCTCCTGTACTTCGCGGTGGACTCCCCCCGCGCGAACGACGAGTGCGGCGCCCCCGCGGTGCCCGTCACCGACCCGAACGGGTTCGAGGGCGTCCGGATCTTCGACATCTCGGACAAGGCCAATCCGCAGTACGTCTCGGCCGTGCGCACCGACTGCGGCTCGCACACCCTGACCCTCGTGCCCGGCGCGGACCCCTCGACCGAGCTGGTCTACGTCTCGTCCTACGCGCCCTCGGCCGCGTTCCCGAACTGCCAGCCGCCGCACGACAAGATCGCCATCATCGAGGTCCCGCTGGACGACCCGGGGTCGGCCGCGATCGTCAACGAGCCGGTGCTGTTCCCGGACGGCGGCAACCACGACCAGCCCGGTCTGCTCCGTCCCACCGAGGGCTGCCACGACATCACGGTCTACCCGTCCAAGGACCTCGCCGCCGGGGCCTGCATGGGTGACGGCATCATCATGGACATCTCAGACCCGATCGAGCCGGTGGTCACCGAGGTGGTCCAGGACGAGAACTTCGCGTTCTGGCACTCCGCGACCTTCACCAACGACGCCGAGGCCGTCCTGTTCACCGACGAGCTCGGCGGCGGTGGCGCGGCCACCTGCACCGAGGAGATCGGTCCCGAGCGCGGCGCCAACGCGATCTACGCCCTGGACGAGACCGCCGACGGCGGGCACAGCCTCGAGTTCGCGAGCTACTTCAAGATCGACCGTCACCAGGGCGACCAGCAGACCTGCGTCGCGCACAACGGGTCGCTCATCCCCGTTCCGGGGAAGAACTACTTCGTGCAGTCCTGGTACCAGGGCGGCGTCTCGATCATCGACTTCAACGACCTCAGCAACCCCCGCGAGATCGGCTACTTCGACCCCGACGACCGGATCGACCCGGACATCGACAACGGCAGCACCTGGTCCGCGTACTACTACAACGGCCACGTCTACTCCTCGGACATGCGTCGCGGCCTGGACGTCCTCAAGCTCACCGACCCGCGCCTGCGCGCGGCGGAACGGGTGACCTACGAGGAGTTCAACCCGCAGACCCAGCCGGCCTACCGTCCCGGGCGGTAACCGGCCACGACGCACCGGGGTGCCGCGCGGGCCACGCGCGGCACCCCCGCGTGCTGTCACCCATCCCCGAACCCCCACCAGGAAAGGCCGACCCATGCGCTCCTCCTCGCGCCGTGTCGCCGCACTCGCGACCGCCGCGGCCGCGACGCTGTTCGCCGGGCTCCTCGGCCCGGCGGCCGCGTACGCGGACACCCCGCCCTCGGACCAGATCTCCAGCGACAACGTCGAGCACGTCGCGAACGTCCCCAAGCCCGACGCGATCAGCAACACCAACTCGGACCTGGCCTTCACCGGCGACTACGCCATCGGCGGCAACTACGACGGCTTCGTGATCTACGACATCTCCGAGCCCGAGTCCCCGACGATCGTCTCGGAGGTCCTGTGCCCCGGTGGCCAGGGCGACGTGGCGGTCAGCGGTGACCTCCTGTACTTCGCTGTGGACTACCCCCGCGCGAACGACGAGTGCGGCGCCCCCTCCGTCCCGGTCACCGACCCGAACGGGTTCGAGGGCGTCCGGATCTTCGACATCTCGGACAAGGCCAATCCGCAGTACGTCTCGGCCGTGCGCACCGACTGCGGCTCGCACACCCTGACCCTCGTGCCGGGTGACGCGGAGCGCGAGTACGTGTACGTGTCCTCGTACTCGCCCTCGGCCAGCTTCCCCAACTGCCAGCCGCCGCACGACAAGATCGGGATCATCGAGGTGCCGCTGGACGCTCCTTCGGAGGCGTCCCTGGTCAACGAGCCGGTGCTGTTCCCGGACGGTGGCCACCGCACGACCACCGGCTGCCACGACATCACGGTCTTCCCGTCCAAGGACATCGCCGCGGGCGCCTGCATGGGTGACGGCATCATCATGGACATCTCGGACCCGGTCGACCCGGTGGTCACCGAGGTGGTCCAGGACGAGAACTTCGCGTTCTGGCACTCCGCGACCTTCACCAACGACGCCCGGACGGTGCTGTTCACCGACGAGCTCGGCGGTGGCGGAGCGCCCACCTGCACCGAGGAGATCGGTCCCGAGCGCGGCGCCAACGCGATCTACGCCCTCGACGGTGAGGGCGCCGACACGACGCTGGAGTTCGCGAGCTACTTCAAGATCGACCGTCACCAGGGCGACCAGGTGTGCGTGGCGCACAACGGCTCGCTCATCCCGGTCCCGGGCCAGGACTTCTTCGTGCAGTCGTGGTACCAGGGCGGCGTCTCGGTGATCGACTTCAACGACCCGACCAACCCCCGGGAGATCGGCTACTTCGACGCCGACGACCGGATCGACCCGGACGTCCAGAACAACGACACGTGGTCGACGTACTACTACAACGGCTACGTGTACTCGTCCGACATCGACCGGGGTCTGGACGTCCTCAAGCTGACCGACCCGCGCCTACGCGCGGCGGAGCGCGTCACCTACGAGGAGTTCAACCCGCAGACCCAGCCGGTCTACCGCCCCGGCCGGTAGCCGGGCGGTGACGTGGTGGGGGGGGGGGGGGAAAGGTTCCCCGCCCCCCCCC